>JAYVYD010000069.1:0-2662 GCA_043784605.1 Myxococcales bacterium | reverse complement strand
CCCAGTCGGCGGAGCCCGTCCGCATCGAGTTCGTAGCCCATAGTCCTCGTCTCGCACGACTTGGATCAGATGGGCAACTTTTCAACACAGTAGTGCTAATATGGCGCTTCGCGATTCTTGTATGAAGCAGGCTTATTTGGCTTCGATTGGTCGGATCATTTCGGAGACTTTGGCGCTCGAGCGTGACAATGGGTTTGCCTACTTTCTGCTGCCTTATGGTAACGCGAAGCTATTTGTGGTGAGTCCTCCACGTAGCTTGTTCGTGGATGGCGAGATCGCGCTCATGCTCGGGCTGCGGCGGCTCGTGGAGGAGGACGCGGCGCACAAGCTTGCGCTCGAGGAGCGCGTTGCGATGATTACTGAGCGAATGAGCGCGGGTCCCGTGCTCAGTGCTGAGAGTTACCCGGACGAGTGTTGGGCGTTTTGCAATGCGGTCGCTCTTGCGGCGCTGACGGTCGGCGACGCGCTCGACCGGACGGACCACTCGGCTCTCTCCAAGCGATGGGTCGAGACGGCGAAGGCGAAGCTGACGGACGCCAAGACGGGACTGCTCGTCTCACGGCATGCGTACGACGGCACCGTGATGGATGGTCCCGAGGGCTCGACTCTGTGGATGGTGTTGCATGCGCTCGCGTTGGTCGACCCGTTCGCGCGCGATCAATACGAGCTCGCAAAGCGCGAGCTGTCGCGTTCGATGCTTGGCTTCGGGTGACGTCGATAGCCGCATGGCTCTCGGGCCGTTGTTCGACGGATTTTGTGGACGTGCACGGTCAGGTGCACGGGCCGTGCGCTTTGCGCTTAGGATCGACCCGGTGAACCTCGCGACGCTCGTGTCTTCGTCGGTGTGCTTCGTCGGCATCCTCTTCGCCGGTGTGACGTACTTCGTCTCGTCTGCGCCCGGCATGCGCGACCTCCGCGGGTTCTCGACCACTTGTACGTTCAGCGCACTCTATGCGGCTTGTAATGCGGCGCTCTCGTCGTCGTCGGTGACGCTCGCGAGCCTCGCGGTCCGCCTCAGTATGTTGTTCATGGGGCTGCTCGGTGCGAGCTGGTATGTGTATACGGCGCGACGCGAGGCGCGCACGCTCAGCATGCTCGAGAAAGCGCTCGCGGCCGGTGCGGTGCTCGGTGGTGCGTTGAGCCTCGTGCCTGGCGTAGCGAGTAAGGAGACCACGTGGGTGCATGGCGTGCCAGCCCTCGGCATCAGCTATCTGGATCAGCCCACGACGACCGTTGGCAATATCGTCAACGCCTATTGGGTCATTTGTGGATTGATCTTGGCCTATCGCGCCATCAAGCGGTTTCGCGGCTCGGGCTGGACGGAACGCGCGGAGGCGGTTGGGCTCGTGGGTCTGCTCATCGCCGGCGTCAATGACAGTCTCGCGAGCGCAGACGTCGTCCAAACACCCTATCTATTGGACCTAGCATTTTTGAATCTATTGATCTTGGTGGGCACGTCGCTGGCCTGGCGGTCCATCAAGAACGCGGAGGCGTTCGAGGTGGCGCAGCACCGCCTCGTTCACAACGAGCGACTCGCGGCCGTCGGCGAGATGTCCGCGGTGGTCGCCCACGAGGTTCGCAATCCCACCGCCGTCATCCTCAACGCCGCGGCGCTTCTGCGCAAGAACCCAGAGGACAGCGAGAAGCTCCTCGGGATCATCGACGAAGAGGCCAAGCGCCTCAAGCGCCTCGTCGACGATTTCCTCGACTTCGCTCGCCCCCTCGCACCGCGCATGGTCCCGTGCGAATTGAGGCCGATGTTGGACAATGTCGCGGAGGGCGTTCGCGTCGCCTCGGGCGAGTCGCTCATCGTGCATGTCGAAGCGACCCTCCCCGACGTGGAGTTGGATTCACGCCTCGTGCGTCAGGCCCTTATGAACCTCGTCACCAACGCCATGCAGGCGGACGACCGCAAGGAGCCCGTGCGAGTCAGCGCGAATCGCCTCGGCAGTGCGTGGGTTCGCATCTCGGTGATGGACGACGGCGCGGGGATCCCCGCCGAGCTCGGTGAGAGGATCTACCAACCGTTCTTCACAACGCGCCCCTCCGGGACCGGCCTCGGGTTGCCACTCGTCCAGCGAATCGCGAGGGCGCATGGCGGAATGCTGACTTATGAATCGGTCGTCGGAGGAGGCACTACGTTCAATCTGGATCTCCCCACGATCGGGTCAGCGCGAGACTCAGCTGGACCCTAACCCATAAACTTTGGAAGCCAACTTGTCTCACCTCTAAATGAGGCGCGACTTGGATGATGACCGCGCGCGATTCCGGAATACCCAAGTGTCATCCCTCGCTTCGCTCCGGATCCCCCGTGCGACATCGGCACGCGTTGATCGCAGCGGACGCGAGGGGATCCTTCGCTTCGCTCAGGATGACAGACCGTCCCGGAATCGCGCCCGATCCTCTCAGAGGCGCCCAACAGGCTGGCCCTAGAGCATCGATCAGTTCACTTTCCCGATCATTCCGATCACTTACACGAGAAGATCGACATCGGTACGGCGGCATGATCTTTGGGGCCCGTCGAGCGTTCGGCGGAGGTTGTCGAGGGTCGTTCCGCATTGGGTTCCGAGTGTTGCATTGAGCAAGCGCGAGCAGTTTCTGATTGGCCGCATGAAGCGCACGGGAAAGCTGTTCGCGTTCTTGCGACTCTATCGCCACGAGC
>JAYVYD010000068.1:0-4758 GCA_043784605.1 Myxococcales bacterium | reverse complement strand
GAGCCCAAGAGCATCGCCCGCTACCTCCGCTCGCTCGGTGAGCCCACCAGCGCTCCCGAGCCCCAGCCCGCGAGAGGTCCTCCCTATTGGAAAAGTCGGGTCCTCAAGAGAGCCGCCTTCGGCGACGAGGCTGCTTAGACGCGCGACGGGTCGCGCTCGAGGCCCCGTCTTTCTCTCGACCGACAATGGGGCCAAAGTCGTCTCGAAATGTCGTCGGCCCAATACACCGAGTTCCGTCCACATCCATCCCAACGCTCTCAAGCCCCCGCCTTCCGTTCAGTCGAGTCCCGGAGAAACCGCGTTGGTTTTCCTACGCTCCTGCCAGAGTGACTACTTCTGGCCGAACATCAACCACACCAGCGCCGACACGCAGAGCAGAACCAGCAGAGACCCGAGGCCGAGGACTATCCGGTCAGACTGCCGTATGGAACGAGACTTTGTGAGTGCGCGTTTAGGTGTGGCGACTACGGATGCGCTCACAAAAGTCATCGGGAGGATGGCGGCTGCGGAGCGCTCGCTTTGGACCGAAGGTGTGTGCTCTCCACGAGAGACTGTTTCCACCAACTCTTGCGTAGCTTCGCTGACGGTCTTGGCGAGGCGCAACCGCAGGACGATGCTGCCAACGCGCAGGGCCTTGTCAGTGGCCCATTCGGCGTCCCGTTTCGGCTCCAATCGATCGTTTCCGAGAAACGATCCGTGGGCGGATTCCAAGTCGCGAACGAAGACCCGCCCTTGTCGTGTCAGCACGCGCAGATGCTCACGCGAGACGCTAGAATCGTCGATGCGGAAGTCATTCGCGCGCCCGCGGCCGACGACGTAGGCTCTACCTTCGACTCGCAAATCGAGCGCGTCGCCGATGCCGGTGCCTTCCACTACCAACACGGTCGGAACTTCCTTTCCGTGCGTTCGCTTCAGGATAGCGAGCGCAAGGTCCGCAGTGTTCAGCGGCAAGCTGGTTTCGACGTCGCTCACCCGGCCCATATGACCGTCGACCTTCAAAACGTCGTCCGGAAAGAGTGCGCGTCCACGCAGGACCGGGACGTCATTGACCTCGATCGATGTCTCGTGGGCTTCGAGAATGACGAATTCGCCTCGAATCAGGAGGTGCGCGAGCACACGGGGCGAGCTTGCGAAAATAATCGGCAACTTTTGGGGTGCACCGGTCGAGAGGAGTTCGGCTATTGCGAACTCTCGGCTTGCGAACGTCACCACCAACGGCATCTGCTCTAGTGTACCATCCGCGTGCAAGTCATGAACCGATTCGAACACGACGTCGGCGCCCGCATCCGCGGCAAGCGCGGCGAATATCGCGTGAAGGATCGCCTCGGGGCGGGCGGCATGGGCGCGTGCTACCTGGTCGAGGACACGGACGTGCGGCGGTCGTACGTGCTCAAGATCATGCACTCCAGCGTAGCGGCGCGACCGTCGGCCATGGAAGCGTTCAATCTCGAGGGGCGCGGGCTCGTCGCGCTTCACACGTGTCCCAACATCGTTCAGGCGTACCAAATTGACGCCACTCCCGCGGGTATTCCGTTCTACTTGATGGAGGTCCTCGCGGGGCAATCGCTGCGAGCCATTCTTCGGCGCCATCCGCGTCTGAGTCCAGCGAACGCGACGAAGATTGGGAGCGATATCGCGAAGGCTCTCGTCTTCGCTCACGACAAGCAGATCGTGCACTGTGACTTGAAGCCCGAGAACGTCATGGTCGTGGCCTCGCCAGAGGGCGCGCTCGCCAAGCTCATCGACTTTGGCGTGATGAAAGCGAACCTAGTCCGAGCAGGATTTCATGGCGCGGCTGGTACGCCGGCGTACATGGCGCCAGAGCAGCTCCGCGGCGAGCAGATCGACGGCCGCGCAGACCTCTTCGCTCTTGGCGTGATGATCTACGAGATGGTCGTCGGTCACCACCCGTTCGTCGAGGAGGGCTTGGATGCGAAGGGCGCGATGGCGCGGATCGATCGAATGCCGGCGCCGCTCGCGTACGCGGCGAAAGATCTGCCGTGGCAGATTATCAATCCGATGGACGACCTCCTCGAGCGCCTCCTCGCCCCGAAGCGAGCGGATCGATTCGCCGATGCCTCCGATGTGCAGGTCCGCTTGCATCGCGTGCGCCGAGAGGTCGAAAAAATGGAGAAGGGGGACGTACACGCCGCAAGTACCAACCCCGCCGGAACTCCGCAGGAGCTCATCGACCAAATCACTGGCGCAATCGACTCGGAGGCCATCGCGCCCATGATGGATTCGTCGAGGGGGGACCGCCTGGCCGGTCACATCGGAGATGCCCCGATGCGTGCGCGCGATATCGCAACGCAGCCAGACGCAGTTGCCGCGGCTCCCCCAGGCGCGAGCGCCGTTGGGCGCCCGCCACCCTCCGTGACCGCGCCGCCTGCGCAACCGCTTCCTCGTGCTGCGACTAGCGGCATCGCGTATGTGGCTCCGACGGGAACGACGAGCGACTCGTATCAAGTCGCGCACGCTGCGGCGAAGCTCTTGGCCAACACTCCGGAGCAGGTGTCGCCTGCAAAGAGCAACGGCCTCGACATCACCGCGGCGGAGCGCGAGCATATGGAGCGGCTTCTGAGTCGCGCGGCACAGCGGGCGCCGAACGGCGATGCGACCGTGGTCGAGGACGAACGCTACGAGCGCAGAATCCAGAGCGATGCGGAGCCGCCCGAGAGTGTGCCGTACGTTCCGCCTTGGCTCATAGTCGTGCTCTTGGGCCCTATCATTGTGCTGCTCGTATGGTTGCTTCTCCGATGAGTCACTTGTCGAAACTGGTACCGGGGACGCGTTTGGGGCATCCTTCGCCGCGACGCATCCACGTCGGGAAGGGAGAATCACTTGAAAAGCAAACCGTCTGAAACCGATCCGAATTTCCCGCCGCCTCGCACGGACACGGTTGATCAGCTGCTCAAGGGGCTCGGCAAGCCGTTCGCACTCGACGTGAAGAAGACCGCCGCCGATTCGTCAGGTCTCGACGCGGCTCAATATCAGGCCGCCCCGCACGCGCCGCCCGCGCGGGGCGAACACCACACCATACCGAACGCGCGGGTCATCGTCGCGCCGACGCCCGTCCCCCAACCGGCGCACGGGGCCCTTGAGGTGACGCCAGAGGAGCGCGAGCGCCTTGACGAGATGGTGGCCGAGCATCGGAAGGCGCGCGAGGAGCCGCTGCGACGGAGCGATCCCCCTGCAGTTCAGACGGATCCGCGGCCTCGGAAGAATGATAGCCGCCTTGCCTTCGTTCTGCTTGGTGCGGCCCCGGTGTTGCTGCTCGCCGCTTGGTGGCTGTGGCCGCACCACGAACGCTCCGACGAGCTCGTCATTCCGAGCGCGACGGCCACGACCGTCAAGTCCGTCGCAACCGAAGCGCCCGCGCCCAGCGTGACCTTCACGGCTCCGACGGTCGCCACTCCCGTCACCACGATGTCCGCAGGGCCGACCGCGACAGGCGTTCGGCCAAAGCCAACGGTGCCTGCGACAACGACCGCAAAGCCTATTCCAGCCACGGCCACCTCGGACGATCCGACGGCTCCTGACTACGGTCAATTCTACCACTCGCTCTCCCCAAAAAAATGATGACTCGCCGACTTCATGTTCTGTTGCTCTGCGCCTCGTTGATGGCGGCCACTTCGCTGGCTCACGCCGACGACGACAAAGCGCGCAAAGACGCCCAAGCGCGCTTTGACGAGGGACTCGCGCGCGTCAAAGCGAGCGACTACGAGGGCGGTCGGCTAGCGTTCACGCAGGCGTACTCGGTCTTGAAGACGCGCGAGGTGTTGTTCAATCTCGCATTGGCGGAGTTCAAGACCAAGCATGCGTTGGACGCATTGACGCATCTCCATACGTACCTGAAGGACCCGGCCATCAGCGAGGACGAGCGGAACCAAGCGCGCAGACTGGTCGTCGATGCTTCGACCAAGGTGGGGCACGTGGCGTTGCAGCAGTCGCCCGGCGGAGCGCTTCACCTGGATGGTCAGCTCGTGGAGGCCAACGATGGCGTTTTGGACGTAGAGCCTGGCAAGCACACCGTCGACGTCGACTATGACGGAACGCCCAAGCGGGTAGACATTGACGTGTCCGCGGGTGCGACGGCGAACGTCGACTTGCGGCGTGAGGCTAAGGCGATCGAAGGACCCGTCGTCGTGCACGATATCGTCGAGGAGAAGCGCGAGAAGGTCGCTTGGCCTCCGCCTCCGCAGTCCATCGTACTTGGGAGTCTCGCGCTCGTAGCACTGGGTGTGGGCGTCGGATTCTCCGTGGATGCTGGGCATCAGAGTGATGTCTATTCGACTATGCAACCCGGCGTGTGCGCGAATCCGCAAAGCGCGGACTGTCTGACGCGTCAAAGCGCGCTCGACGGGCACAGTCGCGACACAACTGTGAGCACTGTCATGTACGTCAGCGGCGCAGTTGCGCTCATCGGCGCGGTTGTCACGTGGATCGCGTGGCCGAGCACGCTTCGAGTTCAACCAACTGTGGGAACTGCTCAATTGAGAATCACTTTTTAGGAGATGCCATGAGTCTGCGAAGCTTGTCTGCTCTTGTCCTGTTGCCCAGTCTTTTCGCGTGTGGAGACACTCCCGCGCTATGTGACAATCAAGCGTGCACCGCGCCTGATGGCGGAGGGGACAGCACATTGGACGGCAGCAAGGATGCTCCCGGAGTCGACGCACCTTTGGGTTGCAACCTCACGAAGGACCCCAAAGACAGCGCAGCTTGCATCGACGACACGGTCGGCATCTTCGTAGACGCGAA
>JAYVYD010000067.1:0-4983 GCA_043784605.1 Myxococcales bacterium | reverse complement strand
GTACCCAGTCGGCGGAGCCCGTCCGCATCGAGTTCGTAGCCCATAGTCCTCGTCTCGCACGACTTGGATCAGATGGGCAACTTTTCAACACAGTAGTGCTACTCTACCTACTCGATAGCGGTGGAAACAGCGCACTTCGCCTCTTGTCGATCAAGCGTGATGGAACCACTCAAGCACTTTGGTCGACGCTCCCCGTGTCCTCTGCCGCGTTCCCCACACAGGCGTTCCTTTCTGCGGATTTGACCGGCGCGCTCACGATTTCGCTCACCGTCCGTGGGGGCTCGCCTGCGGAACTCGTGACCGTCGATGTCAATGGCGTCCCGCTCAGGTCCTTCGAATCCACCGCCGCGATCAGCTCGCGCGTCACCGCAGAGCGCAACGGCGCGCTTTGGGCGGTCAACGAGACCTACGACCAAACGAGCACGTACTGGACGCTCAATCCAACGCGCTATGCCCCCTCGCAGCTGCTCCCGCTGATTTGCGGTGCGAGCTGGCTTCGTAGTGTCGCGGGCTCCACTGGCGTTCTCGCAACTTCAGTAGCTGCCTGCGGTCGCGTTACGAATGGCGGCTTTGAGACGGGTGATTTCCAAGACTGGTCGCCCACAGGCGCTACCGAGACCATCTCGCCCACTGCGCATAGCGGCAACTATTCCGCGATGCTTGGAGCGATTACCGCGACCAACGGCGACAGTACAGTCAGCCAGAGCGTGCAGCTGTCGCCGTCTGGCGGAACGCTCACGTTCGGGTATTGGATCACGTGCCCCAATACGGCTGGTTCACGGCCGTGCTGAAGAAGTCCTGCGTCGCCTCCAGCGGATGGACGCAGGTCAGCTTTAGCCTCTCCGCCTATGGCGGCCAGACTGTCGTCCTCTCGCTGACGAGTCACGACGACAACTACGGCGCCGACCCGACCTACACACTGGTCGATGACGTGAGCATTCAATGAAGTTGAAGCGCGCCGCGATGAGTCCATGCTTTTGAGACGTGCTCGTCTGATCGGGTGGGTGATTGCTTCGCTCGCAGTAGGAGCTGTGCTCGCAGTCTCTTGTGGTGGGAAGATCGTAGAAGAAGATAGCGGTGCTCCACCCGTCACGCGACCGAGAGACGCAGGTGACGCAAGCAGCATGGCCGACCAGTCGGTTTTCATCCCCGAGTACGACGCGCATGTCATGGATGGGTATGACGCAGGTGTGAATCCGTTTATAGGACACTGGGTACCCAGTCCTGATCCGGTTCACTGCCCACTCCGCGTCGCTGCTGACCCGGCGAACGCCGAGCTCGACTGGAGGTGGCGAGCGTGCCCATCCGGTCGCCCCGGCTGCAGAGAGCTCATTTTGGACTGGGGTGTCCTCCGGTGGTTTGGGGAGACGACCGGGTCGATGTTTCCTGACCACGAGCCCGTGATGGCTTTGGATGGCAAGCAGTTCGCAGTCTATCGACGATTCTACAAGCCGACAGAATACGGTGGGTACACTGCGGTGCTCGTTGTCGTCCAACAGATCGACGGACCTGTCATCTTTGCAGCGGGTGCCTACTACCCCGAGATCCACTACTGCATTCCGACGCTCGGCATCGGCCAGTACGGAGTTGGATACTTTGCATCCATCCCCGACGAAGGATTGGCGGTGGCCTGGGCGCCATGGAGTCAACCGACGCAACTGCAAGGCGTAACGACCTCCCGGCTGACGAGCTAAGAGACCTACGATGTGCGTTTGGGTGCAGACCGGATGCACGCCTGGGGACGAGAGCCCGACCGCACGTTTCTTTTCGGCAGTCGAACCTTCCAAGACAGCCCCCGTGGCAGCCAGCCCCAGGTCGTGCCGGGCGGTCTGCTCTTCTCAACCTACGCCGGGATGATCCTTCGGCACCCTGACAACACGGACGAACTGCTCGTCCCTGCCAAGGGAAACGGGAACTACATCACTTGGCTCGCCTTTGATCGTTCTACCAACACGATCGCTTGGGTAGAAAGTGACGAAACGAACAACAACAGTGACCCGGTGATCTGGACTGCACCTCTTGCCCCGTCGGCGAGCGGCATCGTCAAGCACGAAGTGACTCACTACAAGGACGCCTACTCGTTCGGAGGTCACTCACTGGTCACTAATGCTGGCGTGGCGCTGGTGCCTACTTCGGACTCGACGATGTTGCTCGTGCGCCTCTCCGATGGTTTCGGCTGGAAGATGACGTCTGAACCAGGAGACATGCCGATTCAGGCCCTCTGGGTCAATGACAGTGAGATTGCCATGGGCATCTATCAAGGACCAGGGACGGTTAGCTAAGGTGGCATCGGAGTCGACGGAATCCTGCGAATCGCGCGCAGCACTCTGGGCCCGCCCAACGTCCCTCCGACGCTCTAGATTTATAGTCCAGCGGGGCGCGGATCGATCTCGGAGCTGAAGAATATGGCGGAGAACATGCTGAGTTGATGACTTTGTGAAGGGGCTCCTTCGTCGAAGTGTTTGCAGACAACGCAACGAGGAGCCACGAACTATGTTGAATCGAACCGACCTGTTCACAAAGCCCGAAGTGAAGAAGGCGATCGCCGAGATCCGCGGAGCCCTGCGGGCGGCGTTGCCGGACGGGAGTTTTGGCGAGCGCGAAGCGTTCGCGCTCGCGATCAACAACGAGGCGCTGCGCGAGGAACTGCAGACCATGAGCGACGGCTTCGGAGCGGAGGTGCTCGTGAACGGAAAGGCCTATAAGCTTCACGAGCGAGGGACCGACACATACCATGTGCGGGCCGCTCGAAGTCCGGCGGCCGAGCTACCGAATGATCGGAGTGCACAATGGGCCGATCGTGATCGCGCTGGAGCTTGCGGTCGGACTGGTCGAGGGCGCGACGCCTGCATTGGCCTCTAGCGTCGCGCACGGCTATGCGCTTCACGACATGCGTGCCCACGTGGACAGTCTGCAAGCCGCGCATCGTCTGCCGCCTTCGCGTGCGACGCTGGAGCGGATCGCCAAGCGCGTTGCGGGCGCGGGCGTGAAGGAGGCCATGCGCATCGAGGTCATCGTGCGCCGCACCGAGAAGCTTACTCCGGACGCCGTGGCGATCTCGATCGGCTTGGACCGCACGTCCACATTGATGATCGAGGACCGCCCATCGGACGCTCCGGCCAAGCCGCCGCGAATGCGTCGAAAGCCGCGCGTTCGGCGGCCACCGGCGCCCTATGACATCAATTGGCGAATGGCCTACGTCGGCACGGTCAGCTTCGTCGATGCCGCTGGCGATATGCTCGCGACGATTCGGTACGCGGCCGCGGCTTGTGACGACCCGCGTGAGTTGGTCGAGAAGATGAGCGCCGACGTGCGTAGTGCACTCAAGCGCCGGCCCTCGCTTCATGTCGGTATCGTGCAGGACGGGGCCCACGAGATGTGGAACCGAACGCGTGAGGGCCTTCGCGCACTGCACGATGATGGACGTCTCGATACTTGGTATGAGCGTATCGACCTCTATCACCTGCTCGAAAGGCTCGCCGAATCCTTGAACATCGTCGCAGCGCGCGCCTCCGAGCAGGCTCGCAAGGACCGGCTCCAACACTGGAGGGAAATAATGGACGAGACGGACAATGCAATCGACTACATCGAAGCATTCCTCATTGACGGTTCGGCGATCGGCGCGCGGTGCCGGCCCGGTGGCGTCAGGGTCAGTCGGCGCTTCTTCGCAACGCCTCGAGCAGTGCGCATCTAGGAGGACCGCCACGGGACGTCGTTCGTGGACGATCGCGGCGTCGTGACCGCGGGCGGCTTCGATGAGGCGCGCACTCAGCGTGCCCGCGTTTTCTCGTGAAGCGGGTTCACGCCAAACGCGCGTCGCGTCGCTGCGCTCGTGACGCTCTTGCTCGTGTAGGACTACGCGATGCTCACTCGGTGACGGGGCTTGCGGGCCGGTGCGCAGACGTGCGAGCGTCGGGCATGTCGCTCGGGCTCATCATCCTCGCGGCCATCGTCCTCCTCCTCGCCGTCGTCGCTCTCTTGGTGGTCGCGATCATCCGCGCGTCGGCGCGTACCCTGGCGCAGCGTACCGCGGCGATCGAAGCCGAGGTGACGGGCAACGCCGCGCGCGGCGAGCGCCTCTTGTGTCCGCCGACGTTCGCGCGCATTCGCCGTGGACGCATGACTACCCGCGCTGTCGTCGCGCTCACGAACGAGCGCGTCATCGTGTCTGGGCCGAGCCGAACGGATGTCCCGCTCGCCGAAGTGATGGGCGCCCGATCGCAACGGTCGTACAACGGCGAGCTCTGGAGCGGCGCAGCGTTCGTCGTTCTCGCTTCGCGCGCAGGGGAGGTCGGCATCGCGATCCGCGCGGCGGATGCCCCGCGGTGGCTCGACGCGATCCAGCCGTCGCTCGGCAAGGGAGGTGCTTCATGAAGCGATCCGCTCGACCGCTCCGCTCTGCCCCGACCGCCTCATGTCGACGCTGCGTGGATCAGGAGTCATCTCTGCCCTCCAGAGTCTCGATGTCGACGCGATCCTTGCCCCGCGTCGACAGTCTCTTCATCGAGATCAGTCCGCTGCGCGAGACGACCGAGAGCTGTCGTCCCTTCCAGAGCGTGGTGAGGCGACCACGCCTCCTCGTAGCTCATGGAGACCTCCAACAAGTCCACGGTGAGATGACGCCCGCCCAGCACTTTGGTAGTGCGAAATAGCCGCTCTCAAAGGGGCTTCTCGTGGTCTGCGGTTGAACGGGAGACGACTTGGTGAGGGCGTTTTCGACGAAACGTCGCCAGGGCTCGCGGAGTGGACGACGACATTGGGGTGGATTTCGGACCGATTTTTGGTCGAGGGCAAGACCCGGCCTCGAACGCGACGTGCCGTGCCGCGCTTCTAAGCAGCCTGGTCGCCGAAGGCGGCTCTCAAGGCCTCCAAGCCGTGCCAACGGCTCATCGCGCAACGCGCAACGCGCTCCCAGCCTGCTGCGTGCTTGCTTGGATAACCGTCAGTGGCCGAGCGCCTGGTGCCTAGCAGGTCACGCGCAGG
>JAYVYD010000066.1:0-33202 GCA_043784605.1 Myxococcales bacterium | reverse complement strand
GTCGAGACCGAGCGAGACCAAGGAGCGGATGAGGCGCCGTACTCCTGTACGGCAACGATTCCCGACGAAGGTATCGCGAAGGTATCGGCGAAAAACGCCCCACTCCTACGGGACTTCGACGACTTCGAAGATGCGCTTGACGACTTGCTCGGCGGTGACTTCTTCGGCGTCGGCTTCGTAGGTGAGCACGAGGCGGTGTCGTAGTACGTCGGGCCCGATGGCCTTCACGTCCTCGGGCGTCACGTAGCCGCGCTGTCGCAGGAACGCGTGGGCGCGCGCGGCCATGTTGAGCGCGATCGAGGCGCGGGGGGATGCTCCGAAATCGATCAGAGGGCCGAGGTCCTTCAGGTTGTAGCGAGAGGGTTCGCGTGTCGCGAACACCACGTCGACGATGTAGTCCTTCACTTTGTCGTCGACGTAGATCTGCTTGATCGTGTTCTTGGCGCTCTCGAGCTGCTCTTGCGAGAGGACAGGCGTCGCCACTGCGGTCTCGATCGCCGTCATGCGATCCATGATCTTGCGCTCGTCTTCGCGCGACGGGTAGCCGACCTTGATCATGAGCATGAAGCGATCGATCTGCGCCTCGGGCAGCGGGTAGGTGCCCTCTTGCTCGATCGGGTTCTGCGTCGCCATGACGATGAACGGCTTCGGCAGCGGGTAGGTCTTGTCGCCGATGGTGACCTGTCGCTCCTGCATCGCCTCGAGCAGCGCGCTCTGGACCTTCGCGGGCGCGCGGTTGATCTCGTCGGCGAGCACGAGGTTCGCGAAGATGGGTCCGAGCTTGCTCGTGAACTCTCCGCGCTGCTGGTTGTAGACGACCGTGCCGATCACGTCCGCGGGCAGCAAATCAGGCGTGAACTGGATGCGGGCGAACTTCGCGCTGATCGCGTCGCAGAGCGTGCGAACCGTGAGCGTCTTGGCGAGACCGGGCACTCCCTCCAGCAGCACGTGCCCACCGGTGAGCAGGCCGATCATGATGCGCTCGAGCATGTACTGCTGCCCGACGATCACCTTGCCGACCTCGTTCATGACCGTGTCGACGAAGGCGCTCTCCTTCGCGACGAGCTCGTTCAACGCGCGAACGTCATACATAACGATCGCGAACTAGCACGGCCGGGGGTAGTTTGAATCCGGATCATGCATGCGCTCGACGACATACGCGTTCTCGATTTGAGTCGGCTCCTGCCCGGGCCCTTCGCGTCGCTGGTGCTTGCCGATTTGGGCGCGCGCGTCGACAAGGTAGAGGACCTCGAAGGCGGCGACTACCTCCGCCACATGCCGCCGATGCAGGAGACGAGCTCCGTCCCGACGAGCGCGATGTTCCTCGCGCTCAACCGCAACAAGCGCTCGATGTGCATGGACCTCAAGAAGCCCGAGGGCCGAGCGGCGCTGCTGGAGCTCGTCTCGCGCTACGACGTCTTGCTCGAGCAGTTCAGGCCTGGTGTGCTCGATCGGCTGGGTCTCTCGCACGCGTCCTTGCTCGCTTTGAACCCCCGACTGATCGTGTGCGCGCTCACCGGATACGGACAATCCGGGCCGCTCGAGAGGCGTGCGGGGCACGACATCAACTACCTCGCGCGCGCGGGTGTGCTCGGTTTTCAAGGCCCGGCAGGCGCCCCTCCGCAGCCCCCAGGCTTTCAGCTCGCGGACGTCAGCGGCGGCCTCTACGCGGCGATCGCGATCATGGCCGCGCTCGCCGAGCGGCAAAAAACAGGGGTGGGCAAGATCGTTGATATATCAATGGTTGAGGCGTCGATGGGCTTCGCGATCGCCCAGCTCGGCTCGACTGTGCTCGGAGGAGCGCCTGCAACGCGTGGGGAAGAGCCCCTCACGGGCGGTATCGCAGCGTACGGCACGTACGCGACCAAGGACGCGAGGTTCATGGCGCTCGGCGCGCTCGAGCCGAAGTTCTGGCTCGCGTTCGCGACCGGTGTCGGCCTCCCTGCAGACATGAGCGGTATCGTACCCGGCCCGCACCAAGCCGAGCTTCGCGCAAAGATCGCCGAGATCTTCTCGAGCCGCACGCGCGCCGAGTGGGAGACGTTTGCCGCCGCGCGCGACTGCTGCTTGGAGCCAGTGCTCCTGCCCCACGAGCTGATGAGCGATCCTCACCTCGTCGCCCGGCGCGCGTTCTTCCAGATCGGGTCCTTGCCGCAGCTCGCGCTCCCGATCACGGACCGCGACGCCGCGCACACGGCCCCGCCCGCGCAGGGAGAGCACACTGACGTGATTCTGCGAGAGGCGGGCTTCGACGACGCGCGCATCCTGGCGCTCCGCGCCGCGCAAGCCATTCGCTAGAACGCATCCACAACCTGCTGCGCGCCAGGTGCCGGCGTTGGGCCGTGCGCTCCGTGCTCAATACCGGTAGGTAATTCCGCGCGGTGCTCGGGCCCGCCTTGGCCTCGTCGCGACGGTCATGAAACGCGGTCTAGATCTTTCGGTAAGCCTCGACGAACTCCCAATCGGCGATCAGTCCCTTACGGAGCATCACCGAGAGGAGCGCTGCAAACATCGCCTGCCATTTTGGGTCCTCGCCGAGGATCTCCGAAGCGTCTGCGCCGTGCGAGACCGCTCGAAGCGCGGCGATCAGGTCTCGCGCCGTCAAGGTGTCCGCGCCTGGAGCCGGCCCAGCGGTAGGCTCGCTCACGGCCTTTCGTCCACGCGCAGGCAGTTGAATGGTGGTGCCGTCGAGGAGCGTCAACGCCACCATCGGTCGCGCGCGACCTTGCCTCGGAGGAGGCAGCGACATCTCTCGCGCCTCGATCGTCGGCGCCGAGCCGGGGCTGTCGAGCGACTCGGAGGATGGCGGCGGCTCCTCGATCTGCGGCCTCGAAGGCGACGGTCGCGGTAACGGAGGCGGCGCGGCGACGGGGGCTCTCACTTCGACGACGGGCGCCGGGACAGGCTGGGGCGCCGGAGCGTCTGGTGTATAATACACGCGAATGGCGTTTCGAATGTCGCTCTTGCTCGCGATCATCGGTCGCGCCGGGATCCCCGCGAACTGGCTCACCTCGGTGAGCGCTTGTTCGTTGGTAGGGTCGTCCATCGCGACGTAGAGCGTGTCGCCTTGCTTGCGGACCTTGCGTACGAAGATCGGCACGAGGCAGTAGCGTTCGGCCACCTCGTGCGGCACGAGGTCCAACAGCTGGCGCGAGAAATCGATGTGATAAAGCGATACCCACGGCACGCTGAGTTGCTGCGATAGCGTCTGCGTCAGCTGCGTCTCGTTGACGAGACCCATCTGCACGAGCACGTCCCCGAGCCGCTGTCCCGGCACACGAGGTTGAGCGAGCGCGGAGGCAAGCTGCTCGTCGGTCAGGACCTTCGCGAGTGTGAGGAGCTCTCCGATACGTAAGCGGGCCACGTCTGCATCCTAGCCGTCGTTCGAGCGCGTTCCTACAGTCACGAGCCGTGTTTTCTGCGCGTTACCTTACGCCGCAAACCGTGTTACTTTTCTCCAAATGCGTCCTTGCCCGCAATGCGGCCAGTCGTGCGATTCGTCGCATCAGTTCTGCCCGGCGTGCGGCTTTCCCATCGGGAAGGTCTCGCAGAATTCCGACGATCCGATGGTCGGCAGGACGTTGCCGGGCGGCTACGTCATCCTCGATCTCATCGGCGTAGGCGGCATGGGGCGCGTGTATCGCGCAGAGCAGACCAACCTCGGCCGTACGGTCGCCGTCAAGATCGTCCACCCGCACCTCGTGGGTGAGGAGAACGCAGTCGCGCGCTTCCTGACCGAGGCGCGTGCGGCGAGCCGCCTGAATCACCCGAACTCCGTCGCCGTCATCGACTTCGACAAGACACCGGATGGCCAGCTCTACCTCGTCATGGAGTACCTGCGCGGCAAAGACCTCGCGCGGGTCGCGTACGAAGAAGGTCCCCTGCCGTTCACGCGAATCATCGACGTGCTTCGACAGACACTCGCCGCGCTGAGCGAGGCCCACCACCTCGACATCATCCATCGCGATCTGAAGCCCGAGAACGTCATCTTGGAGCCCGTTCGCGCCGGCGGTGACTTCGTCAAGGTCGTCGACTTCGGCCTCGCCAAGATGCAAGAGGCGTCGAGGCCGTCCATCACCAGCCCCGGCATCGTCTGCGGAACCCCCGAGTACATGAGCCCCGAGCAGGGCCGGGGAGATCCGCTCGACGCCCGCTCCGACCTCTACGCGGTCGGAGTGGTGATGTATCAACTGTTGACAGGTCGTCTACCGTTCGAGGCAGAGTCGCCGACGCAGGTCGTGTTGATGCACCTGTCGAAAGCCCCGCCCGATCCGCACAAAGTCGCGCCCGAGCGCACGATCCCCGACGTGCTCGTGGACATCACGATGAAGGCGCTCGCGAAGGATGCCAACGACCGCTTCAGCACGGCCAGCGAGTTCGCGGACGCGCTCACGAACGCGCTCGAGTCGATCGGCGGCGGAGCGCCAAGCCGCGCGAAGCTCGCGAGCGTCAAGTGCGGCAAATGTGGCGCGATGAACGCGCTCGCGCAGAAGTTCTGTGGCGAGTGCGGCTCTGCGATCACGGGGCCGGCTATCACGCCCGTGGCGATTGAAGCTCCGGCGCGCACGCGAAGCGCAGCGCACGCGCTCCTCACCGCGGAGGCACCAAGCGCCATTCGACGCGCGTCGCTCGCCGTTCCCATCTTCCCTCTCCCGCTCGTAGGTCGAGATGACGACCTCGCGTGGCTCGAGGATCGACGATCGGAGGCTCGCACGGGGCTCTGCACCGCGCGCATCGTCGCCGAGCACGGAATGGGCAAGACGCGCATCTTGCGAGAGTTCTTGCTCGTCGCCGCTGCGGCTGGCGACACGGTCGTCGCGACGGGACCCGATCCTGCGTGGGCCGAGGTCGGCTACTACGCGCTTCGAAAGGCGGTCATCTCGCTCGCGTCGCTCCCGCCAGACGGCGGCACGATCGTCGATTGGAGCGCAGCGTCCGCCGAGGCACGCGCAGGCTTGGCCTCGCTATTCGAGCGACCTGAGTCGAAGCAGGGCTCGCTGTCGCCGGATCAGCGACGCTTCTCGGCAGCGGAGGCGCTGCGGTGGGCTCTCGTCCGCGCGAACGCTCGTACGCGCGGGCGCCGCGTGATCCTCTCCGTCGATGACTTCTCGAGCGTGGATGGCGCGAGCCGCAACGCGTTCGTCGACGCAGTGACGGACCCGCCGCTGGTCCCCGTGCTCCTCGTCATCACGCACCTGCCCGGCTTCGAGCCGCGCTGGCCCGAGGGACAGCCGCAGCCACGCATCCTCGCTGGCTTGCCGGGCAGCGTCGTCGCCAAGCTCGTCGAGTCCGCGGGCTCCACGGGAACGGCCTCCGTTTCGGGTCGCGGCATTGCGCCGCTCTATGTCGATCAGCTCGTGCGCTACGTGCGCGAGCAGCCGGGGCAGCCGCCGTCCCGCCTCGCCGACATCATCGCCAAGCGCATCGAGCGCTTGGACGCAGACGCGCGCAAGGTGCTCCAGGCCATCGCCGTGATCGGCGACGACGCGAACGAAGACACGCTGCTGCCGCTGCTCTCGGAGGACACCCGCTTCGCGCAAGCCGTGAGCATGCTGAAGATCGCGGGAATGGTCGAAGAGGAAAAGGGCGCGCTGCGCACCTCGCACCCGCTGCTGCGCGACGTGGTGCTCGCGACGATCCCAGCGTCCGTGCGCAAGACGCTGCACTCGTCGGCGACCCGCGTCGCCGATATGCTCGGCGCGCCGATCGAGGTGCAAGCGCTCCACGAGTTCCACGCACAGAACGCGTTCGGCGCGCTGTTGCTCCTCGAGCGAGTGGCCTTGCGCTGCGCCGCGCGTGGAGATGTCGCGGGCAACATCCTGGCGCTTCGTCGTGGCCTCGAGCTCGCGCGCCGTGAGCTTTTCCGCGGTGAGCTCGATGATCCGATGCGCGCAGTTTTGATCTTCAGCCGCAAGCTCGGCGAGGCGCTCGCCACCGCAGGAGATCTCACGGACGCCGACGGCGTGCTTCGCGAGGCGCTCGACATGGCAGGCCCGAGCGGGCAAGACAGAGCGCGCGTGCTTGGCGCACTTGCGCACGTCGCGCACGGTCGCGAACGCCGCAAGGAAGCGCAGGCGTATCTCAGTGAGGCGCTCGAACTCGCGACCAAGAGCGGCTCGCACGAGCTCGTCACGTCCCTCGAGGACCTCAGGCGTGCGATCGCCGTTTGACGGAGCGCTCATCCTCGCCACAGCTGCCTTCGCGGTGGTCTCGGCGTGTGGAGGTGCCACTCCGAGCACGAACCTCCCTCGCGCGCCCGAAGGAAACTCGTTCCTCGCGGACGCGGCCAACCGATGCGCGCGCGTGAGCTCTTGCGCCGACGTACACGACGCCTCGCAGTTCCGCGACCCGAGCACGTGCGTGGACTGGTGGCTGGTCAACGTCAACGACGAGCGCCCGCTCGCCGACTGCGTGATGCGCGCGAACGACTGCGCGGCGGTACACGCCTGCACTCACGAACGCGAGGACCGCGCAGCGACGGACTTCTGCGTCTCGCACCCAAGGGTCTTCTCCGCGTGCGACGGCACCCGCTTCATCAGCTGCGAAGGTGACGAGGGACAAGAGAGCACGCTCGTCGATTGCGCGACGCTCGGCGGCACCTGCGGGCAGATCGACGGTGGCGGCCTCGTCGTTCGCGGCTGCATCTCGGAGCGCGCGTGCCCCGCGGGATCACCCGAGCGGCGCTGCGCAGGCGACGCGCTCATCGGCTGCGAGAGCGGGATCGCCTCGCGTGTCTCTTGCACGAAGGGGACGCGCTGCGTGGCGAGCCGCGACGAGAACGGCAACCCGACGGCGAGCTGCGAGGCCGAGGGTTCGATTCGCTGCACGTCTGCTTCGACTGCGCGTTGCGAAGGCGACGTTGCTGTCGCTTGCGTCGTCAACGGTCGCTATCCGGGTGTACACAGGACGAGCTGCACGGACTACGGGCTCACATGCGCGATGCGCGGTGGTCGCACCAGCTGCGTCTCGCCGACGCCAGCGTGCGCAGTAGGCGGGCCCGCGCGCTGCGACGGGGACGACCTCGTGTTCTGCGCAGCCGGCCAGGAGGCGCGGATCGGCTGCAAGTCGCTCGGATTTCTGAGCTGCGCGGCGGACGGCAAAGGACCGTCTGCCGCGTGCCGCTCGATCGAGTAGTATCCGCCGCGAGATGGCTGACGCGCCCTTAGAGGACACGGCGGGCAAGAGCGCCAACGGCGCGAAGGTGCGCGTCCGGCGAATTCATAGGCGAGACGTGAACCGCGTGTGGGAGTTCTTGAAGCTCGTCTTTCGAGACGTGAACAAAGATACGGTGGAGTACCAGCGCCCACGCAGCAAGAAGCGCTTCCTCGAGGTGTACGAAGAGGAGGGCGTCGAGCAGCTGCTGTTCGAGCTCGAGAAGGTCACGATCGACGGCAAGCCGAGCAAGGAGTCCACGATCGTCGGGTACGCCGAGTGCGCGTTCGAGATCGTCGGCTCTGACAGCTGGATGAACCAACGCTACTTCGACAACCGCGAGATGCGTCCGCTCTTCGTCGAAGAACTCGCCGTTCACCCAGGTGCGCAAGGCTTCGGTGTTGGGAGCTTCATGCTCGAACAGGTCGAGCACATCGCGCGCCTGCGCGGCTGCACTCACCTCGTGCTCGAGGTCGCCGAGAACAACGCGAACGCACTGAAGTTCTATCGCGGGCGGAGCTTCCACAAGCTGGACGCGGCGATCTTCATGGCCAAGAAGATCGCGAACGAGAGCGCGCTGCTGCCCCCGCGCCGCCTCAAGAAGAGGCGTCCACCGCCCGCCTCTCAAGCCGGAGAGTAGATGCCTCGTCACATCGCGCGGTGGGATCTCGACAAGACGTACCTGCGGACCGAGTTCGACACGCTCCGCGATCTCGTG
Source organism: Myxococcales bacterium (assembly GCA_043784605.1). Classification (GTDB taxonomy): domain Bacteria; phylum Myxococcota_A; class Polyangia; order Polyangiales; family Polyangiaceae; genus JANYHY01. The sequence continues at coordinate 25,332 of JAYVYD010000066.1, read as the reverse complement.
AAGACCGCGCTCGAGCGTCCGGATCAGAAGCGCACGAACCCGGGAGCTGCGACGCTGCTCCGCGAGATGGTGCGCGCGGGAGTGTCCGTGCACATCTTGAGCGGCTCGCCGGAGCAGATGCGAAGGCGCCTCGAGGACAAGCTCCGCCTCGACGGTATCAAGTGGGACAGCTTCACCCTCAAGCCCAACCTCGAGAACATGCTGAGGCTGCGTTTTAGGGCCGTTCGCGATCAGCTCGGGTACAAGCTGCCTGCGCTCTTGCGCGCCCGCTCGCTCGCGACACCGCCGCCGGCGGACGATCCCGGGGTACGCAAGGAGACGCTCTTCGGCGACGACTCCGAAGCAGACGCGTTCGTCTATTCGCTCTACGCAGACGTGATCTGCGGCTCGGTGGACGAGGCCACGCTCATGGAGATCTGCACCCGCGGACGCATGTATCCGGACGTGCAAGAGGAGGTCATGGAGCTCGCGCGATCGATCGAGCGAGGCGACATCGTCGAGCGCATCCTGATTCACCTCGAAGGGCAGTCACCGCCGGACGAGTTTGACGTCTACGGCGCGCGCATCGTGCCCTTCTACAACTACTTGCAAGCTGCATTCGTTCTGTTCGAGGACGGTCGCGTCCCCGCGGAGGCCGTGTTGCGCGTTGCGGTCGAGCTCGTCGTGATGCACCGCTTTGACGGCGAGGGGCTCGCGCGGAGCTACCTGGAACTCGGTCGCCGAGGGCACCTGCGCGGCACGCGAGTCGAGGAGCTTCGGCGAGCAGCGGACGTGTGGACCTCAGAAGAAAAGGTCCTTGCCGAGCGCGAGCTCCGCCGAATGGTAGAGATCCTCCCCGATCACGCCGAAGTCGCGCGAGGCAGCCTCCTACCGCCGCCCCAAATGCCCAACTACGTCACGCTCGTAGACAAACACAACCCGCGCAAGAAACGAAACTAACTAACTAACCAATCTCGAACATCCAGACGCAGTAGGAGTGCGGCGGTTTTCGTCGAGACCGAGTGAGACCAATGAGCGGATGAGGCGCCGTACTCCTGTACGGCAACGATTCCCGACGAAGGGATCGCGAAGGTATCGGCGAAAAACGCCGTACTCCTACGTCCAGTGGCCGGCGCGGAGGGCCGCGGTGTCGATGACTTTGACGCGGGGGCCGAGAGCTTCGCGGAAGCTGTCCTCGTCCTCGTCGTCCATGATCGCGTCGCCGAAGCCGTCCGCGACTTCCATCGCGGTCGCGAGGATACGCAGGAACTGAGCAAAGCTTGACGCGGCGAGAGTGGGCGTCCAGCGCTCTTGGCCGATCATTGCAGTATACACGGGACAGTCGCCCTCGGGATCGAGCTTGGAGACGTCCAGGAAGTATGGGTCTCCGAGGAGCGAGCTCTCCCCGATCACCACCCACGCCGGCTTCCAATCCAAGGGAACGCTCGTGCCGCCTTCGGGGGGCGTCGTCCCGACGGCCTGCGCCTTGGCCAGGAGCTCCGCCGGAATCAACCTGATGCGCTCGACCGGCGTCTGCGTCTCGACGTTCTCAGGGTTGGCGGCCGCCAAGAACCCGCGAAAACGCGCGGGAATCTTGAGCGCCTTCTTCAGTGCTTCGATGGTCTCGGGCTTGGCTTTGCCGAAGGTTGCGGGGATTTTCCGCCGCTCGAACACTTGTTTTAGGCTGTTTACTGCGTCCGCGAGATCGCTGTCCACGTGGCCCTCTACCCCAAATCCGAGCTAACGCTCGGAATCGGTAGCCTACACCCTCCACCGCCCCCCACAAGCTCCGCCTTCAGGGAATGCAGACGTTCTTTTGGCAATTAGGCGCATTCGTCGGGCACTGCTTGTCGGTGCTGCATTGCACGCAGGACGCCGTGTCTTGAAAGCAGTAGGGCGCCGCCGGGTTTTTGCAGTCCTGGTTGCTCGCGCAGTTGCCGCAGCGATTGTCCTTGCCGCAAACCGGAGCCGTGAGCGGGCAGTCGGTGTTCGTGAGGCACTGCACGCAATCGGAGTTCTTCACGTCGCAGATGGCGCGGTCCTTGTTGGGACACTGCGCGTTGCTACTGCAGCCGGCGCGACACTGCAGCTCCTGGGGGTCGCAGATCGGCGTCGCGGCGCCGCAGTCGAGGTTGGACGTGCACTGCACGCACTGCCCCCTCGTCGTGCACCTTGGCGCGCTCGCGCCGCAATCGGTGTTGCTGAGGCACGCGACGCAGAGCGACGTCTGCACGTTGCAGAGTGGACGCTGCTGCGGGCAGTCTTTGTTGGCCTGGCATTGCAAACATGCGCCCGTCACGGTGTTGCAGATCTGGGCCTGATTCGGGCAATCTTGGTTGGTCTTGCATGCAGCGTGGCACTGGCGATCGCTCCAGCACGAGGGGTTCGCCGCGCCGCAGTCTGCGTTCGTCCCGCAGCCCACACAGCCGCCTTGGAAGCAGACCTTGTTGCCGCCCGTACACTGCGTGTTGGAGAGGCAGTCGACGCAGCCAAGGGTCGCGTCGCACTGCTGATTTCCGCAGGCTCCAACGGTCGCGCAGAGGCCACTTCCGGGGCCGGTCCCGGTGACCGTGGTTCCGGAGCTGCCTCCGCACGCGATCACCACGCCCACTACCACCATCCCGCTCAACCAAGTGCGAAGCGTCGTCATCTCGAACCTCCCAAAGTTTCCGTCTCTGAGAGAAGTGTACCGACACCGCCGAAATACCAGGCAGGTCAGTGCAGGCCGCTGTCTCCTTCGCGCGCTGCCATGGTCGTTTGGAGAGCCGCGAGATCGCACACGACGTGCGCAGAGACGACCCCTGCGGAGGCGACGCCACCCAACATGCGCAGCGATCGCACCAGTGACAGCACGGCGTTCGTCGCGAGCGGTTGAGGGACCGCGCGCCCGTCGTTGGACTGCACGACGACATTGGGGGCGACGAGAGAGACGTCGTTGTCTGGGAAAGAAAGGTCGACCCTGAAGTCGACCCGCCCATAGACGAGCGGCTGTTCGCCCGCAGCGACGAGCGGTGAGCAGAGCACGCGCGTACCCGCTCCACCGTCGGGACCGAGCACGGCTCTAGTCCACGCGCCGACATCGACGACGTAGCCCTCCGGGACGGCCTTCACGATCCGCGCGCATCTCCCCGAGCTCTCGTCCTCCACCTCTCCCGCTTCGCACGCCGCCGGTGCGCACGCAGCATCGCGAGCGCCACGACCGCATAGGCTCGCTGGCTGCATACACAGGAGAGCGCCGTGACTCGCCACCGCGACGCGACCGCTCGTGTGACAGCTCGCGTGCTCGTCGTCCTCGAGCTTGAGCCTGCTCACAGCGTTCGCCGACGCTCGTGGGAGACACGCGCCAGACTCGAGATCGAGCGCTTGGTCTGGAGCGCAGGGATGGGTCGTGCAGGCACCGTTCGCGAAGCGTGCTGACGCGCCGCAGAAGTCGTCGCCCATCTCCTGGCTCACGCACGCACCCAGGAGCGGAGAGAGTCCCGCGTTGCATTCGCAGCGACCCGCGCGCGTGGGCACCGAGCCGATCGGGCACGCGAGCTCGAAGCACGCGCCGCTCACGATCGCCACGCGTCCAGCGTCCGGCCCGCGATCGACGTAGGCGCACGGAGGGACGCTCTTCGGGCACGCGCACAGACACGCGGTGATCGCTGCGGCCAAGAGGAGCCCTCTCACGCGTGCGACGCTAGCACAGCGGTCGTGCCCGTTTCGGCCGGACGAGCGCCGGGCTATCACCGCTCTCATGCTCGCCATCCACACCGACGGCTCCGATGATTTCGCACTGGCTCTCGCACGCATCGCCGCACGCGGCGAGAGCGATCACGCGCGCGTGGAGCCAGTCGTTCGAGCGATTCTCGAGGACGTCGCGCGGGAGGGGGACGCGGCGGTGCTCCGCTACACGCAGCAGTTCGACCACCGCACACCGAACCCGCTGGTGCTCCGAGACTTCCCGCGCGCCGAGGCGCTCGCCAAGCTGCCCTCCGCGGCGCGAGGAGCGATGGAGCTCGCCGCGGCTAGAATCATGGCGTTTCACGAGCACCAACGCGATCCCGGCTTTCGGTACACGGTGGACGGAGTGACGCTCGGTACGCGCGTGCGCCCGCTCGCGCGAGTCGGTGTGTACGCGCCGGGCGGCAAGGCGCGCTACCCGTCGAGCGTGCTCATGTCCGCGATCCCCGCGCACGTCGCAGGTGTCCGAGACATCTTGCTGGCGACGCCGCTTGCGGGCGACGAAACGGACGAGCCGCTCTTCGCCGCGGCGCACCTCGCCGGCGTGACGGCGATCCTCGACTCTGGCGGCGCACAAGCCATCGCCGCGATGGCATACGGAACCAAGTCCGTGACGCGCGTCGACAAGATCGTGGGACCCGGCAACGCGTACGTCGCGTGCGCCAAGCGCCTGGTCTTTGGCGCGGTCGACATCGACGGCATCGCGGGCCCGAGCGAGATCCTCGTGGTCGCCGATGACGAAGCCGATCCGCGCGTCGTGGCGGCCGATCTGCTCTCACAGGCCGAGCACGACGAGTCCGCGTATCCGCTGCTGATCTGCAGCTCCGAGTCGATGGCGCATGCGGTAGCGACCGAGATCGAGCAGCAGCTCCAACGGTTGCCACGTCAAGCCATAGCCCGAGCCTCGGTCTCGACGAACGGCGCCGCCTTCGTCGTCTCCACCCCTGCGCGCGCCGCGGAGGTCGCCAACGCCATCGCCGCCGAGCACCTCAGCCTGCAGGTCCGCTCTCCCGAAGCCCTTTTGGACCAGATCGACGCCGCGGGAGCCGCATTTCTCGGGGCCTTGACGCCCGAAGCGGTCGGTGACTATGTCGCAGGCCCGTCCCACGTCCTTCCCACTGGGGGCACCGTTCGTTTCGGGTCACCGCTCGGCGTCTATGACTTCTACCACCGCACGTCGATCCTCTCGTACACGGCCGATGCGCTCGCGAAACAGGCGGAGGCAGTGACCGCGTTCGCGAGGCTCGAGGGCCTCGAAGGGCACGCACGGGCCGTCGAGGTTCGTTTCCCCAACGAGCAGTCACGAAACTAACAGGCCCGGGCGGACATGCCGTGCAAACGACGACGGGACTTTTGATAATCGTTCGTAATCTCTGAGTTTTACTCTATGGTTCGGCGCTTGCTTTCAAGGTCTGAGCTGCGCACCGCGCGCGGACATTCCCGATTTTGTGGTTTCTAGTTTTGGCTGTTGGCTGTCAGCCGCTCAAGCGGCTTTGAAGGAGACTGGGATGCAACCGAAGTGGACAAGACGACTCGGAATTGCGGCAATCGTAGGAGCCGTGGTGGGTGGTTCGGTGGGGTGTGCGCAAGAGCGTGACCCGATCAACCACGTTCAGCCCAGCGCGCTCGACAAGTCCTTCTTCGTGGGTGCGAACCTGCAAGACCCCAAGGACGACCCCGAGTTCTACTTGCGCAACACGGTCGTGGACGTCCCGTTCGGCGCCGAGCAGGATGGCCTGTTCACCGCTAGCTACGCTCAGCCGCTGAGCCGTATGAAGTGGGAGATCCAAGAGGGATACCTCGTCGGCCGTCAGACCCACGAGCACATCGCCAATACGGACCACAACGGCACCAAGACCACCAACAACGGCCAAGTCGTCGCGATGTTCCGCATCACGAGCCACTTCGACGTTCGCCGTGAGTACAACCCCTCCACCGGGGAAGAGCTCAACGTCGTCGGCGAGAACACCACCGATCGCCCCTGGTACCAGCGCCAGTTCATGCGCGTCGACTGGTCGACCAACATGGTCACGGACGGCTACGAAGTGGACACTCTCTCGCAGCTCGGCCTCTTCGGTGGCGTCAAGTTCGATCCGATGAAGTACTACGAGTCGGATCCGAACAGCCCGAACGCTCCGGTCATCGTGCCCGAAGAGGGCTACTTCGACATCACCAGCAAGGCGTTCGCAACGCCCCAGCTCGTGGAGACGCCCTACGGAACCTATCCGGCGTGCTTCTTCTTCGGCAATCAGTACGCGAACTGCAACCCCACGGAGGTCACGCTCCGTCTGTCGTTCCGCAAGGTCGTCGATCGCGACTACGAGCCGTCGGATTGGGACGGCAACAAGATGGACGCGTTCGGCTGGTTCACGCAGGACCGTCGCGGCTATGACCGCAACTACGGAATCGTGGACGAGCGCTGGCACCGCTTCGCGGCGAAGTACAACATCTGGGAGAAGAGCCACATCCAGGGTTCGCAGTGCGGGCTGGATTACTGGCGCGACGCAGACGGCAACATCGCCAAGTATCGCAGCACCTCCAACGGCGACTTCATCCTCGACGGACAAGGCCTCCCGATCGCAGACGCGAAGGGCAGCCCGTACCCCGGTACGCCGGTCGGCGCGGACATCCACCGCAAATCAGCGGATGGCTACACGGAGACCGAGTGCGCGTTCGCCGACGCTGCGGGAAACGTCTCGCACCCAGGCTCGCGTTGCGACGAGTTCTCACACAAGTGCACGCTTCCGCTCCACGAGCGCAAGGTCAAGACGATCCCCTGGTACTTTTCGGGAGACAGCGCGCCTGACCTCTTCGCCTCCACGCGCATCGCGCTCAATGCCTGGAACGTTGCCGTCAACCGCGCTGCGCTCATCGGCATGAAGGCCGACGGCGATCGCGTGAGCGCGGACACCTCGAGGATCGGCGTCTCTGACGGCAGCGGCGGCTACTCGATCGAAGAGGATGCCCTGATGGCAGACTCCAACTCGGACACCCCGACGATCTCGCAAGTCTTCGTGCTCTGCCACAGCCCCGTGATCGCCAGCGATCCGGCGGCGTGCGGCAAGGCCGGGCTCGTCGCTCGCCTCGGCGACCTTCGCTACAACAGCGTCAACATCATCAGCAGCCCGCAGCAGCCTTCACCGTGGGGCATCATGGTGGACGCCGATGACCCGCTCACCGGCGAGAAGGTCGCGACGAGCGTCAACGAGTGGGGCCACGTTCTCGACATCGCGTCGCAAGGAACCGAAGACCTCCTGCGTTGGATCAACGGCGAGATCAGCGACCAACAGATCGCGAGCGGCTCGTATCTGCGTGACTGGGTGAACGCGAGCAAGCTCGGCACCGCAGGCCACCAAGCGCAGACGCTCTCGACCCAAGAGATCAATGATCGTCTTGCCTCGATCGACACCAGCCTCTCCAAGATCAACGGCCTGACGCCGGCAGACGCGAACCTTCCCGTGGAGATTCGCAACGAGAAGGCGGCGAAGAACCTCGCGACGAACATGGGCCCTTCGCTCGACGCGACCTTCGAGTCGCGTAGGCAGGCGCTCATCGGAACGCCGTTCGAGACCAAGCTCGCTACACCGGACAACATCCAGCTCGCGGGCCTCAACCCGGGAACTCCCGTCGCCGGTGATGACAAGACGCTCGCGAAGGTCTCGCCGCTACGCGGTCAAAACCCGGAGCTGAAGAAGTGGCTCCGTCACGAGCGCGACGTCATGATGGCGAAGCACGCATCGTGTCAGGTGGAGCAGCCGGAGCCCGACGCGCTCGTCGGCATGGCTCGCCAGGCGCAGCGCCTCTATCCGGTTCCGGATAAGAACGATGCGAACTACCCGGCCCTCAAGGCGAAGCGCGATCAAGCGCTCCACCAGTGGATCCGCGAGCAGTTCCACATCTCGGTCATCGCGCACGAGATGGGTCACTCGATGGGCCTCCGCCACAACTTCACGGGCTCGCTCGACGCCTTGAACTACTTCAAGGAGTACTGGCAGCTCCGCACGCAGAACGGCCAAGAGCACTACTGCACGAAGGGCCCGTTCTCGAGCACCCTCCCGCTCGACTCCACCACGCCGCACACCAACGGCAAGGACTGCGTCGGTCCCCGCTGGGTTGACCCCGTCACCGATAGCGAGGTCAACAACCTCGTTTGGAAGTGGGGCTCCACGACCGTCATGGACTACCCGGGCGACCAGACCCAGGACATGAACAACCTCGGAGCCTACGACAAGGCCGCGATGCGCTTCTGCTACGGCGACGTCGTGGACGTCGACAAAGACGCCATCTACGACCCCGCGTACAAGAGCGCGTCTGGCAAAGGTCCCGTGACCAAAGGCGACGCTTGGCTCCAAGCGCTCGACGGCTTCGGCGGCATCGGTGGTCGCACCATCGGCGGCTACCACTACAGCACGTACAACGACAAGTTCGGCACGCTCGGCAAGTGCACCGGCGGAACCCCGAACGACCCGCTCAGCGCGAAGTGCACGGGCTACCCGCTCGAGTTCGTCCCGCAGCGCGACATGGCCACCGTGCCGAAGTACGGCGCAGCTTACCTCGGCGTTCGTCCCGACCTCGTGAGCTTCATGGGCGTCGTCAAGACGGACCCGAGGAACGCTCAACGCACGCGTCACCCGTACATGTTCGGCTCCGACGAGTTCGCAGACTTCGGCAACGTGCCGGTGTTCCGCTTCGACGCGGGTGCGGACGCATACGAGCAAATCCAGTTCCTCACGACCACGTACGAGAACCGCTACATCTTCGACAACTTCCGTCGAGACAAGTCGCTGTTCAACACGCATACGCAAGTCGAGCGCGTCAATAGCCGCTACTTCGAGAAGATTCAGGGCATGGTGAAGAGCCTCGCGCTCCTCGTCGGCTTCGCCCAGAATCCCTCGGCGTCGCAGAAAGACGCGGGCGATCTGATGCCGCTGAGCCTCGGCGCAGCAGACGCGTTCAACCTCTTCGCGCGCGTCCTCACGCGTCCAGAGCCGGGCCCCTACGCAACTCAGACTCGCGACGGAATGGCGTACGCAGAGCTCGAGGACTTCGGCGGGCAGATCAACACCCCGAACGGTGACTTCGTCGTCCCGCTTGGCTCAGGTGAAGGTCGCTTCATTCACAACGACTACGACTACTCGAAGGGCTACTGGTGGTCGGAGTACCAGACCCAAGTGGGCACGTCGTACGAGAAGGAAAACGTCATCTATTACCTCCTCGAGGCGAACAACCACTTCATCGCCAACTCGAAAGAGGACTACATCGACGGCCGCTACAAGAACCTGAGCTTCTACTCGCTCTACCCCAATCAGGTTCGTCGTCTCATCGCCAACGCGATGACCCTCGATCCGATGCGGCTCGGCGCGTACATGATGCCTGGCAGCGGCACCAACGGTGTCGCAGGCCACGTTCAATACCCGGCTTGGGACAAGTGGGACGAGACCAAGCCGGTACTCGACTATCCGGCGGGCGCCATCGTTCTCGCTCCGCTCGTGGGTTGGGAAGCGCAGTACCCTGGCCTCATCTCGGCGTTCATCTATGGCACATCGAATCTCACCACCGATTGGGCGAGTCAGATGCGAGTCTGGTCGCCTGGCGGAAGCGAAACGGTCAGTATCTCGCCCGCCGAGCAGGTCAGGTTCCGCGATCCGATTTCTGGGATCGTCTACGCGGCCCGCTCCTATGGCAAAGAGACCGTCAATACGATCTCCGAAGCGAAGAACGGCAAGACTGAACGCACCGTCGGTGCGCGCATGATTCAGTACGCCAATCAACTCGCTGGCGAGGCCTACAACGTGACCGGCACACTGCCGGCAGATGCGGACGGGTTCAAGTATCCGATCTATGACATGAAGAGTCCGAAGGATGCGCTCAAGGCGAACATCCTGACCGGCTACGTGTCCAACCTCGATCAGACGCGCTCGCTCAGCCACTTGTCGATCCTCTATAACAATTAGTCGCACTCACCCTCGACGCCCCGGTTCCCCCAAAGGAATCGGGGCGTTCGTGTTTTGTGGAGTGGCCAACCGGACTGTAAGCATGCTGACAATCCGAGATGCCGTGCGCAGTCTCCGCGCGTTCAGCGGTCTCGACGTGACCGAACCGAACCGTAAGCATGCTGACAATCCGCGACGCCGTACGGCATTCTCCGTCGTTCAGCGGACTGAACCTGAAGCGATCACTCCGAGCGGAGGTACGAAGCCTTCAGGAGCTTGAGCACGATGCGCACGGTCTCGAGATCCGTCGCGAGGCTCTTGTTGAGCACTGTCTCGACATGACCGTAGTTGTGCGCGAGCTGCAACACGTCCAGCTCCTCCGCTTTGAGGTCGCGTAGCGGCGGGATCAGCGGGGACACCATCGCGAGCCGCCCGTTGAGATCGGGGAGCTCCCCGCGGATCTGCTCGAACTCGTCGAGCTGTCGCAGGCCCTCCATCAAGACTTCTTGGACGCTGACGTCGATGTCGTTCGCGTGCGTGCGCTCGTCGGGCGGGTCTAGATCGAAGAGACCTTTCTGCCACGTGAGCATGCGGAACAAGCTCTTGAGGGGCGGGACCTCTTCGATGTCGTTGATCTGCGCGTAGTAGATGTTGCCCTTGCGCAAGTAGATGCGGCCGACGTCGTCTTCGGTTCGAATGACGAGCACGCCGTTCTTCTTCGAGGTGCCGAAGAGCTGCAGCAAGTCGGGGAGCGGCACTTCTTCGATCGCGCCGCTCATCGTGCGCGCTTGGCTTGTACGGCGCTGCGCCGCGACGCTCTCGAGCCCGCGCTTCGCGTCCGTGGTGCTGCTCTCGGGTGCAGCACCGTCTGCGGCGATGACCTTCAGGATGCTCGTTCCGATGAGGACGCGATCGCCCTCCTTCAGCTTCGCGCGCTTGATCTTCTCGCCGTTGACGAACGTTCCGTTCGTGGAGCCGAGGTCCTCGATCCAGATGGCATCGGTCATTTGGATGCGAGCGTGTTTGCGGCTGACCATGTCCTCGACGAGGACCATGTCGAGATCGCTGGAGCGACCGACGATGATCTCCTTGCCAGGCACGACGGGAAACTCGCCGCCTTGGTACTTGCCGCTGATGAAACGAAGGACGAACGAGCGTCCCTTCGCCGGCGGTCCCTTGGCTGACGTGTCATTCATGTCGGAGAGTGCTCGCGCGGCTTGAGCCTCGGACTTCAGGTCGGGGACAGAAACGGCCTCTGTGAGCCCAGACCGTGTGCGAGGAGGTACCGCCAAACACGAAAAGAGTAGCGACCGGAAGACGCGATGGTCAAGCTTCGGTCCTGTTTTATCGGTCCCAGCCAAAAGGCGGGAAGGTGGTAGTTTTCGGCGCCTCATGCAGCCAAGAGAGGTCAAACAGAAGTTCGGGGACGTCTTCGGCACGCATCGCTCGCTCTCGCCGAGGGGGGCCCTGCCTCAGCCCGCCCATCGCCTGGACAACGACTTTTCGCGCCTGTTTCGCGGAGAAATGCTCCTGGCGGTCGAGACACTGAACGTCGATGCGGCGAGCTTTCGGCAGATGGAAGAGGACGCCACCAAGCAAGGCGAGCCCGTCCACGCCGGAGTCGAGAAGCGCGTTTTGGCCACGGTCGCGGCGCGGGGCAAACAGCACAACCCCGTCACCGGCTCGGGGGGGATGCTCCTCGGACGCGTGCTGCAGCTGAGCGCAGACCGGTCCGATCTCGGCGAGGTGGCGGTCGGGGACCGGGTCGCGACCCTCGTGTCACTGTCGCTCACGCCGCTTCGAGTGGATCGCGTCAAGGCCGTGCGCGTGCCGAGCGCGCAGCTCGACGTCGAGGGTGAGGCCGTGCTCTTCGCGTCGTCTCCGTATGCGCGCATGCCCGACGACCTGCCCGAGCGTCTCGCTCTCGCGGTGCTCGACGTCGCCGGAGCCGCACCTCAAGTCGCGCGCCTCGTTACAGAAGGCGCTTGCGTCGTCGTGCTCGGTGCGGGCGGAAAGAGCGGCGTGCTGTGCGCCGCGGAGGCTCGACGTCGTGGAGGCCCGAGCGCCGTGATCGTGGGAGTCGAGGCGCATGCGCCGTACGCCGCGGACCTCGAGTCGCTTGGTCTATGCGACGCCGTCGTTCACGCTGACGCACGTGATCCCGTCGCCGTGTACGCGGCGGTCACGCGCGCGACCCGCGGGCGCGAGGCAGACGTCACGTTCTCGTGCGTGAACGTCGACGGCGCCGAGATGAGCGCGATCATGTGCACGCGCGATCGCGGAACGACCTATTTCTTCGCGATGTCGACGAGCTTCACTCAGGCGGCGCTCGGCGCGGAGGGAGTCGGCAAGGACGTCGACCTCATGATCGGCAACGGCTACGCGCACGGTCACGCGAAGCACTCGCTGGCGATGATGCGTGAGCTGCCTGCGGTGCGCGAGCTGTTCGAGAAACGTTACGGCTAGGCACACGCGGCGACACGATTCTGGAAAGCATCCGAAGCGGTAGTACGAACGTCGATTGAGCAGGAGGATCCCAATGACCATACGACCCATCGTCGACGTCGCTCGCGAGCTTGGCATCGATGACGACAATCTCGAGAGTCATGGAAAGTGGAAGGCGAAGATCGCCCTCGACGAGATCGGCAAGTCGGCGCGCGGCAAGGGGCGCCTCGTGCTCGTCACGGCGATCAACCCGACGCCCGCGGGTGAGGGCAAGACGACGACGTCGATCGGTCTCGCGATGGGGCTTCGCAGGCTCGGCAAGAACGCGGTGCTCGCGCTGCGCGAACCGTCGCTCGGCCCGGTGTTCGGTGTGAAGGGCGGCGGCACCGGTGGCGGCAAGGCCTCGCTCGTCCCCGCAGACGATATCAACCTGCACTTTACGGGGGACATCCACGCGATCACGACGGCGCACAACCTGCTCTCGGCGCTCGTCGACAACGCCATGTACTTCCGCGATCCGAACAAGGGCAAGGGCGAGCTCGACTCGCGCCAGATCACGTGGGGTCGCGCGCTCGACATGAACGATCGCTTCTTGCGTCGTGTGGTGATCGGTCTTGGCGGAAAGGCGCATGGCGTTCCGCGCGAAGAGCGCTTCGACATCACCGCCTCCAGCGAAGTCATGGCGATCCTCTCGCTCGCATCGGATTGGGCGGATCTCGAGACGCGCCTCGCTCGCGTCGTCGTCGGCAACTCGTACGAAGGCAAGGCCGTCACCGCCGGAGACGTCGGCGCGGCGGGGGCGATGACCGCGGTCTTGCGCGACGCGCTCAAACCGAACCTCGTGCAGACCGAAGAGGGAGGCCCAGCGATCGTCCACTGCGGACCGTTCGGCAACGTCGCGCACGGGTGCAGCAGCGTGCTCGCGACGAGGCTCGCGATGCGGCTCGGCGACTACGCGATCACCGAGGCGGGCTTCGGCTTCGATCTCGGCGGCGAGAAGTTCCTGGACATCAAGTGCCGCCAGATGGGGGTGTGGCCGCGCGCGGTCGTGCTCGTCGCCACGCTGCGTGCGCTCAAGATGCACGGTGGCGCGGCGGTGAAGGTCGCGGGAGAGCCGAACGCAGAGGCGCTCGAGAGGGGCGTCGCGCACCTCGAGAAGCACCTAGAGAACGCAAAGGCCTTCGGGCTCGCGCCGGTCGTGGCGATCAACGTCTTCCCGAACGACACGGCCGACGAGCTCGCGATCGTCGAGAAGGCTGCCGCGAGGCTCGGCGCGCGCGTCGCCAAATGCGAGGGGTTCGCGCGTGGCGGTGAGGGTGCAATGGACCTCGCGCGCGCGGTGGTAGAGGTCGCGGACGCCACGGACGCGTCGCCACCGACTGCCAAGTACGTCTACGAGCTCACGGACACGGCGGAAGAGAAGATCGGCAAGATCGCTCGCACCATCTACGGCGCGGACGGCGTCACCTTCGCGTCCAAGGCCGTCGCCGATCTCGCTCGCATCGCGGAGCTCGGCTACGACCGCCTCCCGATCTGCATGGCAAAGACGCAGCTCTCGTTGAGCGACGATCCAAAGCGCGCGGGCCGACCGAGTGGCTTCACCGTGAGTGTGCGCGAGGTGCGTCTGAGCGCCGGCGCAGGTTTCCTCGTTCCGCTCACTGGCGACATGATGACGATGCCAGGGCTCCCGAAGGCCCCCGCGGCGTGGAACGTGCGCCTGCTACCGGACGGCAAGATCAAGGGCCTGATGCAAAACGACTAGGGCGTGTCCTATATCGTGAGGCAAGAACGCGTTCTCGAATATGAGGACACGCCCTAGTGTCCTGAACCAGAAAGTTCGTCACCGAAATTCTGACCGCTTCGTGGCCCTCGGCTCAGGGCACTAAACATTCTAGTGAGGGCTCTCGCCCTGTCCTCGCTTCGCTCGTCGACTCACCCGCAAATTCGCACCCCCCGAATTGTTGCTGGCGAGGCAAATCCACTCAGCTGTTGTCGTCCGCCGAAGGCGGCGACAATTTGCCTATCTGGCGGATGTATCAAGACCGCGAACTTCTGACTCGCCACACTAGCGGTCTCGATCATGCTTTGGCGGGTTGAGGCTCGCGGCGAGCGTTGGTGGAGACTGGGCTCGTGTCCGTCGGCTCGGCCGCGGTCGGAACGGGTGTGACGAGCGCGTCCGTCGCGACCGGCAAAGTGATCGTGAACGTGGTGCCGGCGCCGGGCTGCGACTGGACCTCGATCGTGCCGCCTACGTTCTGCACGATGCTCTGGCTGATCGCGAGGCCCAGGCCGGTGCCCTGATCTTTGGTGGTGAAGAACGGGATGAAGAGGTTCTTCAAGACCTTCTGCGAAATACCCGGGCCCGTATCGCGTACCGAGACCTCGACGAGCTCGGGCTCGGTGCTCGCGGGCCCCTTGTCGTTACCACTCCCAGACCACGATCTCGGGCGCCCCATGCGCTTTCGCTGCGTCGATACGAACACGCGGCCGCGGCCGTCCATTGCCTGCACGGCGTTCTGCACGAGGTTGAGGAGCACTTGGCGGAACTGCTCGGGATCGATCTTCGCGCGCGGCAGACCGTCTGCGAGTTCCAGCGAGATGTTGACGTCCTCGAGCTGCTGGCTGCTCCAGATCTGGACGGTGCGTCGCACGGCGCCGTTCAGGTCGAGCGGGATCGGGTTGCCGGCGTGAGGACGCGCGTAGTCGAGGAAGCTACCGACGACGCGGTCGAGCCGGTTCACTTCTTCGAGGATGATGCCGACCCACTCTTGTCCCTCTTTGCTGCCGTAGGTCGACATCTCGTCGAGCAGCTGCGCCGCCCCCTTGATCGCGCCGAGCGGGTTCTTCACTTCGTGCGCCAAGCCGGCTGCCATTGCGCCGAGCGCGGCGAGGCGGTCGCGCTCCTTCATGCGCGAGTAGATCTGGCTGTTGGCGATCGCGACGCCAATCTGCGCCGCGACGTTCTCGAGCACCTTGATCTCCTCGGGCGTGAACGCGTCACGTACGCGGTCGTCCGCGACGCAGATGATGCCGACGCACTCCTCGTCGTCGCCGCGGACGCCGAGCAGCACCGCGCTGTCCATGACGCCGAGCGCGCTCGCCGAGGTGAGCACGGGCGCGTCCGAGTCCTTGCCCTCACGAGACAGCTCTTCCAGCGCTACAGAAGATTGCTGGGTCAAGCGGTCGATCAGTGGCCGCACCGCGAGCGTCTCGAGGCGCGTGGGGATGCGCCCGAACAGCGGAGAGGGCTCTTTGTCGTTGGTGGTGATGCCGCCGATGCTGCCTGCGAGATCGAAGCCGTTGCCGTCCTGGTCACGCAAGTAGATCGCTGCGCTCGTGACACGGCGAGAGCGCTCGAGGCCGCTGAGCAGCACGTCGACCATCTCTTGGCGCTCGAGCACGTGCGAGAGCCGCCGGCGCAGATCCGCCACGCTCGTCTCGAGGTCGAAGCGCTCGCGGAAGAAGAACTGGTGGATGCGCCGCTCGACCTCGGCCTGCAGCGGCTCGAAGAGGACCAAGAACACGATCGCCGCGAGGACGCCGTTCAAGTACATCGTGTTGAAGCGGCCCACGTACGTGACGAACACGTAGAAGATGCCCGCGAACGAGAACGCGAGCGCGGTGGACACGAGCGAGCGCCCTGCCATTTCGTACAGGTCCGCCAATCGCGGACGTGTCAACGATTCCGCGAGCACGAACAAGAACACGATTGCGAGCACGGCGCCGATGGGTGGCAGCACGACGCCCAAGAACGAGAGGAAGTCTGCGAGCGTGAACGTGGTGGCTGCCGCTCCAACAACGACGAGGAAGCGCACGCGATCGCGGACCGCCCGGGACTTGCTCCGCCGCCCACGTCGGGCGAGCGAGATCAGCGCGGCCGAAATGAGCCCGAATACGTAGAAATACGCCACGCCGAGCGACAGCGGTGCCTCATGGTACGGCGACAGCTCGAGCGCCAACATGAACGCGCCAATCCACGCGGCGATGCGCGGGAGCCTCGCCCGCGGCGCACCGACTTCGAGCGGCACGATCGCCTGAAACAAGTGCACCGCGAACTGCGGCAAGAGCACCGTGAGCACCGCCGTAGCACGCACCCAGATCGGCGCCTGAAAGAGGCCGAAGAGTGACTGGCTGCCGTACCAAAGCGCGATCTCCGCCGCGAAGGCCGCAAACAACCAGTGCACGGGGCGTCGCCCACGCAGCAACATCGACAGTGCGATCGCAAACGCGAGCACCGCACAAAATAAAATAGTCTTAGGCCGAAGCTCGCTCAAACGAGTCCCCTAGTGGTTTTCGTCGAGACCAAGCAAGGCGCGATGTCCGCAAACGCGAGCACTGCACAAAACAAAACAGGCCGAAGCTCGCTCACCGGACGAGGACCGAAGTGGTTTTCGTCGAGACCAAGCGAGCCCTAGGAGCGGATGAGGAACCGGACTCCTGTACGGCGACGATTCCCGACGCCGGGATCGCGCCGGGATCGGCGAAAAACACCGCGGTCCTACTTGGTCGATTTGGCGGACGAGGTCTGTGCAACGGCGGTCGGGTCCCACGGGTTGGGACGCGGTTCGCCTTGGTCGTCGCCGGGAAGGTCGCCGGTCCACGGGTTGGGACGCGGCTCCGAGTTCGTTTCGCCAGGGTTGACCTTGGTCGTCCCGCTCTTGCTCTTGGTCTTGGTCGGGTCGGGCTGCGGATCGCTCGTGTCACTCGGCGCTACCAAGAGCTGGGCGCCCGATGAGGCAGACTCTTCCGTACCTGCGACGGTTGCCGTGCAGCCGACCCCGAAGGACAGCGCCAAGGCGGTGAGGAGAGAGAGCGTGAGTCCTGTCTTACGTGCGCGTTTCATTGGTGCTCCGTAGCTACGGCTGCCAAACCATACTGTTTGACGAGCTGAGAGAGTCGCGGTCGCTTCATCCCCAACAGGGCGGCCGCCTTCGTGATGTTTCCTCGAGTGTCTGCGAGAGCTCGTGCGATGCAGTCGCGCTCGATTTGGCGTTTGAGGTCCGACAAAGACACGGTGCCTTGGCGGACGCACGCATAGGCGACGGCCGTGGGACCTGCTTCTCCAGCCGGGAGCGGGCCGACTTCGGTCTCGCCCTCGTCGTCGGCTTGCACGGCCTCCAGTGAGCTTGGCGCTGCGGGAGGTAACGTGCGTGAGACGTGGGCGACCGCACGGAGCTCTTCGACGTTGTTCGTGAGGTCCGCGGTCGCGATGGTGCTGGTCTCTGCGAACAGCGATACGGCTCGCAACACGTTGTCCAGCTCGCGCACGTTGCCGGGCCAGCGGTGGCGGGCGAGGAGCTCGAGCGAGTCCGCCGAGAGTGACTTCTTGGTCTCGCCGCGCTCGTCTGCGATGCGCTCGAGGAGGTGATCGCAGAGGCGGGTGAGGTCGCCGAGACGGCTGCGAAGCGCAGGCACCTCGAGGGTGACGCCGCGCAGGCGGTAGTAGAGGTCTTCGCGGAACTCACCGCGCTCGACCATGCCCTTGAGATCACGGTGCGTCGCGCAGACGATGCGAACGTTCGCCTTGATGCTGGTCGTGCCACCGACGCGCTCGAAGCTGCGCTCTTGGAGCACGCGGAGCAGCGCGACCTGCGTACGCGGGGAGATGTCGCCGATTTCGTCGAGAAACAAGGTGCCGCCCTCGGCGATCTCGAAGCGACCGCGCCGACGCGCGACGGCGCCGGTAAACGAGCCCTTCTCGTGGCCGAAGAGCTCGCTCAAGAGCAGCGTCTCGACGAGCGCGCCACAGTTGACGGTGACGAGCGGACCCTGTGCGCGATCGCTCGAGCGGTGAATCGCCTCGGCGACGAGCTCTTTGCCGGTGCCGCTCTCGCCGTGGATGAGCACGGTGCTGTCGGCCTTGGCCACGCGCCGAATGGCGAGCTTCAGGCCGCGAATCGTCGGATCGTCGCCGACCATCTCGCGAACGCGCGGGCCGCGCGGCGAGCGCTGGGTGCGTGGGCCATCTTCGTCCTCGGGGCGGAGCGTGACGGTCTGCACGAGAGCGACCAGCTTGGCGAGCTCCGCCACGTCAGCGCGCGAGAGGAACGCGGCGCGAACGTCGCCCGAGACGGTGGCCGCGACAATGTCGCGCATCGCGACGGCTTGATCGAGGTGCATGCGCGCTTGACCGTGCTCACCCATGTTCGCGAGGACGTGGTGCGCGAGCATGTGCGCCTCGCGCGTGAGCTCTTCCTCGCCACACCCGCGAGCGGCCGTGACCGCTTGGTGGACGAGCTCGAGAGTCACGGTGCCCGAGGCGCGAGCCAACGCGAGATGAAGGACGGCGACCTCCGCGACGGCCTCTTCGGTGGTCGCGAGCGAGCGAGCTTTCGTAAGGCAGGTCTCGGCGCGTGCGAGGTCTCCGTCGTCCAGGGCCGCGCGAACTGCGACGCGATAGTCTTCGCTCAGGTACGCGTTCTCGATCGCAGAGCCGTCCGTCAGCGCGGTGGCGACCTCTCGCTGCGCCTGCGCCGAGTTGCCACGCGCGAGCGCGAGCCTAGCCGCAACTACGGCGAACTGCTCCGAGACGTTGTTGGGCATGCCGGGTGCGAGCAGGCGCCGGCCGAATGCGATCGCGTGGTCTGCGTGCTCGTAGAGGCCAAGCTTGCGACGGAGGTCCGCGAGGTTGGCGAGGATGCGCGCCGACGAGAGCCGATCGCCGAGGCGCTGGCGAATCTTCAACGTGCGCTCGAGCAGCTCGAGGGCGAGGCCGTACTCGTGGCGCCACATCGCGACGACCGCCAAGTTGTCGAGCGCGAACGCTGCGGCGCGCGCGTCCGTGGACGACTCACCCTCTTGCAGCACGGCCTCGAAGGTGGAGCGCGCTTCATCGACACGACCCTGCGACAAGAGCGCAATGCCACGGTTCACGCGGGCGCGGAGCTCCGCGGTGTGATCGCCCTCGGCGGAAGCCAGAAGCGCGTCTTCTGCGAAGTGTGTCTCCGCCTCTTTCCAGCGCGAGCCCGCGAGCATCAACTTGCCAAGCGTGTTCCGCGCGCGAAGCTGGGAACTCGCCGACGGCTTGCGGGCGAGGACCGCGCGAGCACCTTCACGGGCCGAGACGAAGTCTCCCGTGAGGTACGCGATCTCCGCGAGCTCGTTCGCGATGAGGGCGCGGGTCTCTTCGTCGGTTGCGCCTTGCTCGCCGTGCTCGAACGCGAGCTTCGCGGTGACGAGATCTCCGAGCGCGACTGACGCGCGACCCAGCAGCAAACGGGCGGCCGGATCTTTGGGCGATTGCTGCGCCGCGACCTTCGCCCAACGGCAAGCTTCGTCCGCTTCGCCGACAGCGAGCGCGCGCTCTCCGGCGGCCATTCGCAGCGCGGGCTGGTGTTCGACCGGAACGCCATCGACGGCGCGGGCCCAGCGAGTCACGACCTCGCGGCGAACGAAGACGTCGCTCGTTGCGACGAGAGCGCGTCCGAAGCGCTCATCCGCGAGCCCATTCGAGCCGATGCGCAACAACAGCTCGCTCGACCGCAGCAGCGCGTGCGCGTCCGTGGGGAACACTTCGCACAGAGCGTTCGCGACTGTGGTGATCGTCTCAGCTGACGCCTGCGCGGCGAGCCGCTCTCCTTCGGAACAGTACGTTGGAGCGACTGCGAGCCAGCCGCCGTCGTCTCTCGCGACAGTCACGACGTTCGGGTTCACGCCGAGGACCCGTGCACGACCGACTGGCCATGCGCGCGCCGCAAGAGTGAGGGCCATGAGCGCATGCGCCGCGCTGGCGTCGAGCTCCACCGGGGGAGCAACGGCAGCGGGATCGATGCTGCGACTGGCGACCCACCAGGCCTCGAGCGAGGCCAAATCCGACTCGATCAGCGTGCGGCGCGCCTCGTCCGCGATCGCCGCGAAGAAGCGCGCGCGGTCCGCGTCGTCCAACGCGGTGATGTCGAAGGCTTCCTCGGCGAACCCATCGATCGCGTCACCAGGCCGCGCGACGAGCAAAAAGCAAGGCGACGGCTCGAGACGTACGAGCTCCATCGCGACCGCGCGGTCCCAAGAGCCCTGCGGAGGCAGCGGGGCGATCACGACTGCTTGGCGTGCGCGCGCGGCGTCCAACAGCTGTGTGGCCGCGAGTGCAGGATCTCCCTCGAGCTTCGGGGCGTGGAGGCGAGTGGCGACCTCCGACCAGATGGACGTCGCCTCGCCGCCGACCGCGCGGAGCGAGGACAAACCGGCGAGTGTGGCTCTGCGGGCGACATGCGCGCTCAACGCATAGGCGGCGGCGACGGACGGGGCGCGCGCGACGAGCACGCCCGTGCGGGCGAGGATCGCTTCATCGAGCGCAGCAAACCCTCGAGACACCTCGCGGGCGAGCGGCGGCGGAAACAAAGCATCGTGGGAGAGCGCGGGAAAGACCAATCGAGAGAGCGTACCGTCGCCCACCCCCCTCAGCAAGCGATGGGGCCCTGAATATCGTCATTCCGTTGAGCGCGCACGGATCCAGTCACGCAAGGATTTCCAAGCCTCGGGAGGCGCCTCGCCGAGCGCCTCGGCCAGCGGGATTTGGGCGCTCACCGCGGCGACATAGAGCGCAGCTGCGTGAGGGACTCGGGCGGAAATCAGCCTGAAAGCGCGATCGACCGCCCCAGCATCGCCGCGTCGCACAGGTCCCGTGAGCGCGCGAGGGAAGCCGAGGGACTCGATGTTGTCCGCAACACTTCGCAGCAGGGGCCCGAGCAGCTTGGGGGCTACATTTTGAGGGACGTTGGCGACCGCGAGCAGCTCGGCGCCCATTGCCGCCAGTGCCGCCGCACCGTTCGCGACGAGCCCGGCGGCCGCATGATAGGCGATCGGGTCGAGCCCGCGGATCGTCCGCGGAGTCATGCCGAGGCGCTTGCCGATTGCTCTCGCGCGGGAGCACGCGGCCCTGTCTCCCTGGATGTGAAGGTTGCCGCGCGTGAGGCTAGGGAACGAAGTCGTCGACGCGAAGGAGATCATCGGGTGCATCTGCGCGACGCCGTCGCATTGCGCGCGGAGCGGCGCGAGCACCGAAGCGTCGAGCGCACCGGCGACGTGCACGACCACGGCGCGTGGCTGCAACAGACCTCGCTCGGCGATCGCGGCGACGATGGTCGCGAGTTCGCGATCGCGCACGGCCAAGACGACGAAGCTCGCCGCGATGCGCTTCGGCAGACCTCCACGCGCGGGTCGTAGGGTGACCTCGAGGCGCGTCTCACGCAGCGCCTTGGCGAGCGCGCGGCCGACCTTCCCGGCGCCGAAGATGAAGACCGTCTCAGCGCGGGGCGCCATACAACCCCTTCGCGGCAATCTGTTGGAGGACGCCGCGCGGCACGATCTCTCGAAGGGCATCCCACTCGCCGGCTGCGATCATCGCGCGCACGTTCGTGCTCGAAATGGCCGGCAAAATGGGCGTGGGAGCGCCGTCCACCTGGACGTTCGCGCGCCCGAGCACGATCGGCGGCGCGAGCTTGACCACGTCGTCGTAGCGATGCCACTTCGGCGCGTCGCCGAGCACGTCTGCGCCGATCACCAAGCGCATCTGCCAGTCTGGGTGTTGCGCGTGAAGGTGTAGGAGCGTGCGCAGCGTGAGGCTCTCGCCACCCAGCTCCTCCTCCACGCGCGAGACCGAAACGCGCGGCAGCCACGCGAGAGCGCTCTCGCACATCGCGACGCGATCCTCGTAGCTCTCGAGGTTCTTCGCGAACGGGTGCTTCCACGTCGGCACCACGAGCAGCCGATCGATCTCGTACGTCGCAAGCACCACGGTCGCACACAGCACGTGCGAGAGGTGCGGTGGGTTGAAGCTGCCTCCGAAGATCGCGACGATCACGAGCTGCTCTGTACCCGCATTTTCGTGGTCTTGGGGAGCGCGAGTTGCGCTTGATGGATCGAGCGCTCGGCCGTGTCGTAGATCGTCACGGTCGCGATGTCGTCGCCCTCCGCAAGCAGCATGATGCCGCCGGTCTCCCCGAGAGGCCCCGGCGTGAGGAACGTGCGCGAGCCGATCGCCTTCACGAGCGCGTTGGGGCTCTTGCCGTAGATCACCAGCCTTGCGGCAAAGATGTCCTCTTCGTCCAGCGACGCCTTGTCGAACGTGATGACCGCGACGCGATCACCGATCATCTCGACCGTACGCAGCACGCGCTCCGGCAAGCTCATGAGCGAGCGGAGCGAGAGGCGCTTGCGCTCGCCGTCGACGTACGCGTCGATCTTCTCGGGCCCGCCCCACAGCGCGACGTCCGCTGCCCGGCGCCACGCGCCTTCGTCCGTCGGGTCGTCGCCCACGAGGCGCGTCGCCCACGACGCCACGCAACGATCGAGCGCGCCGTCGTCGCTGAGATAGATGACACGCGAAGCCTTCTCGCTCACGAGCAAGAAGTCCGCGGCGCGCTCGAGCCGAGTCAGATCTAGGCAGGGACCGAGAAAGCCAATTCTCATGACGAACCAATCGCAGCACCGAACAGTGTCTAACCCACCGCAGGCAAAGTCAAAGGGCACCGGCTGTGGTAACGGTTCTGCTCATGCCGCGAGTCCGACGCGACGACGTAGAGCGCAAGGACGAGGTTCGCTTCACGTTCGACGGCGAGGAGATCGTCGCCGTCCGCGGTGAGCCGCTCGCGAGTGCGATCATCGCCGCCGGCTCGCTCTCGATCGCGCGCAGCCCCAAGTTCCACCGCCCCCGCGGACCCGCGTGCTTCCGCTCCGCGTGCGACGGGTGCCTCGCGCGCGTGAACGGCTCGCCGAACGTCATGACGTGCATGGCGGCGGCGGAAGGCGGCGAGGTCGTCGAGTCACAAAACACGCTCGGCCCCCGCAACATGGACCTGCTGCGATTGACGGACTGGTTCTTCCCCGAGGGCTTCAACCACCACGAGCTCTTCGCGGGAGTCGTCGGCGTGCAGAAGGTGATGCAGGTCTTCGCGCGCCGGATCGCGGGGATCGGCAAGCTCCCGAACGAGCCCGCACCGCCGCGCGCGGCCAAGCGCATCGAGGTAGACGCGCTCGTCGTGGGCGGCGGCCCCAGCGGGCTAGCGATCGCCTCGCGGTTGACCGAGGCCGGGCGCTCGGTGTGGCTCGTAGACGACGGCGTCGGCTTCGGCGGCTCGGCGGGCGCGCTGCCAGGCCGCACGTTCGAGGCTGTTTTGAGCCGCTTCGAGACGATCCGCGATCGCGTGCGCGTGCATCTGCGCTCGACCATCATCGGCGCGTTCGGGGACGATCTGTTGCTCGTCACACCCGAGGAGACACTCGTCCTCCACGCGCGCGACGTCGTCGTCGCGACCGGCGCACACGACGGCGTGCTCGCGTTCGAAGGGAACGATCTCCCCGGCATCATGAGCGCGCGCGCCGCATGCGTGATGCTCCGCTGGGGAGTCGTGCCCGGCTCGCGAATCATCGTCGTCGTCGCGGAAGGCGGCGGTCCCTTCGGTGAGGCGTACGCACGCGCGCTCAAGGGCAAGGATGCCGTCGACGTGCGCGTCGTCAAGGGCGAGCCCACGAAGGCTTCGGGGACGAGCCGCGTCAAGAGCGTGACGCTCGCGAGTGGCGCGACGCACCAGTGCGACGCCGTGTTGATCGACGCACCTCGCGCGCCCAGCTACGAGCTCTGCGAACAGCTCGGAGCCAAGGTCGCGCACGAGCCGCGCGGCTTCGTGGTCGTGGCCGAAAACGGCCGGATTAGAGAGGGCGTGTGGGCCGTCGGGGAAGTGACGAACGTCCCGTTGTCGTTCGCGGCGATCGAGGCGGACGCCGACAAAGTGTTCGCCGCGATGAACATGCCGTGAGCCGTTTGACGTGAGAAGTGAGCCCGCAGGGCAAACGCAATCACGAACGCTTGACGCGTCACTCGTCGACGAGTGAGCCGAACATCACGAGGCCGCCGACGAGCGCGATCGCGTCGAACACGAGCAGCAGGATGATGTAGTCCGTGACCTCTACGAGCGCAGCGCCCTGCAACATCTCGCGGGTAGCCGCCACTCCAGAGATGAGCGTCGGTGAGAGCAACGGAAACAGCACGGTCGCCAAGGCGAGGTCGCGCGCGCGGGTGCGGACCGTCATCGCGCCGAAGAGCGTACCCATCGCCGCCACACCAACCGTGCCGAGCATCAACAGCAGCGCGATCTGAGGCCCGACGTCGAGTAGCTCCACGTGGAGCACGAGCGCGACGACGGGCAGCACCACGAGCTCGATCGCCGTCACGAACAAGAAGACGCCCGCTGCCTTGCCCAAGAACAGAGCGCCGCGCGGCAGCGGCGTAGTCAACAAGCCAACGAAACAAGAGTCTTCGCGCTCTCTCTGCCAGGTACGTCCGAGCGCGAGCACGCTCGCGAACGCGACGCTCAACCAGAGCGTGCCGGGCGCCACGCGGACCGTTGTCGAGCTCCCCGTCGAGTACGCCACAGAGGCCATCAGCGCGACGAGCACACCGAAGAAGCCGGCGGTCGTCACGATCTCGCGCGTACGAAGCTCGATCGTGAGGTCCTTCTTGAGGACCGTCCACGTGGATGCCGCGAATCCAGGCTCGGTCATGGTCCGTCATTCCGCTTCGCGCGATCTTGCGGCACCAGTGCTCTGCGGGGCTCAGTCATCTTGACGCTGATCGTGGCCTCGGTAACGTGGAAATCACGAGGAGCTTCGAGACTACTCGCACGGCGAAACTTTGGACAACAGTCGTGGGCAGCCGTCAATGATGAAGACACGCGTTGCGGTTCTCTACAACGTCGACTTCGGTGAATCGTCGGTAGCGGACGATCCCGGGCACGCCGCGCGCGCGGACGTGGCGCAGGTCGCGGACGAGATCGGCAGGGCGCTCGACGACGCCGCTCACGAGGTCGTCCTCGTCCCCGTCGATGCGGACCTCTGCGCGATGCGCGATCGCCTCGTAGAGCTCGCGCCTGACTGCGTGTTCAACCTCTGCGAGTCGATCGTAGGCGACGCTCGGCTCGAGTCCGCCGTCGCGCTCGTGTTGGAGCTAATGGGTGTAGCGTACACGGGTTCGTCGCCCGAGGCTCTGGGCTGCGCGCTCTACAAGGACCGCGTGAAAGCCGTCCTCTCCAAGGCCGGCGTGCTCACACCTGCATCGTGCGTGATGTCTCGCGCGACGGACCCATTCGCCCTGGCTTACCCCGTGATCGTGAAGCCCGTGCGCGAAGACGGCTCTGCAGGCATCGCGCCCGCGAGCGTCGTGTCGTGCGAGCAGGAGCTGCGCGCGCGCGTCGATCACGTGGTCCGAGCGTTCGATCAGCCGTGCATCGTCGAGGAGTTCGTGGACGGGCGCGAG
>JAYVYD010000065.1:0-8934 GCA_043784605.1 Myxococcales bacterium | reverse complement strand
GGCCCTCCGTGAGCGGCGGATCTTTTTCCGTCGAAGCGCGCCCTGGCACCCCCGGCGTGCCGGACGCGACCACGAACGGCTTGCCGCTGCCTTCGAGCGCAGCGCCGAACGTCTCGATCGTGGCAGCCTCCTGCGCCATCGACTTCTGAATGCCCGCGGCGCTCAAGTCGTCGTGGCCGAACGCCAGATGGATGACACCGTCCGCGCGAACGGCCCCCGCACGCAAAGTGTCGAGGTCATCGAGGTGACCTCGCAGCACAGAGACTCCGGGCTTTGCGAGCGACTGCTCCGACGCGTCGGAGCGCGCCAACGCGAGCACCTCGTGTCCTCCTGCGATCAGGTCGGCGACGACGACGGATCCAATGGTCCCTGAAGCACCCGTAACGAAAACACGCATGGCTCTCTCCTCGGTTGAGTGTGGAAGGTAGGACTCGGTCCGCGGGACGCCTTGGACGAAATTGGCAGAAATGATTCGGCCACCTTCACGTCGCGCATCGCGACCATTTGGGCAGCGCGTACACTCCTCTCATGTCCACTGCGCTCCAACGCGCTGCTCCCGGTCCGGTCGTCTTGCGGCGTCCGCTTCCTGGCGTGACGATCGCTAGCTTCGCAGGAGACCGCCCGCTGCTGCGCGCCATCCCCGACCACTACGGCACGACGATGCACCTCGCAGGGCGCTCGGACTGGACGAGCGGCCGCGCGCAGTGGTCGAGCGCGCCTGGCAGCATCAGCGTCAAGGTCCCAGGGGAAGTCACCATCGAGCGCGCACGCGAAGGAGGTCTCGCATTTCAGGTCGTGTTGTTCGAACCGGCGCTGTTGGACGAAGCGCGCGCCGTACTCGAACGACCGATCGTCGCACCACGCATGCACGCGATCGACCCAGGCCATCGACGCGCGCAGCCACTGATGGCGCTGCATCGAAGCCTGCTCGACGAAGACGCTCCTCTCGCGCTCGAAGCAGCCGTGTGCGACGCGTTGCATGCGCTGGTCGACCTGGTGTGTGCACCGAAGGGCACGGAGCCTGGGCGACGCTCGAGGTTGAGCGCACCCGTCGCGCGCGCACGAGCGATGCTAGACGAAGCCATCACCGAAACAGTCGGTCTCGATGCGCTCGCCGCGCACGCACGCCTCGACAAGTTCCGCCTTTGCCGAGCGTTTCGAGAGCAGCTGGGCCTTCCACCGCACGCGTACGTCACGCATCGCCGGATCGCGCTGGCGCAAGGCCTCCTCGCTCGCGGAGTGCCGCAAGCCGAGGTCGCCGTGCGTGTCGGCTTTTACGATCAAAGCCTCTTGCATCGTCACTTCAAACGAATCCTCGGCCTCACTCCCGGCGCCTTCGTGCGCGCGACCGCGTAGCTCCAACCCATCGGGTGATGCTCTTAGGATCCGTGACCATGGCGAGCAGGCGCATGCGACCTTTGCACCTCCAAGCTGGCTCTTGCGAGCCACTCGGACAGAACCTTCTCCCGTGAACGTGCCTTTGGCACGCTCACTTGGGACATTGCAACACGTCGAAGCCGAACGCTCTGCGCAACAGCACGGCCCACGGACGGTATGCGCTACGACGTGCGGGCTTGTCGTCCTGCGAGTGGGTAGTCGGCAATGGCACGGGAGGCTTGGGTGCGATGCGCGACCTCAGTTTGCTGCGTGATCAAAGAGGACAAGTTGGGCCTCGAGACCATCTACGTGCAGGCGAAGCGGTGGGCAGTCGACCGCAAAGTTGGTCGTCCGGACGTCCAAGCATTCGCTGGGAGCCTCGAGGGAATGCGCGCACGGAAGGGTGTTTTTTTGACGACGGCCGGGTACTCCGACGAGGCACTCGAGTACGTGAACAAGATCGAAAAGCGAATCGTCCTCATCGACGGTCGGAAACTGGTTGCCCTGATGTTCGATCACGGCGTCGGAGTGACCAGCGTGCAGACCTATGACGTGAAGCGGGTCGACGTGGACTACTTCGACGAAGAGTAGTCCGCGTCAGGCACTCGGCTTCCAGGTTGCCCAGCTCGAGCCGGCGAGCCGACCGATCGTCTGCACCGCCTCTACGCTGAGCAAGTCCCTTGAGTGTGCGCGACTTGTTCGAGTATCGAGACGCAAGAACGACTGGATCGCTGGGACGAGGAGGTCGAGCAGCGGAGCGACGTTCTCGACGCCGACCGTTATCCACTTGGCGCGTGGCGATATGCGTCGGAGTCTGTCGTAGGGAATCGTTTTTGGTGCGGCGTCGAGGTCACGTAGGCGTTGGGTGCTCTCCGTCGATAGCCCATCCGCCACGAGCGTCAGTGTACCGTCGTAGAGCGTGAGGACCTCCGCTTGACCGAGGTTGAGGCGAAGAGCGTGACGGCGTTGGTTCAATGTCCAATGCACAGATGCCGCCGCCTCGGGGATCGCGTCGAGCGCAGCGGAAAATAGCGACGCCGTTGCCGCGAGCGCCGCGGATGTCCTTGTCCACTGCCGGAGCAGAGTCTCGCTCGCTCCGCCGCGAAGTGACGTCACCACCGCGTCGACATCGGTCTCGGGGATCTGGGTCCTCGTTGGGTGGGATGGGCTCTCCGGTGGCTTCCAGTCGAATGCGAAGATCGGATACCTGTTCGTGGGTGAGTGCCCCAGCGTCGTGCTGTCCCTCCAACCAGGTGAGAAGGTCTTCCTGCCGCGGCTGACCAAACGTCAATCGATAGAGGGCGAGGCTCTTCTTGAGACGGGTTAGTTGCGCATGCTCGCGGCTGAGCGGCAGCATCGGGACTCGGCGCTCCACCTTGAATCCGTCCTTCACTTCGAACAGCCAGTACGGCCACAGGTCGTTCTTTCCCGCGGGTCGGTCCTTGAGCGCGAGTTCGAACATCCGTTGCCACGGATCGCCTTCATCCCAGAGGCGGGAGAGCGCGTCGAGGCCGTAGGCGCGCGCGATGTTCTTACGTATCGCGTGTCCCTTATAGCGATGCACGCGCCCTTCCCGTTGTTCGAGATCAACCGGATTGCTAGGCAGATTCCAGTGAACGACTGCATGGCAGTATGGATGGAAGTCGAGGCCCTCCTGCCCTACGGACGTCGACGCGAGAACGAATGGGCGAAAGGGAGAGTTGAATGCTCGCCGGACGTCGTCGGCGCGGTCGACGGACTTTGCCTCCTCGCCGCGTGTGCTTCCGTAGCGGACAGCGAAGCGCGACCGAAGTCGCAGCTCGTCGATCTTGACCCGCGCGTCTTTCGCGTGAACGTCGTGCGCGACGATCGCGGCGGTGCGTAGCGTCAGCGCGCGAGCGATGGCGCGCCCGACATCCTCCGCACGTTTCTCGGAATCCCCGGCGAACAGACCGAGGTCGTCTCTTAGGTAGTGTGCGTACTCGTCGAGGACGGCCTGAAGGTCACCTTCGGCGCAATAACGAAGCGTCTCCCGCCAGTATGCGGTCGGGTCCGCGCTCTGCGCGCGTAGCAGCGACATGGTCTCGGGAACGTTGAAGAGCGAGCGAAACCCGCGCGCCACGTGGGCTGCGCCCGTGAGGATCGCGGGTTCATCGGGGCCGAGGTTCGGCGAGAGACGTCGTAGTGCACGCGCTGCGCATACCGCAGGTGAGCCCAGCGCGACATCTGCTAGGACCTCCGAGAGATCCTCGGGAAAGGTCCCTAGCTCGATGTCGCCGCGAAGCACGGCGGAGAGCTCATTGACGTGCGCCTCGAACCCGCTGGCGTTCTCACCGTCACCGTCATCCTCATCGTCTTCGTCGCGATCGTAGATTGCCGCGAACGCTTTCTGAACCCAGCCGGCGACCCCATGAAATCGCGCATCCAGGAGGATGGGCGCTGCCCAGTACCATCGAACGTCGGGAGTCGCCGACTCGCGTCGCTTCAGCACGGCGAGCAGCGGGCGCAGCTTCCTCGATACCTCCGCGCGCAATTGGGCAATAGGAACAGGCCCACCGTCGCCCAGCTCGAGTGCGAGGCGTAGCGGGTCGAAGTGGTCGGCCAGCAGCGGACTCGGGTAGTGCAGCAGCAGTGTCGTCATGCCTGCTGGGCGTCGCTCATCCAGTCGGAAAGTGAGTAGCGCGCGCTGCCGATCTTCGAAGTAGGTCGCACCGGCAACATCGCCCATCATCAAGCGTTCCGCTTCGAACGACAGGAGCCCCGCGATGGCGTCGGGCACCATGTTCCACGACGAGAAGATAAGCGACTTCGTGCATTCGCCAACATCTGCCCACGCGCCCTCGGGCGCGACGTACCTCAAAGATGGCGGCATCCAGAGGAGCTTCCATAGTCCGCGATCGAGCGTCTCGCTTGCGAGGGCGCGAAGCCGGCCATTCGCTAGCGGTACAGACCGGTAGTGCTCGACGGTTTCCGTGCGCAGCAGCGTGTCGGAGTGCGCGTCGATGACGGCTGCCGCCGCCGCAGCGTCGCGTCCGGTCGCCGCCTTTAGCCGACTATTGAGATCGTAGTCGTGCATGAAGCTGAGTAGGTAGGGGGCGCTCTTCCAATACTCGACGATATCTGGTGAGCCGAGGGTGCGAGCGAGCCGCTGTGCGAGTTGGGATTGCGCGATGTCCTCGCGACGAAGCGAGACATCGACCTGCGGCTCAGAGACAAGGGCGTCACGCTCGGCCGTTCCCGACACGCGCTCCATGCGAGACATGACGGTGCGCAAAATGGCCTGCGCCCGGTCTCGCGCTTCGCGCGTGCGTTCGTAACCGCCATTGCCAATGGATCGCAGGCCTTGGCGCATCTCGCCCATCGCGGCTTCGAGCTCCGCAACGCGGGACTCGTCCCTCAACAGGAACCTGGCTGTTCCAAGAAACTCGCGGAAGTGATCGTGCTCGTCGTCCTCACCCGACAGCGTGAGCATCTTGTATGGAGTGGCAGAGAGTAGCAACACTCGCACTTTGGGATATTCGAAGAGCAATCGTGCGAGCTCGGAAGTCTCGTCGTCTCCTTGCAAGATCTCCGAGAAGCGCTGGAACTCGTCGAGGATAACCAGGTCGGGCTCGAGCGCGTCGATGCAGCTCTTGGCGAGCGCGTGCCGCAAGTTGCCAATCACGGCCAATCGAACATCGTTGTCCTCCCACGGTGGGTGTTCTCGATACCGTGCGAAGCGGGCTAGGCCGTCGTCGAGCTGCGCGCACAGCGCCGCATCGTTGGCGAGCGCCGTGAGAAAGCGATTCGTCAGTGTGGAGTCGAGCGTCGAAGCCTCATCGGTGATACTCCGCTCCCACGAATCTTTGCCAGCCGTCGCTTGGAGCAAGTTCCGGAGCGCGGTCTTCGAGCCTGGGCGTGACGAGAGCAGGTGATAGAGGATGACCCGCTCTTCCTTCGTCCCGCTCCTCGATTTGACGTTCAGCGCCACGTTGGGTGTGAAGCTGACGAAGTTGACCCGGTTCTTAGCCAGTTCGTGAACCTTTGCGGGCAGGAGCGTCAGTCGCGTCGTGAACGCCACTTGCTGCTCGCCGAGTACGTTCAAGCGTTGGATGTTCTGTTGCGCGATTGCAGCGTTCGAGCAGACGTAGATCACGTCTATGCGCTCCACGTTCTCCGCCTTGAGGTGCGCGATTGCACGCGCGACCAGCCCTCTCGCGACCAAGGTCTTGCCGAGCCCCACTTCGTCGGCGACGAGAAACCGCGTGGCTGGGTTCGCGTCCGTGTACATCCGCTGAAATACCGAGTCGACAGTGCGCCGTTGGAAGTCCTTGAGTTTGGCGAGCTCGTCGCCCACACGAATGCGGCTCATGACGGGACCTCACTCAAAAGCCCGAGAAGCTCGGCGAAGCCTTTAGGCACTAGGTCTGCGCCATCCGTCGATGTTCGTAGCGAACTCACAAGCGCAACCGCCTCGGCGAGGCGCGCCTTGTCGGTCGCACAGGCACGAACCAGGTGTTCGAGCAGCCCCGACCCGTCGTGCCCCGTCGAGTGTCCCCACCTAACGCCACCGGTTGTAGCGCCAGTCTCACCCACGAACGTTGTGGTGCGGTCGCCAAACAACGCGAGCATCAGAGCCAGGAAGCCCTCACGATTGGCAATTACCGCACGGAGAAGCTCGCCTTCGCGCGCTGCCGGCATGTCGTGGACTGGCAAGTTACGCACGAAGCGGAGGGTCTCCGTTCCTTCGGTGAGTTCGAACGCCACGAGCCCGGTGAGCATCGAGAGTTCGCCCTCTGCAAGTCGAACGCGCTCCCCACTCCGCAATCCCGCGCCATCCACAGCCATGGGATAGGCCATCGTGAGGGGCCACACGCGAATGACGACCGATGGGGGAAGCGCGATCGGCGACGGCGGCGCCAGCACGGTTACCCATATGTTTGCTGTCCCCTCCGCCCTCAGAACGAGCGGGGCGGCGCTCAGCGCCTCCTGACATTGCTCGAGGCGTTTCGTCGTCTCTTGATCGGGCTCATCGATCTCGGTGGCGGGATCGAAGGGCTCAAGCAACAAGCCCATGCCCTCGCTACCGAGGAAGTCGTCGATTGGTTGTTGACCGCGCTTCTTGGTACGCAGTTGGACGAGGATTTCGACGTTGCGTGCTCCGCTCAAACCCGAATATGTCGCATTCGCGGAGCCGATCCAGAGATCGGTCGTCGTGCGCGTCGTGGCGATATAGAGCTTGGCATGGAGTCCTCGTAAGCGACTGTCGAGATCGACTTCGCCTTCGGGATCGGCCGCGGCGGTGTCGCCCAATACCCTGACGTCGTCGAAGCGACCAAAGGCCTTCTGACCGACCTTCGCCAACTCCTCGGGGCGACTCACGAGCGCACGCGGACGCTTGGTCGAATCGGCTAACATCTTGAGTGCATCGACGCTGAGGAACGGGGAGACCACGAGCAACTCATCGGATGCCTCGATCGGAAATGGAATTTTTTTCGACATCCCCGACACGTGAAACGCGACCAAGTCCCAATCCCCTGGACCTTCCCACTCGGTACGGCGAAGGTCCTGCACAAGGTCTCCGAGTTGGGTCTTCATCCCGGGTGTCACGCTCGCTGGATTAACGGCAAGATCCGGCAACGCGAGGAGCAAATCGGCAATCGGCCGATTGGCGGCCTTCGGGCCTCCAGCGATGACACCGTCGAGCACCAGTGCAGCGTCCCAGCAGCGATCGGAAGTGAGGTTGCGCGTCGGGACGATCATGCGCATGCGCACTTCGCCTTCGGCGTTCTCGAACCGCAGCACCCAGAGCTTGGCGTGGAGCGCACCGGTCTTGCCGCGCACATCGATGAGGAGTGGCTCGAGCAGCGCATACAACGCATGCGGCTTGCTAGGGACCTTCACAAGGCCTGACTGCGCAAACACGATCATGCGGCCCGCGAGGCGCCGCAACGCACCAAGGATCGCAATCGCGGAGCCCTCGAGCTCGTTCGTGATCGACCGCGCCGCTAGGGCCAGATGGATCGGGATCCCAAGG
The DNA here is from genome assembly GCA_043784605.1 of Myxococcales bacterium. GTDB lineage: Bacteria > Myxococcota_A > Polyangia > Polyangiales > Polyangiaceae > JANYHY01. The sequence continues at coordinate 1,562 of JAYVYD010000065.1, read as the reverse complement.
ATTACATCCGGATCCGCGGAGTAGGTCGTCGCGACGGCATCGCGCAGCTCGAATCCGAGCGGTGGCATGAGCGCCTCCACGTAGAGAGCGCGCCGATTCGGGGCAAGCATCAGACCTCCGCCGCGTAGAGATCGAGGAGGAAGCGTCGCGCCGTTCTCCAACGAAAGGTGTTCACAAATGCACCGGAAGCGCCGCGCCATTGCGATAGAGCGCGTGGGCTTGCGAATCGCGACTGAGGTCCTTTGAGCATTCGCTCACGCCGTTCGACCAGACCACGTGCGCGACTGCCGAGAACAACATCTGCGCTGCCCGAGCGAGCGACGTTCACCCAATCGGTCACGAACGAGCGTGTGAGCGTCGTCACGTTGTGGCCGCGTCCCAGAACGTGCGGCCAGAACCCGACGACGTCCCAAGAGGCGAGCTGCTCGCCCGGCAGCGTCTCGAGCCATCGTTCAAGCGCGCCCATGTAGAGCGTACGCCAATCGTCATTCGCGACCTTCTCCGAAAGCATCAAGTTGTACAGAATCGAGGCTCCATACATGACAGTCCCGAAACGCCTCGCCTCGCGAAGCAGAACGCGATGCGCTGGCAGAACACGCTCTTCTTCGAGCTCCCAAGGTGCTTCGAGCGTCTCGATGGCGAGTGGAGTGACCGCAAGGTGTGTGAGCAACGATGACGCGTGGCGACTCACGAGTTTGTCGCGCAGGTATGACGCCTCTTCCTTGGTGAGTTGAAACGAGGCTCCCTGGGGAAAGGTGGCGGGGGCTGCTGGCAGTTGTGGATCCCATGGCGCTTCGGCCACATCGAAGTTGGTGTGCAGGTCTTCCTGCGACCCGTCGAAGTGGCGAATGCCCCAGCTGCCCAGGTTTGCCCAGTAGACTGAGCTAGCGTATCGCGTGAGGCTCTCACGGGCTCGCTGTCCGAGAACACCCTGGGTATCGCTCGTCTCGAGCAGCGCCGCAATCAGCTGCTGCTCGGTCTCCTTCTCGGCGCGCTCCACGCGATGGTTCGGCGTCTTTTCGTTTGCGAGGCGTTGGTAGATCCACGGAATGAAGAACGCGTAGCGAAGCCGCGTCTGGATGGTGCTTGTTCCGGGGAAGAGCTGATCGGAGATCGCGCCGCTGATCGGGCCAAGGCCCAGCTCGTCGCGCGCTTCCTTCTCGGTGAAGAGGGCAAGGATGCGCTGCGTGCGTTCGCGTGCGGCGCTGTCGTGATCGATCCAGGTGAGAGACGAGGGCATGCAGGAGGCAGCGTACGGGGTCGCGTGACGTGTGCGTCAGAGTTTCGTTGCACGCCTTCTCGCGCAGGGTCCAACGATCGGGATGCCTCAGTGGCAAAGCGCGCAAGGGAATGGCGGTCGCGCGCTCGGGCGGAAGGCATCGGCCATGGCTTCGCCGACATCTCCGAGGTCGCGGGCGGCCCACAGCGCCGCGTGGTCAACGGTTCATCACGTATCCGAACTTGTATGCGATGCACGAGCCCCGTTCTCGACGTGCTTGGCGGATAGCCCGAAGATGCGTGGATGGACTCGGGATCAGCGCGTGGACGGCTACTCGGCCGGG
>JAYVYD010000064.1:0-9240 GCA_043784605.1 Myxococcales bacterium | reverse complement strand
TCCGCGCGGGCTTTCGCTATCAGGGCATCGGAGTCCCGCCGCCCGAGCCCTCCGCTCTCTCGACCCCTCGACTCCCGAGCTGATCGTGCGCTGGCTCGTCACAGGCGGTGTGGGGTTCATCGGCTCGCATGTCACACGTGCGATACTCGCTCGCGGCGACGAAGTGACGGTCGTCGACGACTTCAGCGATGCGCCCTACCCGCGCGCGGAGAAAGAGCGCAACGAGCGCGACCTGCTCCGGGAGTTTCCGGCGGTGAGGGTCGTCCGCGCGTGCATCACGGATCGTGACGCCATGGATCCCCTCGTCCGCGGGGCGCATGGCGTACTCCACCTCGCGGGGCTCGCAGGCGTGCGCCCGAGCTTCCGCGAGCCTGCGCGATACGCGCGTGTGAACGTCGAGGGCACCGCCACGATGCTGAGGCTCGCGAACGAGCACGGCTGCAAGCGCTTCGTGTTCGCTTCGTCGTCGTCCGTGTATGGCAACTCGACGCCGCTGCCCGCGCGCGAGGACGCTCCGTCCACCGAACCCGAGTCTCCCTACGCGGCGTCGAAGCGATCGGCGGAGCTCGTGACGCTCGCGATGTCGCGAGTCATGCCCGATTTGCCCATCATCGCGCTCCGCTTCTTCACCGTGTACGGGCCCCGACAACGCCCAGAGATGGCCATCACGCTCTTCATGCGTGCCGTGCTCGCGGGCAAGCCCATCACGGTGTTCGGCGACGGCTCGATGCGACGCGACTTCACGCACGCGAGCGATATCGCACGCGGAGTGTTGGCAGCGATGGACCGCGCGACGCCTGGCTTCCGCGCGTACAATTTGGGCTCCGGCGCGCCAGTGACGCTCGCTGAGCTCATCTGCGGGATCGAGCGCGTCTCGGGCAAGCAGGCGGACGTTCTCCGCTCGGAGGTGCCTGCAGGCGACGTAGACGCAACGTTCGCGGACATCTCTCGCGCCAAGACCGAGCTTGGGTGGTCGCCGCAAGTCGCGCTCGCCGACGGTCTCGAGTCTGTGCGCAAGTGGGTGACGCTCCATCCGTAGCCAACGTGTAGGCCGTGCCGCATTGATGCCCTTCGAAGATCTGCCATCAAAACGCCCGCTGCTCGCGGTCGCCGTCGCCATTGCCTGCTCGGCGCCAGCACCGGTCACGAAGGACGCGAGCGCCGATACTATTGGCGTCGATGCCGCGTTCGATTGTGCCGCCAAGCTCCGCGAGCTCGACAGCCTCGGCCTGAACGCGAGCGCGTGCGGTCCTGGAGACGGCTGTCAGGCAACGATCGCGAGCTTCTGCTGTCCGATCTACGTCGTGAGCTCTGCTAGCGACAACGCGCAGGCGTTTCGTCAAGCGTATGACGCGTATCGCGCGGCCGGATGCGTCGGCACGCTCTGCTCGGCGAAGCCATGTAAGACGACGCCCGCGTGCATCGCGGGCAAGTGCTCGCAGCCTTAGCGACCGATGCCGGGGTGGAGCTTCTCCGTATTGATCGGCTTGCCTGGGCGAACGTGACCGATCAAGTAGAGGCCACCGTTGACAGTCGCCCAAGGGCGGAAATGCCGCAGCGTGGTGAGCCACTGCATCGCGCGCGGACGATCGACAGCAGGGCGTAGACCGCTCGCACGGGCGTGGTCTTGAGCGTGGGCGAACGCTTCCGCGAGCCGCTGTTGCACGACCGACGGGTGTGCGCGCTCGCGTGCGATACGGCTGGCGTTCTTGCCGAGGCGCGCACGCTCTTGCGGGTTCGCGAGCAGATCGAGCACCGCCTTTCCGTACTGCACGTTCGCCTGGCGCTCGGCGACCTCACCTTTGCCCGGAGGCAGCAAGACCGCGTTGACGCCGTCCTGGATCTGGAACGAGACGCCCATTCCATCGGCGAACGCGACCGTCGGCGTGCCGCACCACAGCGCCTCGCCCATCACGTTGCCATAGGTCTCGCTGAGCGACGCGTGAACGAAAACGTCGGAGTACGCGTAGTACGCCGGCATCTCGAGGAACGGCACCTCACCTGGGAAGAAGACTCTGTCCGCGACGCCCTCTTCACGCGCGACGCGTTTGTAGAGATCGGTGTCGGGACCGACGCCGAGCATCGTGAGGGTCGCGTCCGCCTGATGCGGCAGCACATGACGCGCGAAGATGCGGATGACGCGATCCTGGCATTTTTCACGCGTATGACGGCCCGCGCAGAGCAGTCGCGGACCGCGACCATCGCCCAAGAATCGATACGGGTCCTCGCCGAGGGGTTGATCGAAGACCTCGGGCTGCACCGTGCGAGGGATCACGTGAATGGGAGCCGTGACTCCGCGCTCTCGCCAGTACGCGCGCAGGCCCTCGCTCAACACGACGAGGCCGTCGCTGTTGTTGTAGATGTTCGCGAAGGTCTTCTCGTACGGACGGCGGAACATGAAATCCAAGCCCGCGTGAACGGCCTCGATCTTCGAGAGGCTCTCTGGGAGCAGGACGTCGTACGCGGCCGCGAGGTGCGTCGTGTTGACGCAGAGCAACGGGGTGCCCTTCATCTTGCGGAGCCAAACGCCGAACTCGAGGAGCAGTGTGGTGGTCTGCGCAAAGCACAGATCGAAGTCCCAACGGTCCACGTCGTACACCCACGGCGCGAGGGGGAGCGGCAGGTGCACTCCTGGGTACGCCTTCAGCGGGACGCTCGGGAGGCTGACCGTGCCGGGCGCCAAATCCTCAGGCGTGGCAGCGGGATCATGGGGGCCAATGACTGTGACTTCGTGACCACACCGACGCAATTCTTGATACAGGTACCGTGTCTGGAACGCCGCACCGTTCGCGTAGGGGATCCGAGTGAAATCACTCAGGATCGCGATCTTCATCGGCCGTCCAAAGCGTTCCGCCATCGCCGCGAAGGGCGGGACCGCAGGGATGCTCGGCGCGGGAGCGGGCGACGCCAAGTGAACGACTGAACCAAATTTTGAAGTTAAATTCATCATTTAGGTTGATTCTCTAAGAAACTACTACGGTGTTCTGGGACAAGGAACGAAGCTCGATGCGCGTGCTGGATGTGACGGAGTTCTTCTCAGAGAGAGGGGGGGGTGTTCGCAGCCACTTGACCCTCAAAGGACACGTTCTATGCCAACTGGGGCACGAGCACACAATCCTGGCGCCGGGGTCGATGCCCATCGACATGGGACGCTCTCGCCTCATCCGTGTGGGGGGTCCCTCGATGCCCTACGACGCGAGCTACCAGCTGCTCTGGCGCCCCGACTTGGTCAGGCGCGTCGTGCGCCAAGAGCATCCCGACATCCTGGAGATTCACTCGCCCTATGTCGCCGCGATGGGCGCGCTCGCGTCGCCGCGCTCCACGTTCGGCGCGCGAACGTTCTTCTGGCACTCGGACTTCATCGACACCTACCAACACGTGTTGCTCGAGCGCGAGGTGTTGGGGTTTCGACTCCCAAGGGCGGCGCGCAAGATGATCACCGAGCCGCTCTGGGCATGGGTCCGCCGCATCGGCCGTGCGTGTGACGCGACCATCGCGGCGGCGCGCTGGCAGGTCGACAAACTTCGAAGTCACGGCGTGCCGCGTGTGGTGCACCTGCCCTTCGGCGTGGACAAGCGTGTATTTTACACGCGACCGCGGAGCCAGGAGATTCGCGCCTCGTACGGTGTCTCGCCTTCGGACGTGATGCTCGTAGGGGTCGGACGCTTCGCGATCGAGAAGCGCTGGGACGTCGTGATCGAGGCCTTTTTACGCCTCCGCAAGACCAGGCCCGCCAAGCTTGTGTTGGTCGGAGATGGCCCGGAGCGCGCGCGTTTGGAGCGCCTCGCCGCGGGCTCCGGCGATATTCGCTTCAGCGGCTTCGTCAAGGATCGCGACGCGCTCGCGACATTGCTCTCTTCGGCCGACGCGCTCGTGCACGGTTGTCCGTACGAGACCTTCGGCATCTCGATCGCCGAGGCGGTCTCGTGCGAGCTGCCCGTCGTCGTCCCCGATCTCGGCGGGGCGGCCGAACAAACGGAACCGGGCTTCTCGGAGACCTTCACCTCGAACGACGCGCACGCGTGCTCGGCGGCGATCGCGCGGCTCCTGTCTCGCGACCCAGGAGAGCTGCGAGCGAGCGCGAAGCGCGCCGCGGCGAAGATCGCGACGGTCGAAGAACACTTCACCGCATTGCTTGCGCTCTACACTGACTTGCTCGCGCGAAAGACGATCCGCTAGAGACGTGGTACGAGCATCTCGTGGCGGTTCACGTCTCGATTCACGATGTCTCGCCTGCGTGGGCCGACGAGATCGACCTCGCGCTGTCGTACTGCGAGGACGCGGGCGTGCGACCCGCACTGCTCGTGGTGCCGAACTTCCACGCGCGTTGGCCGCTCGGTGAACACCCCGAGTACGTCGCGCGCCTTCGTAGGATGCAAGCACGTGGGCACGAGATCTTTCTGCACGGCTTCTTTCACAAGGCCGGACTGAGCGAGGCTCTGCCAGGCCAAGACGGCAAGCCCGCTGGCCTTCGTCGCGCGTTCGCGCAGCACGTGCAGAGCGGCGGCGAGGCCGAGATGAGCGACGTTTCGCGCGCGGAAGCGACACGCCGACTCGACGACGGCGAGCGCGTGCTTCGTGACGCTGGCCTCTCCATCGACGGCTATGTCGCGCCCGCGTGGTCCATGCCTTCTTGGCTTTTGCCGATGCTCCGCGAGCGCGGCTATCGCTTCGTCGAGGATCACACGCACGTGTACGGCGCGAGCGAGCAGCGCGCGAGCCTCGTGCTCAACTACGCGAGCCGAACGCGCGCCAAGCTGATTTCCAGCGTCGCTTTCTGTCGACTGGCGCGTCCTGCGAGGCGATTTCTGCCGACCCGCGTGGCGATCCACCCGGCCGATATGAAACACGCGGTGCTGCGCCACGAGGTTCGCGGCCTGCTCGCGTGGGCGCGAGGCGACTTCGTCGAGCGCGGCCTCGACCTACTTGCTCGCTGAGACGCGCCTCTTCCAGACGTGCAACACCGCCGGCAAGAACACGAGCGCTGCGGCCAGGCATGCGATCTCTCCGCTCATCGCAAGCTGACCGAACGACTGGAGCGCTTGCTGATCCGAAAATAGCATCGAGCCATAGCCGACCGTGGTCGTGTAGCTGCAGAGAGCGACCGCGCCACCGGAGAGCCGGACCGCCGACGACACGTCGTTGTCGAGCAAGCGCGAGCGATCGAAGATGTTGAACGGGTACTCGCACCCGATGCCGAACGTGATGGGCAGCGCGATGAAGTTGAAGAAGTTCAGCTTCACGTCGAGCACCGCCGCGCCGCCGATCGTCACGAGCACGCCGAGCAACAGCGCACCAAGCACGCTCACCGCACCTCTCGCCGAAGCGGTCGCGAAGAGCACTACGACGATGACAGCGCCGAAGCTCACGGCGGTCGCGATCGGTCCGTCGCGCTCCATCGAGCGGATGACCTCGGCGAAGACCGTCGAGCGACTCGCCGTCTGAACCACGGTGCCGTCGGCGAGCTTGACGTTGTCCGTCGTCTTCGCGATCCGCAGCAAATTACGGCCGTTGGAGAGCGAGAGCTCGTTCTTGTAACGCACGTAGAACACGGTGCCGACGCGTCCGTCGTTCTCCTCGAAGCGCCGGCGCAGGAGCGGAGGGAGATCATTGGGCAGGATGGGCTTGAGGTCAGCGGGCGGCTTCATGTCGAGCACGCGCTTGCGCTCGTCCGCGCTCAGGCGGTCGACGACGTGATCGCTCAGTCGCTCGCGGATGTCGGTGAGTGTGGCGAGCTTCTTCTTCTGCTCGTCTGGCGTGCCGGGAAGAAGGTCCGCGACCGTGGCGATGTCGCCAACCACCTGCCCTTGTGGGTCCTTGCTGTCGTTCTCGAAGATCTGCGCCTTGATGAGCGGGACCTGCTCCGGAGTGTCTGCGAGCATGAGCGCGCCGGCGATGTTCATCTTGCCGCCGAAGACCTCGTCGGCCTTCGTGGACCACGCGCCCGCTCCGGTCTGCGCGGTGCCGCGCGAGCCCAGCTTGCCCCAGTCGTATTCCCACGGATCTCTCAAGTAGCCAGGGAGCTTCAGCGCGAAGAACGCGGCGAGGCCCAGGCCGATCGCGACGAACACCCAAGGCGCGCGCTCTGACATCTTCGCGATGCCCTTCATGATCACGCCGCGGCCGTCGCTGTGCTCGTCCTTGATCGGGCGGTCACGCAGCCACGGCGGAAGGTGCGACTGGATCCACTCGTCGACGACGAGCATCGCGGGGACGCACGGGATCATGCTCACCCAGACGAGGAACATGCCGATGAAGCCGATCACGCCGAACTGATTGAAGCCGCGAAAGTGCGTAACGACGAGCGAGCCGTACGCGATGGAAGCGACGAGCGACCCGACGAGCTCTGCGCGAAATGCGTTGAGCACCGCCTCGCGCCGCGCGACCTCGGGCTCCATTCCGCGCGCGCGGAACTCGCGATATCGGTTGAGCAAGATGATCGGATAGTTGATGCCGTTGCCGAGGATGATCGCGCCGAGGAACGCGCCGGTGGTGTTGACGTATCCGAAGTACGCCATCGCGAAGCTGTACGCGACGCCCACCCCGATGATCGCGGGAAGCGCGATCACGACGGCCGCCCAAGGGGAGCGAAAGAAGACGACCAAACCGGCAAAAATCAGAACGAACGCAATGCCCGTTGCCCACGCCGCGTCGCTGATGAGGCTGTCCTTCTCCTCCAGCGCATTCGGAATGTCGCCGGCGTAGCCGATCTGCATTTTCGGGTGCATCGACTTCGTGTCGATCTTGTCGACCATCGATTTCACGCGGGCGAGCAGGTCGTCTCCACCCGTGTCGCCGAGACCGCCGAGCGTAGAGACGATGCGCAGTCCGAGGCGTCCACCGTCTTGTGTCGCGAAGTATCCCGTGGGGAAATCGTCGTGCTCCTTGGCGTGGGCCTCCCAACGATCGTGATACTCGTCGAGACCGAGCGCGCTCTTGGGCTTGTCGGGCGCCGGCGCGGGACCGAGTCCGCCGGGTGCGGCTGCGCTCGAGGCCGTCGGCACCGGTTTGTCGTCGTCGTCGAAGCCGACGCCGCCTTGCTTGGCGATCTCGTGGTCGATCGTGTCGTCCGCTTCTTGGAGATCGCTCTCGTCGGCGTAGAGCCAGCGGTTGTCGTGGAAGAACTTGCGGACGTCCTTCGTGCCGGACTCGAAGTAGCCAATCAGCTCGGGGCCACAGCGCGCGAGGCACGCCTGATCGCCGTTGCACGACTGCATGCATGATGCACGCGACTTGATGTCGTCGTCCAACGATTTGGCCAACGTGTCGATGAACCGCTCGTTCGCGGCGCGATCGGGGGACTCGACGACGACGATGAGCGACGCGCCGCCCCCCACGCGACCGAGTTGGTGCTCGAACGCCTGAAATCCAGGGCTATCGCGCGGCAAGAGCTCCAGCAGATCCGAGCTCACCTGAAAGTGTGTCGCCGCGTAAAACCAGCTCGCGCCGATCGAGAGCACGGCCAACAGCAAGACGATTGCCGGGTGCTTTCCGCTCGTGTCCACGAGCCGAACGATGGCGCGCTTCCACAGGGGCATGCGCTACTCGGTCTTCGGGGCCGGAAGCCCAGCGGTTACGAGTATCTCGTGTTGGATCGCGCGCGCGTGCGTGCGGGCGTCGAAGCTGGCTTCGATCCGTGCGCGTGAAGCGACACCTTGTCTGTGCCTGAGCTCGGGGTCCCGGAAGTAGCGGAGCATCTGATCGGCGAGACCCTTTACGTCGGGCGGGGACGCGGAGACGAGCGCGCCGGTCTCGCCGTCCGCCAGCATCTCAGCCACTCCTCCGACGTCGAAGGCGATCACCGGCATGCCGAACGCCATCGTCTCGATGACCGCGCGGGGGAGTGGATCGGCATAAACACTGGGGACGACCGCGACATCGAAGTCACACACGTAGGGTCGCACGTCTTTGCGAAAGCCCAAGAAACTGAACTTCCGAGCGATGCCGAGGTCCTTGGCCAGCTCCCTGCATTCCGAGAGGTGGTCCGGTGCGATGTCCTCCGGCGTGTCCCCCAGAACCGCGAAATGCACCTTTTCCCTCTCTTTGATGCTCAGCGCCTCCAGCGCGATCTTCGCGGCGCGGACCATCTCGACGTAGCCCTTGCGGGGCAGGATGCGGCCCTGACTGCCGAACACCACGACGTCGGATGCGAGGGAGAGCTCTTGTCGCAGCACGCCAACGACGGCGCCGCGCGCGAACTCCGCGACGTCGAGCGCGTTGTGGATGACCCGCGTCTTGCCCATGCAATGACCGAAGAGAGCCGCGGCCGCGTGGGAGACGCACAAGATGCGACGCACGCCGGCGCTGTTCGCGAGTCGATCGTGGACGGGTCGTATGGCGGGCGGAAGCGAGGTGTAACGAACGTGCCAGAGCGCAGGGACGCCGCTAGTCCACGCCACCGCACCGCCCGCAAAGTCCGCGTTCGTGCCGTTGCAGTACAAAAGGTCAAAGCGACCTTTTTTGGCGAGCGTCGTGAGTTGACGGACGGCGTAGGCCCCACGGCCGACGTTGGCGAGCCCGCGCGCGACCTTGACCGGTATCATGGCGTCGAAGTCGCGACGCTCCATGGCGCGAGTGATCGGCTCGATCGGGTTCTCGACGAGCGACGGCAGGAAATGCATTTCATCCGCTACGGGCGCGAGCAACTCGCTGACGACACCGGGCCGCGGCAACAGGACTGCGCGATGGATGACGTTCGGGTCCATGAACTTCAAGATGGACAGGAGGCTCCGACCTGGGCCGCCGTTTCGCGCGGTGTCGTTGATGAACAACACGCGAGCACGGCGCGGAACTGCCCTGAGATCAGGGCGGCGGAGGTCGGACGACAAGTTCAAGAGACGGGCACTCCCTGCGTAATTGGGGCGGGCGTTGGCGTAGCGAGTAGCAGATGCGACGGCATGTTTATATTCGATCCGCCGAAGAGCACGATCAATTGTCGCCGCCTGCGGCGAACGACAACAGCTCAGCGGCTTGGCTTCGCCAGCATCGAGTCGGGACGGCGCGGCGATCGCTTTCGGTCTGATCCTTGGCCCGAACTGGCACGAAACTCGATACTCCACTATGTTCTTCGCGCTCGGATCCCGTTGACCGAGCCCTTTGCAACTTCGGATTGTTCGTGAGTCGCCCTTCGATCGTTCGCACTTCGCTTGTCTTGCTCGCCCTGCAGGTCGTCTTCAGGGTCGGCGATGCCATCCTACCCCTGCTCTTGGCGGCTTGGTTCGGGCGCAGTCACGCCACGGA
>JAYVYD010000063.1:0-3862 GCA_043784605.1 Myxococcales bacterium | reverse complement strand
TTTCGCAGGTTAGTGCCGGAGTATGTCGGACCGCGCGACATCACCAAGGATCGCAAGTCCTCTCCGACACCAGCGCCTGCAAAGGCAATCGAGAAGCTCGTCGATAAGACGATCAATTAGGTGTTGTGCCTACTGAGGCAGGGTTACGCTGACTCGCTCGCGGTCTGCGCTGGCTGCGTAATCGGGGCGCGAGGGATTCAGACGGGCTAGCTTTTGGTAGGCGTCGAGGGCGTCTGCATGGAGGCCGAGGCGTGAGGCGTGAGCTGCCACCGCTTCGAGGACGTCGGAGCGGTCGGAGGAGATTTGTGTGGCGTGACGGAGGAACACGAGCGCGCGGCTCGTGTTGTTGCGGCTGTCTTCGAGGCTCGCGGAGGTCAACAGGAGCGAGACGCACGCGTCGTCGTCTTTGCAAGCCGAGCGGGAGAGATCATCAATCGCGCGCGTGGCCTCTGCGTCGTGGTGCAGATCGATCGCGAGTTGCACTAGGCTGACGAGACACGGCGCCCGCTCCACCTTCGTCTCGCACGCTTGGCGCAGATGCTCGAGGCCACCTGCGGGATCGCCTTGCATCGCCGACACGCGCGCCCGCACCATGGACCCGATGCTGGACGTCGGGTTCGAGGCCTCCGCGCGATCCGCCGCGGCCAGCGCGATCTTGGGACACGACCCATCGGCGCACCACGGCGCACCTTCGGCATCGACGAGATCGGCGAGCGCGTCTTGCGCGAGTCGAGGCAACGCGAGGACTGTCGGATCCGAAGCCGCTCCGCGCGCGAGCAGCTCCTGATCGACCCGCCAACGCGTCGACGGCAGCGAGTCCGCGAGCGCGAGCGCTATCGTCTCGAGCGTTCCGATTCCACCGGCCCCTTCGGGCGTGAGCTCCTTGGCATCCTCGAACGTGCTGATGAGTGCGATCACTTCCGATAGCGAAAACGAAGCGCCCTGCGTGCTCGCGAGCCGGTACTCGAAGCGTGCCTGCGACGGCGAGCGTCGACGCAGCCAGCGCGCGAGCACGAGGTGCGCGGGCCCGTAGACCGGCGCGCGCTCGAGCGTGCGTTCCATCCACGGCATCGGGCTCTCCTTCGAGCGAAGCGCGCGCGCACCGCCAAGGTAAGGGAAATAGGCCTCCGCTGGGTGCGCGAGCATCGCCGCTGAGAGTCGTGCTCGAAACTCGGAGTCGGACACGTTGGTGTCTGCGGCGACCTGCTGCATCGTGAGGCGCTCTTCCAGCAGTTCGTGCGCACGACCCCGCGTGGCAACGAAGATCGCAGCAGCCGCAACGACGACCCCAGCGATGGCGATGACGCGCGGGTGGCTGGACCAATTGTCGACGCGCTTGGGAGTCTGTGCGGGGTCTGCTTTGCCAGCGCACACGATGCCAGCGCACACGACAAGCGCGAGCATGACGCCTGGCACCTCCATGCTGAAGTCGACGAGGTTGTGTACGGCGAGCACGACGATCGCGACCCACGCGCCAATGCTCGAGTCGCCGCGCGCACGCGCGAAGCGTGGCCGCAGCGCATACACGAGGACGCCCATCGCAACGGCCGCGAACGGCGCGCCCCACTCGGTAGTCCACTGTGAGAGCAAATTCTCCGCGTGGGAGAACACTACGAACCCGACACCGCTCCTGAACTCGGGGAACGTCGACTCGAACGCACCCCTGCCCGCCCCGAAGATCGGATAGGCGGGGACCATGTCGCGAAAGCACGTGACGTTGACCGACAGCTTGGAGACGTCGGTGTCCTTGAGGCCGGTCAATGATCCCTCGAACGCTCCGAGGATGAACATCCCCACCCCAGCGAGGACACAGAGACCTCCGACGATCCACGACTGCTTCACCGGTGAGCCTCGACCTCCCACGAAACGCAGCACGAGCACGATCGCGATCCCGAGCACCATGCTCGCGACGCCGCCCCGCGATGCGAGCCACACTTCCATCGCGGCCAACAACAGTGCGAGCGCTCCGACCACCGCGCGCGGCGCGAAGGGACGCGAAGAGAGCGCCGAGCCGAACGCGAGCATCACGGCGATGTTGACGTAGCCCGCGAGGTGATTGCTATTGAGCAGAGGTGCGATCGCGCTGACGGCTGTCTTCGGTTTGTAGACGCCCCACACCTTGTCGACGTCCAACGCGGGATGCGCGAGCGCCGCGAACGCCACGAGCGTGCCGCCTACGACGAGCGCGCGCGTAAGGAACGTGACGCCCTCTCGATGACGCGCAACACGCAACGCGCACAGCAACGCGAGCGCATAAGACACGCCTCGGAGCACCTCGACGCGCGTCGCGATGGGATCGAGCGAGAGTGGATGCCACGCAGGACCTGGTTCCCCGAGCGCCGATAGAGCGCGCGACCAGACGTCCGCGTTGTGGGGCGCGATCGATCGAATGAACGACGCCGGCAGAGGGATCGATTGAAGCGCCGTATAAATCGTGAGCGCAACGGACGTCGCCAGAATCAAGGACGCGACGCGACGCGACGCCGATGATTCAGCGTTCCACCAAAGGAGCGCGCAGCTCGCGGCGAGCGCGACGACGACAACGGACAGCACGACCGTATCGAGACTGCCGAGCGCGAGCACAGACCCGAGCAGCGTCGCCACGAAGAGCCAGCGGCCCGTCGCGCTCAAGATCGCTTCACGTCTAGTGTTCACGCGAACGGGCCCATACGCGCATCATCGTCGAAAGGCCGCCGAGCGGGCGATGGATCTTGCCGGTATGGCTCTGCTAGGGTCGGATTGATGGCTGGTCAAAGGACGTTGCTGCACGGACAGATTGTTGCCGCGCCACCCTCCACCATTCTGACCGCCGAGGCGTAAGGCGGTATGTCTCATCGTTGAGGCTCTGATGTCTGAAAGACCCTATTTCGTACACGAGAGCGCGATCGTCGACGAACCCTCGATGATCGGCGAGCGCACGCGCATATGGCACTTCTGTCATGTCATGAAGAACGCGGTCATTGGCAGCGACTGCACCCTTGGACAAAACGTTTCGATCGCGAGCGGCGTCGTGATCGGCCGTGGTGTGAAGATCCAAAACAACGTCTCGGTGTACGAGGGAGTGGAGCTCGGAGACTACGTATTTTGCGGCCCTTCGTGCGTCTTCACCAACGTGGTGAACCCGCGCTCGGAGATCGTTCGCAAAGGCGAGTATCGCTCTACGAAGGTCGGCCGCGGTGCATCGATCGGCGCCAACGCGACGATCGTGTGTGGCACGACGATTGGCCGTTATGCATTCATCGCCGCAGGTGCGGTCGTCACTCGAGGCGAGATACCCGACTACGCCTTGATGGCTGGAGTGCCCGCGCAACGAATCGGTTGGATGAGCCGCCACGGCCACAAGCTGGGCGCTCCAAACGCAACGGGACTTCGCACCTGTCCTCAGTCCGGCTGGAAATACCGACATATCAACCCCGAACTACTGCGCTGCGTCGACCGCGACGAAGACGCTGCTCTCGAGGGCAGTTGAAGCCCGTCCCGTTCCTGGACTTGAAGGCGCAGCACGCGACCATCAAGGAGGAGATCAAGGCGGCGATCGATCGCGTCGTGGAGTCTCAGCACTTCATCCTCGGTCCCGAGGTCGAGGCGCTCGAGCAGAGCGTCTCCGCGTACTCGCAATGCAAGTACGGCATCGGCGTCTCGTCCGGCACGGACGCGATCCTGGTCGCGCTGATGGCGCTCGGCATCGGTCACGGCGACGAGGTCGTCACCACCCCGTACACGTTCTTGGCAACCGCGACGTGCGTCGCGCGTTTGGGCGCACGCGCCGTTTTCGTCGATGTCGATCCACGCACGTACAACATCGACGCCGAACGCGTCGAGGCAGCGATCACGCCTAAAACCAAGGCGATCATGCCCGTGC
>JAYVYD010000062.1:0-11575 GCA_043784605.1 Myxococcales bacterium | reverse complement strand
CGAACGCGGCTCTCCAGCTAGAGGGGTCGGGACCAGGCGTGGCCGTTATCCGCCGTAGTCTTTGCAGGCGGCGGCTCCCGGAGCGAACGCCAGGCCCGCGTCGCATTTGTTGCTCAGGTACGGGTCGCAGTAGGGGGCCGTCGGCGCGCAATCATCATTGCTCGCGCACGGGCCTCCGGAAGGAAGCCGCGGTTGGCAGGTAATCGCGCAGCGTTGAGTCTCGACACATAGTTGCGATGCATCGCACGCCTCGCCGCTGTTCTTCTTGGCCAAGCACTGCCGCGAGCCGCCGACCGCGGCGCAATAGGCGCCAACGTCGCAGAGCTCACCGGGGTTCCCGCATAGCTCAGTGAGCTTCTTGACGACCTTCGGCGCGCAAAGGGATTTGTCACAAATCAGTGCGCCGACGCAGTCGAAGTCTGTCGTGCAACCCGAGAGCGAAGCGACAGTCCCTTGGACGACGCGCCCGCAGACCTGGTCCAGCTCCGTCATGTCTGCTGGAGTGATTGCGGACTTTGCGTAGACCGTATTCGTCTTGTCGACGCACGCTTGTGTATTGGCCGGGCGAAAGACTCGCGTCCCTGTCGTCTGAGACGCTTGAGCCGACAAGCACTTCGTTCGGCGAGCGTCCACGCATCGCGCGACTTGGTTGCCACATCGCGACGCTATCTGACACTCCGCCTGGGCCTTGGACTGGCAGAATGAGTCCACGGTGAGCGTTGGCTCCGATGAGCTCGCGCAAGCGACAAGCAAGAGAGCGACAACGACAAGAGAATAAGAGCGCATGGGATGTGTTCCTCGACTCGCTTTCAGCACGAACCGCGCCATAGCGATCTTCGCTGGGTTCGCCGATCGACTGATGTGTGAAGCGTGTCTCACCGGTGCAAATCGCCGCTCGTGTAGCCTTTTTGTGAGGCAGGGCTGGTGTGTCTAGCGACGTCTCGGCGGGAGCGCTTCGGCGACGAAGGCACTTACGGGCTCACGCTCGCGCCACCGCGCACGCCGCTTCTCAGTGAGCTTCGCGATGATCTCCTGAAGGCGCGCGTCGTTCTTCTGTTTGTGATCGTGGCGAACGCCCTTCTCGGAGTTGCAGCGTGAGCACGCGATACCGAGATTGGAGAGGTCGTCGGTGCCGCCGTGGTTCTTTGGCAAGATGTGCTCGATCGTGGCGCGACTGATGGGCTCACCATCGAGCCCGATGAGGAGTCGGGCGTTGCAATGAAGGCACTTGCCACTCCAGACTTCGCGCGCGCCCGCGTTCGCGAGCTCGAACGTCGTGTCCGTGGCGATGATCGCGAGGAGCGTCCGTTGCTTTAGATTCGGTCGCGGGCGCGTAGCCATGATCACCCTCGATTTGAAATGTGTCATGGGTCACCCGCGAACGCAGTCATCTCGCCGAGTCTTGCGCGCGCGACTACGAACATGTGCGGCGCGGTGACTGCGGCGAGGAAACCGAAGAGGACCGACCAGCGCTGGTCACCTGAGACCCAGCGCCCCGAGACGAGAAGGAAGGCCGCTATCGCGAGCCAAGAAATCCCCGTACCGATGATGGCATGCCGCGTGAGGTGTTTGCCGCCGCGAAGTCGTACCGCGCGAAGGTGGTCGGCCGAGTGCCATACCGTGAAGTACAACGCGAACGCGGGGACGAGCGGAAGTGAGAAGAAGGCGGTGGCGAGCACGAGCACCTCCGCGAGAGCCGGGACACCTCCTGTGCGGGCAGCATCGCGTGCATGCCAAGCCGTCAAGAGGGCGGCGACAACGAAGCGTGTCGCGCCCTCGCCATTGTATGACTCGAGCGCTTGAAAGATGTGTTGCGGTATATGCACGCCAAGCGCGCGCACAACGGGGGCGACATCGTGAGCGTGCGCGATGAGAGGTACGAGCGTGACGAAGCAGCCGCGCGACAGGATCGTCCAGCCGGCGCCGCGAACGCCGCGAGTATCACCCTCACCAAAGTGGATCACCGAGGCAACGATGAACGCCGCGAGAACGACGCCCGGTGCCGCAAACCAAAGCACAAACACCGCCGCAGCGCCGCTCACATATAATACATAGAACCCAAGCCCGGCGCCTCGGCGCGCCAGAACCGGATCCACCGCTCCGTGGGCGATGCCGATCGTGAGGACGGCCAAGGCGGCGAGCGCGTCCAACGCAACGACGGGCAGAAAGCGCGCGACGACGACGAGCACGACCGCGAGCAACAACCGCCGCCGAAGCCCGAGCCGTGCGGGCAGCTCGCTCAGCGCATATGGAAGCGTCAAGTGTGGATCGCCTGGAGAGGAGGGAGGAGCGGCTGTGTGGGACGAGCGACGGCCGCCAGGAAGGAGCCAACGGGTAGCGCTGCGACGAGGCGTAGCTCCTCGAGAGGTGTCGTCTGCTCGTCGAGAAAAGAAAGGACGTCGGCGAAGCGCCTTCGCGCGAAGAGGCTCGAGAAGAGGCTTCGCCCGAGCCGGCCGCCGCTGCGGAGTGCGCGCAGGAAGAGCGCATCGTAGAGCGCGAAGCGCATTGGGGATCTGGGGAGAGGCGTGGGCGCGCCGCGCTCGAGGAGTGTGGTCGCCAGATGCTGGGCTTGCCGTTGGCTACGCAGAAACGTGTAGCCGGTAGAGGCCTTGGACATTCCGCCCATAGCGCCGAGGTTCCATACGTTGGTTCCAAAGCGCTGAGTGGGTGCACTCGCTTGCATGGGGATGACGCCATACTCGGTTTGTACGACGCGCCACGGGCCGACCACCGTCCGATCGATGTAGGCGCGCACGGCCGCATCGTAGACGGCGCGGTCGGCGACGTTGGGGGAGAATACGGTGTACTCGACCAGGCGGCGCGTGCGAGTGAGCGGTAGGACGTAATGAAATGCGATTTCGCTCACCGGCGAGTGAGAAAAATCCATGAGAGTAACCGTGTTACTCCCCGGTTGAGGCTGCTCGGTCTTTATCTCCCAACCGCCAAAGTGCTGCTTTAGCGCATGCGAGGGGACTGGGCGCCGGGAGAGCGGCATACAACTCTGAAATACCTGCGCTCCCCAGTGGGTCCCGGTGTCGGTCTCGACGAGTGCGCCGCGTCCGGGACCGAGGTCCGAGATGTTGGCCACGCGCTCCTCGACGAAGCGTACGTTGGGGCGGCGCGTGAGGCGGTCGACGAGTGAACGTACATAGTGCTCACTGCGAACGGTGTGATATCGGGCGCCGGAGAGCGCTTCGGTACGCGTCCACTCCGGAAAGCTCAAGGTCATACGAGTCCAGCTCTGGGCCACGAGGCCGCGGGCCGGCTCTGGAACGTCGCCCCAGAAGCTCCAGAGCTTTTTGGGTGGGTCGCGGAGGGTTGGGTCAATGATGACGATCTCGAGATCATCGCCACCGAGCCGTGTGAGCCAATAGGCCAAGGCGAGACCGGCGCAGCCAGCGCCTGCGATTACGATGTCGGCGTTCCGATCTCGCATTTCTCGTTCTCCGCGCGTTGGGCTGCGCTCAATGAGTGTGCTTGATGGGTTCAACTAAGGTGGTTGAGGCTTTTGCCGTGACGAACCATGAATGACCCGACTGCGATGAAGCCAAGGCCGATGAAGCCCATCGTGCGGCTGTCGATGAACCGCAGCTCGAGCCGGAGCAGGATGGTCAAAATGAATGCCGCGACCACGGCTAGGGCGCCGAGTGCGATGAGGGCGACGCCGGAGGTGACATAGTTCCCCCCGGCGTCGTTGTCGTCGTTTTGCGATTTCACGGAACTCAGCGAACTGCCAGTTCCGACTCCCCGACGGGCGCCGGTTCGGCCGCCATCTTGGCGCGAGCGATGGCGTAGATCATCACGCCATATCCGCACTTCGCCGTGATATCGGCCAGGCTATAGCCGACTTGCAGTGCGACCTTCGCCGTGGCGCCACTCACACCGAGCAGCGGGAAGAGGTAAGCGACCGGATAAAAGCCCCAGGTGCCCAGCAGCAAGAGCTGAGTGTTTCGAAGAAGGACGCGAACTTCATCACTGTTCTTCGCTGCCGCCTTACCGAGCTGGCCCCAGAGAACGTACAGGATGAAGACGAACGGGACCGTAGACGCGAGGCCCCAGACGGTGCGAGCTTCTGAGCTCGTGGCGAGCTCTCCGGGATACCCCAAAGCGATCATCGCCACCGCAGCGACCACCAGCTGAGCCATCAATTTCCCGCGAACCGACTTGTCCAGCGCGAGCACCGCGACGAGTTCTGCCATTAGAAGCGGAACGGTGAGGAGCCAATCGACGTAGCGGTAAGCATCGTTGAAGGGCGCACCGGTCGCCACGTAAACGCCGTCGCGCAGGGCGTAGGCCTCGTGCCAACTCTCGAAGATGCGAAAGTAATGGTAGCCGGCGATGGCTACGACGAGTGACGACATGATCATGGCCGGCCGGTACTTCGGCGAGAGCTGCCCGCGGCTGACCGTGAAGAAAATGAACGAAGCGAGCATCGCCGCGATGGCGAGGCTCAGCATGTTGTAAACGAGCTGGTATTGCCCGAAACTCAGAGTAGGCATCTGAAACGACCTCCTTCCGCGGTTTTCCAAATCCGCGGTGACTCATCAATGGGGCCAGTCGAAGCTTAGTTCAAGGTCTGTTCATGGTTCGTTGCCTCGAGCCTCGTTCTTTCGGGAGGAACTTAGGCGGGAGCCTTGGACGTGACAGCTCGCCCGACGCCCCGTGGCGCACTGCGTCGAACTTGGGCGGCTGCGCGGCATCAGCGAGACCGGAAGCGCCCAGCGCCATGGCCACGGCGGGACGCGTGAGCCGAAAGAGCTGAGTATGCGAGTCCTGGATTTCCCATGGTCCAAGCCTCTGTCGAAGTGTCGATCACTTCACTCGCGACAGTGAGCACGGGCGAATCGAGCCTCTCATCGGCTCAGTGGGAGCGAACGATCACTCGAGGTAGCGAACCTTGAAGACACATGCCGGGGCGCCTCGGGAGACGCAATCCCGGTGGACACTCGCCACTTCTTTGGCGCCCACGAGCTCGAACAATCGGCTGATGTATGAGGTGAGTGCGGCGCAGTAGTGCGTGCCGATGTAAAAGTCGGAGAGCGCCGCCGAGACTTGGGTGGCATCCAGGCGAGCGACGGTCCATCGGCCGCTCGTGTGAAATCTTCGCCAGTACTCGGCCGTCTTCTCGAGGACGAACGGGGGGCTCGCCATTCGCAGAAAGAGTCGGTGAAATAGGGTCAAATCGTGCTCTGCGCCATACCGCCCATATTCCGGCATCAAGGACTTGCCAGGCGGCCCGAGCTCGCGGTCGATTCGCTCGAGCAGGCGTCCGTACGTCTCGCTCGGCACCCAACCGACCGCGGTGATGCCTTGGATGTGCATTCGATCCGCGGGCTCGAGCGCCGAGAGGACGCGTGACCAAGCCTCTGCACCGTGCTTGGCGACCGTGTAGTTCTTCGCCGCGAGCACTATGGTGCCCTTGCTCTCGCCCGCCGTCATCTTGGGAGTCGGTCGGGGCGTTGTTCGCGGTGGGAGAGAGCTCGTGTCGAGCGCCGTCTCTACGCGCGGGCGTAGCGACGGCGGTTGGGAGATGCGCGTGGGCTCGTCCGATCGTGCGGGGCCCGAGAGAGCTTTGGCGAGCGCGTCTGCGAGCGAGCGCACGGACTCGAAGCGCGCGTCAGGGGTGCGACCACACGCCCGCGCGAACCACGCGTCGAGCTCGATCGGCAAGCTCGGGTCGATGAACGACGGGCGCGGCGCGATGGCGTCATTGACCACGATCGCCAGCGCCGCGACGCTGTCCGCAATGAACGGGAGCGTGCCCGTCAACGCCTCGTAGACCATCACACCGACGGCCCACTGATCGCTGCGTCCGCCGATGACCCTGCTACCTTTGAACTGCTCCGGACTCATGTAATAGGGCGTTCCGATGCTCTCACCCGGGCGCGTCGCGCGGCTGCTCGGGCCGAGCTCTCCAAGCCGCGACGATCTCGCGATCCCGAAATCCAAGAGCTTCACGAAGACCTCGTCACCCTCGCTCGTGAGAAAGACGTTCTCGGGTTTGACGTCGCGGTGGACGATGCCCGCCGCGTGCACGCGCTCGAGGGCATGACATAGCTGCGCGACGATCGTGACGACGACGGCAGGCTTGAGCTTTCGCTCGATCTCCAATCGACGACCGAGATCGATGCCAGAGAGCAGCTCCATCACAATGAATGGTACGTCTCCGAACGCGACCCCATAGTCGTGGACGGTGACGACGTGCGCGCTCCGCACTTTGGAGGCGATCGCGGCTTCACGCGCGAAGCGCTCTCGTGCCGCGGGATCGCCGGCATGCTCGCCGAGGAGAAACTTCACCGCGACCTCGGTCTCGAGCGTCAGGTGATCAGCAACCCACACCGATCCCATCCCGCCCTCGCGATAGGGGCGAACGAGCCTGACATTCGTGTTGAGCAGTGCACCGGGGATGATCAACGTGTCGCCGCAACCATCGTCGAGATCGAGCCGTGGGCTGAGGAATCCATCGAGGCGCCGAAGAGCGACAGCGGGCTCATCGCGGAGACGTGACTGGCTGCGCGACCCATGAGAGGGTGAGAGGGAAGGTCTTCGCTCCACCAGCCAATCTTGCTGGTCCCTTCCTTGAAAGCGACCAGGGAAACGAATGGCTGGATCGAACCGGGAGCATGAATCGGTTCGAGGTCACAGCTTGTCAAGTCAACAATCTCCATGCGACAGCGGGAGGCTAGCACGCGGATTTCGCTGACCTCA
Organism: Myxococcales bacterium; assembly: GCA_043784605.1. Lineage (GTDB taxonomy): Bacteria > Myxococcota_A > Polyangia > Polyangiales > Polyangiaceae > JANYHY01. Next base: position 4,867 of record JAYVYD010000062.1, on the reverse strand, counting down.
TGGTCACGGGGATCGTACGGTCGAGTACGCTCATGCGCGAGCCAGTAGTCGACCGCGCCAATTGCCAGCTGAATGGACACTTGGCGCTCGATCGAGCGATCGCCGCGATCGGTGGGCTGCTCCGCTCGCATCTGCGGTGCTCGGATCACGCCGCCCGCTGGGGAGGCGAAGAGTTCGTCGTCGCGCTCACGAGCACGGGCGTTGGGGGGTCGCCATCGCCGCGGAGCGTAATCGAGGCGCTCGAACTCAAGCACGCGACAGGCGGGAAGATCCCCGTGAGTGCCTCGCTAGGTGTCGCGATGCTCGAGGGCGAAGAGTCGCTCGAGCGCTTGGTCGATCGAGCGGATCGCGCGATGTACACCTCGAAGGGAGGAGGCCGAAACCGCGTGATTTCCAGCAGCCGTTCACGGAGATGCGGGTGCTGTTCATGTCCGGGTACTCGGGCAACGTCGTCTTCCATCACGGAATACTGGACGATGGTTTTGCCCGTCTTCAAAAGCCGATCAAGCCGGATGTTCTCGTACGCAAGGTGCGCGCAGTGCCGGCCTTACCTCTCACGCGCGTTCGAACTTCGCGGGCTCGTCAACCGCCTCGTGCCGTTGAAGGTCATGGGCTCGAAGCGAGAGGTCAATGGCGGGTGCTGTCCCAATGCGGCACCAGGTGCTGCCTCGAGGCAGCAGCAGACGCACGCCAAGCCCGCGAAAGGTCACTTGGCGCGTGGGTTGCGATGGGTCCGTAGAATGGGGACGGACGTCTACTTCACCAAGAACACCGAGTACCACGTGGTGAACGCGGTCTGCGTGCGCGTGATGAGGAGAGCGGACGCGCGGCGTCTCTCGGACCATCCATCCGTGGCAGCGCAGCTCCTCGGAGGCGTACGATTTCCCGCGGAGGCGCCAGTCCCGGAGCGCTTGGCCAGGCCGCGGCTAGGAGATCGCCTCGTGTTCGACGGCGTCGACGGCATGGTGATCTCGACGAGTTTGGATCGGATCGAGACGCGAGACGCGAGCGGCTTGGTCACCGCGGAGAACGGCGAAGACGTAGCGACCTGGCGTCGAAAGCGGGCCTGACGAGGCTTGTCTGGCGGAGGGCTGAGGCGTCTCCTAGCCTCCGCGCGTGCGAATTGATGCTGGCGAAGCCAATCCGGTCAGTTGTTGTCGTTCGACGAACGCGGCGACAATTAGATCGTCGCCGTCCATAGTCGGTGGGACCCACCGCGCGACGGCCCCATACCCATACGCACAGTTCTCCAGACCGTGAGCTGGGGTGGCAACCCTGAAAAGGCGGCCTCCACCGAAGACGGCGGGACCCTTCATCCCCGCAATTCCTTCGCGGAATGGAAGCAGTCCGTGCGGATGACAGCGGCGCCCTGGCAGGAATGGGAGATTGATTGCGCGACCGACCTTCGCAGTGCGATTCGCGCGGCCGATCTGCAAGCGCAGTTCCACAACGAGCAGAATGCGCGACTCGAGGCCGAGGCGGCCAACCAGGCCAAGCAGGACCTGATGGCGGTGGTGTCCCACGACCTGAAGAATCCGCTCAATGCGATAGTGCTCAGCCTGGAGCTGCTTCGAAGCGGCCTCGAGGCAAAGCAGAACGGGCCGACCGACCGGATTCTCGGAAGCATCGAGCGGGTCACTACGCGGATGAATCGCCTGATCGAGGACCTGCTGGACGTCGCCCGGATTGAATCCGGAAACATGACTGCACGGATCCGAAGGCGTCGTGTGACGACTACATGGGCAACGACGACGATGGGCAGGACATCTCCGGACGCTTCTGCGTTTACCACTCCGACTCGCCCGGTCGCAAAAAGCCCTCGAGCAAGCCGACGACTCCGGACATCGTGAGCAGCGGAGGGACCGAAATGGTCCGCGCTCCCGCCGGCACGATGGTCCCCACCAACGGCGACGTTTGCCCGCCCGGCTACGACGGACCCGCGACCACGGACTTCAAATGCCACAAGAAGTGCAAGACCGACGATGACTGCGAGCCTGCAAACGCGTGCACGGTCCGCAAGGCGCAGAACGGCATTCAGGTCTGCATGCCGCCGTGAGATTTTCACGGGAACACGGGAAGACTTCAGGGCCGAATCGACTGCCCATAATCTCTCGTTCTTACCGACTTCCTGTGATTCGATCCTCAGGCACCACTGAGCGGCCAGTGGAACCAGGTGAGAAATGCGTCGTCGAGGAGCCGCGCACCGACGTGCCCCCCCCGCGTGAGCGACTCGGCGCCGCTGATGCCGTACGCGCGACCGACGAGGTCCGAGACGATCCGTAGTCCGTGGCCGGAGCCGGAGGTGGTGAAAGCGCCAAAGATGGCCGATGGATCGCGGGTGAGCGCTTCGTGCAGCCGTGCCCGTTGCTCCTCGGAGACGCGGTTCGCGACGACGACGCGAAGGTCACCGACGAGCGGGACCACCCACGCGTTGACCTCCGGGTGGTTCGTGTAGCGAACCGCGTTGTTGAGTAGATTGTACACGACGCGATCGATCGCGGAGACCTCCACGCAACTCTCGGCGATGGTGCCCTCCGCGCGCGCGTCCACCGTGACCACCACGCGCTCGTCACCGACCATCCCCGTGAACTCGCGCATGGCGTTCACGAGATCGCCGAGGGAGTGGGGAATGGGTGACAGATCGCGCTCACGCGCCGGCGCATCCAAGTCGCGAACCACGTTGCGCATCATCTTCATGTGGTCGCGCGCTCCGAGGTGGATGGCGTGCACGATGTCCGCGCGGATCGGTGCACGGCGGCTCCGCGCGAGCTGCACGAAGAGCGTGGTGAGCGCGCCGCCGCGGACATCGTGGATGGTGGCAGCGAGCCGCTCGTCGTGCGTGCCGAGCGTGCGAACCTGCGCGATGACGTCCGAGAGGTCGTGCCGCGCAAGGAACGCCGCGAGTGGTTCCGACGACTGCGGGGTTCCGGGAGAGCTTGGCCTCACGACCGTTTCGAGCTCGTCGAGGAGCGCGTAGAGGAAGACCAAGACTCGGCGATCGTCGGGGTGAAAGCTCGCGAGGTCCGTGGCCTGCTCGTCGGCGCGGTACCGCGACCCGCGCGTGGTCTCGAGCACGTCTGGGGCCAGGCGGAGGATCGTATCCAAAGAGAGCACGGACCGCAGAATAAGTCGGACTCCCCCAAGAAATCGAAGCATCGCAAAGAGACGCAAAATCAGTGTCAAAGGAGTCGCTTTCCGGGCCAAAAAGTGGTTGTGCTTGGGGTTCGAGAACCCGCAGCGTGTCTCTTGCGCGAGTGCGGGTTGCCTTTCGCCGCGTCCGCCTCTAACCCCGCCCCGCGACTGGGAGCACTGCACTAACCACTACTTGCGAGCTCCGACCACACGGGTTGGGACTAGCAGGTAGCACCCTGGAGATTATTTCACATGAAGCTCGAGATCCTCGCTTTTACGGTTGTAATAACGGCGTCAGCGCTTGGTTGTGGTGGCGAGACGCCGCCGGCGGCCTCGCCTGCAAGCGGTGATACGGCAACGACTTCAGATGCCCCCTCGGCAGCCAAGAGCGACATTGTCGACACCGCAGTCGCCGCAGGTCAGTTCAACACGCTTACCGCCGCGCTCAAGGCCGCTGGGCTGGTCGACACGCTCAAGGGCGCCGGACCCTTCACCGTATTCGCGCCGACCGACGACGCCTTCAAGAAGCTGCCGCCGGGCACTGTGGATTCGCTGCTCAAGCCCGAAAACAAGGCGAAGCTGACTGCGATTCTCACTTACCACGTCGTGTCCGGGAAGGTGATGGCCGCCGACGCGATGAAGCTCACGAGCGCGAAGACTTTGGAGGGCGCGTCTGCGAAAATCGCCGTAGTTGGCGATTCGGTCATGATCGACAAGGCCAAAGTCGTCAAGGCAGACATCGAGTGCTCGAACGGCGTGATTCACGTCATCGACACCGTCATCATGCCCCCGAACTGAGGACCACTCGGTCCAGCGAGGAGATCTGTATTGATGGGTTCGAATACCGGTACACCCGTCTACTTGATAGTCGGTGCCGCGGGCGGGATCGGAACGGCGCTCTGCCGTAGACTGAACGCTCGCGGCGCTGCCCTCATCCTTGCGGGCCGCGACGAGGCTCGGCTGAACGCCCTGTCGAATGAGGTCGGCGGTGAGGTCGCTCCGGTCGACGCTAGAGACTTTGATGCAATGTCTGTCGTGGTGGCCGATGCGGCTATGAGGCACGCACGACTCGACGGTGTCGTGAACCTCGCGGGGTCTATCGTGCTCAAACCCGCGCACTCCACCTCGATGCAAGACTACAGCGACGTGATCGCCACGAACCTGACGACGGCGTTCGCCGTGGTTCGTGCGGCGGGGCCTGTATTGGGTCGAACAGGCGGGTCGATCATCTTGATGTCATCTGCCGCGGCACGCGTAGGCCTCCCCAATCACGACGCCATCGCGGCAGCCAAGGCGGGCGTCATCGGTCTTGGCCTGTCTGCAGCCGCGACCTACGCCGCGCGTGGAGTGCGGGTCAATGTCGTCGCGCCGGGCCTCGTACGCACACCTCTTGCCGCGCGCTTGGTCAACAACGACGCGTCTCGCAAAGCCAGTGAGGCGATGCACGCGCTCGGACGCATCGGCGAACCCGAGGAGGTCGCGAGCATGATCGACTGGCTGCTCGACCCCGCCCAGAGCTGGATCACCGGACAGGTCTTCGGAATCGACGGCGGGCTCAGCACCGTGAGGGCGCGCTAGGAAATCGTCGAGGCGGCTTGTGTCGCGCGCGTTTGCGCCACACCATCGGAAGTCACCATGCTCGACCTCGAGTTCGTTCGCGCGCAGTTTCCGTCGCTCGGGTCTGGGTTCACGTTTCTAGACAACGCCGGCGGCTCGCAGACACTAGGGCGCGTCG
>JAYVYD010000061.1:0-4327 GCA_043784605.1 Myxococcales bacterium | reverse complement strand
CTCCTCCAGCGATCCGTGGTTGCTCGCGAAGTTCACGCCGCCCACCATCTGGCGAGGGTCAGTGTATCTCGCCACGATGTCGAACGAGGTCATCGTCTTTGGCGTGGACCAAGACGGCGACAAGATACCTGATGGTCTCGACAATTGCCCCACGGTGTCGAACGTCGACCAGCGGAACACAAACGAGGACGCCGAGCGAATGATGGGGCTGCCCTTGGTGGGAGATGCATGCGACTCCAACGCGACGACGCGGCTTCAGGTGATGGCTGCCACCGTGACCGACAACGCACTTGGTAGCTCGCTTGTCATGAACACGGGCCTCTCGTTCACTGGCTACATCGGAAACGACGCCGGTGAGGCTGGAACGACGGTCACCGGCAACACAACCGCACCAGCCTTCTGCCGGTGCGCGAATACGACGACGGATGAACTCAAGCGCCGAAAGTGCCTTTTATCGGCCGCCGTTGGAGGAGGAGGTTGCAACGGCGCCGACGATCCGGCGTTCCCGCCATTGGACGGCGGTACGCCTCTCCATCTAAGCAACTGGAGACAAATTACACAGGTGCTAAACGGTACGCCACAGCCGTTCGCACCGCAGAGCATCACTCATAGCGAGCCAAAGTTCGCAGGTCCAAGCGCATTCGCTGGCTGGGACTTCTATCGGGATTTGGGGACCTTCAACCTTCCGAATGATGGTGGTGCTGGTACAGCACTCGAAGGAGTCGCGTGGAGTCACGTGCTGAGCTTCAATCCCGCCGATTCCACGGAGCTGCCAGCTCCCAGCAGCAACCCCGGGATCAACAATCACTATCCTGCGATGTTCGCGAAGATCTTGCAGCAGGCGTGGGTCCCGTCGAATATCGTGAACCTTCCCATCTACTACAGGATTCCGCCTTGCAATCCTTGGGGTGGCAGTCCTTCATGGTGGTTGTTGCCGTTGAACGGCACGGGTCTCCTCGCCTCGTACGGGGCCGGTGGAGGTTTGGTGGATGATACCAGCCGCTTCACCGCTGGAGCACAAGCCTTGATAGGCTCGCTCAACGGACAGGGCAGCACCAGCGACCTCGTGCTCAATGACGGCGTGCGAATCATCAGCACTCGAGGCATGGTCGGCGCTGTCGTCACGCGATCCGGCACGACGCTTCAAGTGAACGGCGCTCTCGTCGCGTCTGGCAACCAGATCGCCTCCGTAGGGACGTCGGATGGCGCGAGCACGCCGACCGTGGCAAACTTTGTCTCTTACACGATGGATGTCGAACGTGAGATGCTTCACGTCCTGACGCGCGACCCTGGGTCGGGCGCGCAGGCGCTGCAGAGCGTGAACTTGCGCCAGACATTGCATTGCATGGCGTGGCAGGCACGTCTCACGCCTTGACGGGCAGCACGTTCGCGACGCCACTATCACTTCAATACAATAACCAGAAGGTGGCGCTGTATCTCTTGGATCGGCTAGATTCTGCTGGCAATTCTGCGCTGCGACTTCTCTCGATTGGCCTGGACGGCACTACCCAAGTTCTGTGGACCACCGTCGCGGTAGCGAGCGCGAACTTCCCGACCCAAGCATTCCTCTCTGCGGATAGCTCCGGTGGATTGACCGTCAGCGTCACGGTTCCAGGCGGAGCTGCTGCTGAGGTCATGACTGTCGACGGCACAGGCGCGCCACTGCGTTCGTTCGACGGGACGACCGCCATCGCGTCCAGCGTCATCGCGGAGCCGAACGGCTCACTATGGATTGTCGGCAAGATGACTCAGCCAGGGACTTCCAACTGGGCTCTCAATCCTGCACGCTATGATGTGACTCAACTCCTCCCGAGCATTTGCGCCGCGAGTTGGTTGCGGTCTGTCGCAGGTTCAACGGGTCTGCTCGCGACCGCCGTCGCTGGGTGTGCTCCGTTGACCAATGGCGGTTTCGAGACCGGCGACTTCCAATGGTGGACGCCCTCGGGTGCTTCGGAGACCATCTCGACGACAGCCCACACTGGCAAGTACTCCGCGCTCCTTGGACTCAGCACTCCGACCAATGGCGACAGCACGGTCAAACAAACGATCACTGTTCCCTCTTCCGGCGGCACACTAACGCTCTGGTATTCGACGACGTGCCCCGACACCGTGCAGTACGATTGGTTCACGGCGTCATTGCAATCCACGCTCGGCGCCACACTCGCTACCGTCGTCTCGAAGACGTGCGTCGCTTCGAGCGGATGGACATCTGCCACCTACAATTTGTCTGCGTACGCAAATCAGACGATTGTCGTGGTGATGACCAATCACGACGACAACTACAGCTCCGATCCGACCTATACGTTGGTCGACGACGTGAGCGTTCAATGACCTCACGGCGCGTTCGCTATCTCTCGGCCGTCGCGTTGGCGGCCGGGCTCGCGAGCGTGCCCGCGCTGTCAATTCGATGCAGTGATCAAGCGGCTCGGGATGCCGCGGTGGACGCAGCGGTTGAGCGTCGCGTGCGCGACAGGACGGGGCCGGACAACGAGGTCGTGGAGCCCGACGCGAGTGACGCCGGGTGGGTGTGCTCGCCACCGCCTGGCGATGATGGCTTCGTGCATGATTGGCCTGGTTGGCGACGAACGAGCGAGTTCGATAAGTGTTGCCCTATCGACATGCGCGAGGACTTGACCAAAGCAGTGCCCTACAACTGGGTGTCCTGCGGCGCTGGTTGCTTGATGTTCAATGCCCCCACCTCGGACATCAGCGGGATTTACCCCGCGCTGGTAGGAAGGACTGTGCGGGGTAAAGGGGGGCAGGCTACGCAATTCATTCTCACGCGCAATGAACTCGCTGATAACTCCTATGAGCAGACCTACTACGACCTCACCTCGGGCACACCGCTCTTCTCGCTCCGCGAGGCAGACAATCCTCATTGCTTCGGCGCCATCGTCGCCGAGACCGACGACTCGGCGCTTCTGTGGCACGTGCTGTATGCGGTTCCGGCTGCACCAACGTCTGGGATTCTTGTTGCAAGCGGGCCCATGGCAACGGTGTCCCAGTGGCCCGACGCCGGACATATGACTGGCCTTTCCGACAACATCGTGGCCGCCCTCTACTCTGGTGGGCGAGGAGCCTTCGGCTACCTCGGCGGTGGGATTGCCACATGCAACATGCACTCGCCTGGCAATCCGATCTGCATTGTGGCGAACGTCGCGAGTGTCGCACCTGCTTATCTGAACCTATATCCAGAGTACTTCATCGAGGGCGACTACATCTATGCTCCCAGCGGACTTGGCTCGGCGGGATGGGCCGAAGTCTATATCGTTGGGCCCGCAGGAGACGTGAGGCTCTTGCGCGGTCTACCCAAGACTCACATTTGTGCGATAACGAGCGACGGGAAGAGCCTGACATGGCTTCAAGTTCAGGGAGACATCATCCAAACTAATCCGCAAACGAGTGGAGAAATCTGGACTGCGCCACTCACCGGCGATCCTGTCCAGCTCGCGTCCACTGCGAAGAAGATTGCTACTCTGCCAAGAGCGCTGATTTCTGGCGATGCATACTCCTCGAATGGATACTACGCCGTGTATCTAGGCCTTGACGTCTATATTGTTCGCATCAGCGATGGCGTTTTCATCAAGAGTCCTGCGCCGCCCGCGCCGTTTGACAAATACCCCGCAGGCACCTTCTACATCACTGACACCGAGATCTGGATGGCCAGCGGGGCCAACATAGCGGATCAACTGTTTCGACTGACATTACCACCGTGGCCGTAAGCTCGACGACGTGAGCGGTCAGTGACGACCGCGGCGCGTTGGCTATCTTTCGGCCGTCGCGTTGGCGGCCGGGATCGAGAGGTGGCAGCCTTCTGACTTAGGGGAGAAGGAAAGGTTGGTGGGCTGCCCACCAACCTCGCCCACGAACTACTCCAGACCCTCATCGAAGCAGGCGGCGACGTCGTCGGGCAACGCGCGCACGTCGATGGTGTATCGCGTCGAGCTTCTACCTCCGCGTGGACCCGAAGGACCGGACTCCGCGACGAGCGCCCTCCCGAGCTTGGTGACAATCGCATTCCAGGTCGCGCTGTTGTTGCTCGCGATCACTTGTCGCAACTCGCGCCCGCCCTCAATGGGCTCGTGTTCGCGGATGTATCTCACCGCCGCCGCCGCTCGCCGCGTGAGCGTGTTCCCGCGCGGGACGTCGGTCTCGCTCGATCGAGCCTCGTCAGCACCCGCGACAAGGACGCCGCGCTCGTCAAAGTGGAGCTCGATGGGCTCCGCCCTCTTGCTGTAGTTCGCCTTGGTAAAACGCACCGTCAAACCATTCGGCTGCTCAGTGAGCGTCACGACGCACCTAGCCCCATCGGTGATGGCGGTCGATC
>JAYVYD010000060.1:0-17409 GCA_043784605.1 Myxococcales bacterium | reverse complement strand
CGCCGGGCTGGTCGCCACGGCGAACGACATCTGCACCGGCGCCGTCGTCACCAACATCTGTCTCTCCGTCTGCCCCGCACCATGCCAATCACGGCATTGGCTTCAATCAACTTCACGGTGGTCATCACGTCGTTGAGCATTGGAGCTCGGTCGAGCGACATGTCCGTCTTCAACTCTGCGGCCAGTTTCTCCTCCATGTCTTTCGGGATCGCGTCGATGTCGATCATCAATCCGGCTTTTAATGCCTGGATCGGCGTGACCTTGGCATCGAGGATGCCTTTCGGCATCCGCATGGCGTCCGTCCAGAAACTCTCATTGCCAAAGGTCTCGAACCGAAATACCTCGCGTCCCGCGATTGCTCGCCCGACGCCCTTGTTGAACGGAATGGACGCTGCAGGAGAGGCAGCAGTCGAGTGAGAACTCTGAGCTTTTCCGCCGCGCGTTGACTCGCGAGGATTCCATACTCGAGCACGTCATGAGCAGACTCGGGGAGGGCGCCCTCCCCGACCTCGTGCCCGACGCCGGCTTGCGAGACGAGGCGCACGACGCGCATGCGGTTCTCGGTGAGCGTCCCTGTCTTGTCGGTGCAGAGCACGGTCGCCGAGCCGATCGCCTCGATCGCCGAGAGCTTGCGCGTGAGCACTCCACGCTTGGAGATCCGCCATGCGCCGAGCGCATAAAGCACGGTGAGCACGACCGGAAGCTCCTCGGGCAGTACCGCCATCGCGAGCGCGATGCCCGACAAGAGCGCGCGGATCCATCCGCCGCCTTGCAGCCCAATCGCGAGTACGAGCACGGCGCACAGACTCAACCCGACGAGCGCGATCGTGCGCACGACGCGCGACACCTCGGCCTCGAGTGGCGTTGGCTGCAGCGCAACCCGTGACAGCGCCGTGCCGATCTTGCCCATCTCGGTGCGAGATCCGGTCGCGTGCACGAGCGCCAGGCCCCATCCGCGGACGACGAGCGTGCCGCTGAAGATGAACGGCGTGTCGTCGCCGCCAGGCTTTGGTTGGGCCGTGTCGCCCACTGCGGCGAGCTTGCGAACGGGGACTGACTCTCCCGTGAGCATGGACTCGTCCACCTGCAGGCTCACGGCCGAGGACAGCTTCGCGTCGGCAGGCACGCGATCGCCTTCCGAGATCACGATCATGTCGCCGCGTACGACCTCTCGGCCTGGAATGCGCAGGCGCTCGCCACCTCTGATGACGAGCGCGCGGGGGCTCGAGAGCTGGCGGAGCGCGGCGAGAGCGCGACCGGTCTTGCGCTCTTGGAAGCTCGTGATGCCGATCACCACGAGCACGAACGACAGCAGAATCAGCGCTTCTCCGAGATCACCGATCAAGAGGTAGAGCCCGCCTGCGCCAAGCAAGAGCAGCAGCATCGGCTCTTGGAGCACGCGCAGCACCGTGCGGAACAACCCGTCGGGCTCGTCGGCTTGGAGCTCGTTCGGTCCTTCGACCCCAAGGCGAGCGCGCGCTTCGGCGCCGCTCAGTCCGCTCTGTTCGTTCACGCGTGGAGGCCCTTGGGCCACGTCGCGACGCGCGCGCGCAGCCGTCGCTCGGCGCGATCGAGCGGCTGGGCCGTGTCGAGGACGATGTGCCTGTGGTCAGGCAGCTCGATCACTGGCTCCCATTGTGCGCGAAACGCCTCGAACACCGCGAGGCGCGCGTCCGAGACCTGCGGGCCGGTCTCGCGCGCCAAGAGTCGCTCTTTGCAGACGTGCTCGTCGACGCGGCACTCCACGAACGCGTAGGGGACGTCGTATTGGCGCGCGAGTTCCACGACGGCCGCGCGCATGTGTCTCGAGCGAAACGACGCGTCGATCACGACGGGACGATTCGAGCCGAGGACCACGCCCGCCCGCCGCAGCACTTCCGCATAGACCTCCTCGGTGAACGCAGGGTCGTACGCGCCGGTCCACGCGGCGTCTCCGACGCGCTCGGTGTGCGCGCGGCCGAGCATGTGCTTGCGCGTACGGTCCGCGTCGATCACCGGCGCCGAGAGCAGCTCTCCCACGAGCGACGCGATGGTGCTCTTTCCCGATGCGATCAGGCCGCCGACCGCGACCACGATCGGCGAGAGCATCGACGGACGCTTCGCCGCGAGCGACAGCAAGAGGCACCTACGCGCCTCCGCCACGGCTTTTGTGCGCACGTCGTCGGACACCGAAGCATCTGCCGCGAGCATGAGCGCGACCTTCGCTCGAACGTATGCGCGATAGCTCTCGTAGAAGTCGACCACGGTGTAGAGATCGAAGTCGTCCGCGGCGCGCGCATAGCTCGCGAGGAAGCGCTCCGAGAGCTCGACGTGGCCCTCTTTCGCAAGATCCATCGAGAGGAATGCGACGTCGGCTGCGACGTCCCCGAAGCGAAAGCGCTCGTTGAACTCGATGCAATCGATCACGCGCACGCCATTGTTTGTAAAATACACGTGTTCTAGCCGCAGATCTCCGTGTCCGTCTCGCACATGACCCTCGCGCTGGCGAGACTCGAACTTCGCGTGCTCTCGTTCGAGCATGCCGCTCTGCCACGCTTCGATCTCGCTCGCCTCCGCCGTCGTCAGCAGATCCGCGGCGCGGGTCTGAGCGAAATTCTCGGAGACGTTCTTGGCGATGACCTCCGGTGCCCCAAAGCTCGTCGTGAGCTCGTCGCAACGCGCGCCGGCGTGGAAGGTCGCCATGGCCTCGGCGATCTCGTCCATCCGTCGTGCGGAGAGTACGTTCGCAAGCAAACACTCGCGCGCGCTCTGCTCGTCCGGGAGCCGCCGCATATGCACGGCCCAGTCGACGATCGGACCTTCGCCGAGCAGAGTCGCTCGCCCATCGGCGCCGAGCCTGACCGGCACGACTCCGAGGTAGACGTCTTTCGCGAGCCTGCGATTGAGCTCCACCTCGGCCTCGCACGCCGCGTGTCGCTGCTCTTGTGTGGAGAAGTCCAAGAAACCTAGGTTCACGGGCTTCTTCACTTTGAAGACGTCTGTCTCCGCCAAGAACACGAGCGAGATGTGCGTCTCCTTCAGCTCGACCGCGCGAGCGTTCGGGAGCGCCTCGACCCGCTGGAGATCCGAGCGAACATCCATCTTCGGTGGTCAGAGCACACTCCGTACCGTTGCCGCCGTGAGCGGGCTTCGTGCGACCCGATTGTAAGCATGCTGACAATCGGCCAGGCACGGAACGCCGAGACGACGGTGGAGCCCACCAAGAGGCGCATCCCGCGTCTGTCTCGCGCATCGATTGCATGTGTGCGCGAGAGCTGCGGTGCTACTCGTCCGCCTCGACGACCCCGCCCTTCCTCAGCGTGCCGCCCGCAGCGGCCAAGAGGTACGCCTCCATGAACCCGTCGAGGTCTCCGTCGAGGACGTTGTCGATGTTCGACATCTCGAAGCTCGTGCGTGCATCCTTCACGAGCCGATAAGGCTGCATCACGTAGTTGCGAATCTGGCTGCCGAAGTTGATCGCGCTCTTCGTCGCGTTGTACGCGTCGGTCTCGGCCGCGCGCTTGGCGAGCTCCATCTCGTAGAGCTTGGACTTCAACATCTTCATCGCCATCGCACGGTTCTGGTGCTGGCTTCGCTCGGCGCGACACACGATGTTGAGGCCCGTCGGTAGGTGCCGAAGGCGCACCGCGGTCTCGACCTTGTTGACGTTCTGCCCGCCTTTGCCGCCGGCGCGCATGGTCGTGATCTCGATGTCCTTCTCGTTGACCACGATGTCGATGTCGTCGTCGATGTCCGGAGTCACTTCCACCGCGGCGAACGCCGTCTGCCGTGTGTGATCGGCGTTGAACGGACTCATGCGCACCAGGCGATGGACGCCCATTTCGCCGCGCAAATAGCCGTAAGCGCTCTCCCCGGCGATCGTGAAGGAGACCGCGGCGATACCGGCCTCTTCGCCCTCTTCATAGTCCACGATCTCGGTCTTGAAGCCGTGCCGCTCGCAGTAACGCAGGTACATTCGCAGCAACATCGCCGCCCAGTCCTTCGCGTCAGTGCCGCCCGCGCCGGGGTGGATGCTCATGATCGCGTTCGCGTGGTCCGCCGGCCCGCTGAGCATGCGCTTCAGCTCGAGTCCACGAACGCGTCGCTCGAGATCCGGAATCAGAGCCGCTGCCTCCGCGAGTGTCGGCTCGTCGTCCCCTTCTGCGCCGAGCTCGAGGAGCACCTTGCAGTCGTCGGTCTCTCTTGCGAGCTTCTCGAATATCTCGACCCGCTGCTCGAGCATCGAGCGTTTGCGCGTGACCGCTTGCGCCTTGTGCGCGTCGTCCCAGAAGCCAGCGACGAGCGTCTGCTCGCCTAGCTGGTCGATTTGTCGCTTGAGGCGAGGCAGGTCAAAGATGCCCCCTTAGCGTCGTGAGGCGCCTTTGGAGGTCATCGAGCGTGTTTCGGGATTCGGTCAGCATGCGGCGCCGACTTTACGGACGTTGGGGGTTGCGTCAAGCAGACTGGCTACTGGTTTGCGCGTAACGCGGTGGCTTTGGCGCAGCTTTCGGATCGGTGAGATCGACACGCGTCGTCGTACTGATCGAGCGCGCTGCTCTTATTTCCCTGCGCGTTGAGCACGTCGCCATACGCGACGCAGTACTCCGCGGTGTTCTCCTCGCCTTTCGTGCACGCGACGTCACACGCAGACCGCCGGTCCTCGAGGCTCTTCGTCTCGTCGATGCACGCGCTCTGGCTCGTCGCCATCCAGTAGCCGAGACCACCGACACAAGCGCCAAGGCCGATCACGGTGCTCACGGCGCTGATGATGATCCCCCAAATCCAGCAGCCGAGACCCTTCTTCTGCGGAAGCGGATACCCACCGGGCCCGTAGGGTGTCGCGGCGTAGCCACCGTGCGGCGGAGTCATCGCCGGCTGAGAGTAGTGCGGCGCAAGAGGCTGCGCAGGCGCCGACACCATCGTCGCGCCGGTGGTGGCCGCCTTGAGGATGGGCTCGAGCGCGGCGAACGCGGCCTTCGCATCGGGAAAGCGCGCGCGGGGGTCTCGGGCTACTGCGCGCGCGAACCACGGATCGAAACCATGTGGGATCGCCGACGCGAGCCCCAACTCTTGCGCGCGCTGCGTGGCCGTATCCAGCGGGTCGAGCACGATCTCGCGCATGAGCACGGAGAGCGACACGGACTCCATGTTGCCGCCACGCCAGTACGTCTTGCCCGTGAAGAGCCAGAACGCGATGAGCCCGATGGCCCAGACGTCGCTCGCGGGGAGGACGTCGCTCGACGCCTCGGTTTGCTCGGGCGCCATCCAGAGAGGGGTGCCGACCGCTGCAGTCTTGGTGGAGCGCGCTTCGTCCACGAGCTTCGCGATGCCGAAGTCCAACACCTTGATCATGAAGGGCGAGCCGAGGCGCTTGCTCTGCGCGACGAACACGTTCTCTGGCTTGAGATCGCGGTGCACGATGCCTACCGCATGCGCCGCGCCCACGGCGTGGCTCAACTCTCCGAGGATGGCGTGGATGTCCGAGATCGACGCCACCGCGTGTTGCGAGCGCCACTTGCCCAGGTTCTCGCCGTCGAGCAGCTCCATGGCGAGCCACGGGATCCCCGACGCGTTGTCCACTCCCGCTGCCACGACCTCGACGACGTGCTCGCTCGAGATGCGACCGCCAACCCGCGCCTCTTGTTCGAAGCGCTCGCGCAAGCGTGCATCCTGCACGAGCTCCGGGAGCATCACCTTGAGCGCACGCCTCTTGCCCGTGGATAGCTGCTCCGCGATGTACACGGCACCCATCCCGCCCTGGCTCAAAAGGGACAGGACGCGGAAGTCGCCCGCGAAGACGAGGCCAGGAGAGAGGCTGGTGGACGAGGCCACGATGGCAACATAGCAGCTGTCGTCGCCTTCCGTACTCTCGCTTCGCGCGACGGTGAGGGGCCACAATCATGGCGTTTCCGGGTGGGTCGCTAGAAAGTTTCCGAACCAACCTCCGGTCAATACGTCGAGCGCGCTCTCGGCTTCAATCTGCCGTAGCGCGGCCTCCATACGCTCCGCTGAGTCCACCGGGCTCAAGGTGAGATCCAGCTGCGCGCGCTGCCACTTGCCGAGCTCTTCGAGGACGCGATGCGCGATACGCTCGCGGGCAATCAATGCGTCTGCGCGCAGTCGCTCGATGGCCACCTCTTCATCGGCGAACACGAGCCGTTCGAACCGGAATAGCACCCGCCCCTCCAATACCGTCCGATCGGCGTAATAGAGACTGTAAGGGGTGCTCGTCGCGGTGTCTGCGGCGCCGGGCCCGTCGCGCATCATGCGCATCACGCGGAAGCGCACCTCTGGCAAGAGCGCACTTGCCCGGGCGCGCGTGGCGAGCGCCGTGAAACGGCCGTCTTCTGCGACGTGTGCGTTGCGCCAGGCCGCGCTCACGGCGTCTCTTGCGAGCGCCGGCGTGAGCATCGCCTTGGGTGGCCGCTCGGGCGGCGGGGCGGGCGGCAGCGTGACCGGCGGATCGGCGAGCGAGCTTCGAGTCGCGAGCGCGTCCAAGGGGATGGCGCCCGTGACGATGAAGCCGGCGGTGCTCACCTGACCGAACGAAACGAAGCCGGTGAGCGCGAGCCACAGTCCATTTCTCCGCTCTCCACTGCCCTCTCCACTGCCCTCTCCACCGCTCTCCCCATTGCCCAGAGGGGACGCGCGACTCGGGCGAGCGAACGCGAAGGTGGACGCGAGCAAGCCGAGCGCAAGTACGAACCGAATGCGACGCATGTCACCGAGCTATGAAAGGCTCATGCCACGCAACAGGAGCCTACTTTACGCCACTTGCGCGATCGCCCAGGTGTCCCGGACAGTTCGGGACATGTCCATCGGTCAGTGTACGGCGACCTTCGTAGACGGACGCGCGTTCCACAGCGTGCGCGCGAGCACCAAGCCCAAGATGGCAGTAGGGAACATCCACAGCGGCCAGCTGTGCCAGTTGTGCGGATCCTTTGCCGCGTCGCCCTTCGGCAGCGAGTGTCCATAGACGAACGCCTGTGTCGCGCCGCCCAAGTAGACGAAGCCGTCGATGATCCCTGTGGCCATGCCCGCGCCTTTGCGACCGCCGAAGTCGGCCGATGCGGTGCCGGACAACATCCCATGAACGCCGATCACGCAAAGACTCATGAACACCACGGCCCAACCCAAGAACGGAGTCCCGAGCGTGAACGCCGCGACCGTGGCGCCCACGAGCATGCCTCCATAGAGCACCAACACCACGGGGCCGCGTCGCGAGCCGAAGAGAGAGTCGCTGATGAAGCCCGCGAACACGCCACCAAGAATACCGGCTACGCAAGTTGCCAATCCCCAATTGGCAAATACGAACTCGTGACTAGCGCCAACGTCTTTGGCGTAGCTCCGCCCCCACTTCATGACTGCTTGGCGCAGAAAGCCGCTGCAGAACTCGATGGCGACGATGGTCCAGATCACCCGCTGCGCGAACATGCGCTTGGCAATGGCAAGTAGCGAGGGCTGTACTCCGTCGTCGTCGTAGTTGGCGTCGCCCGTGTCGAAGTCCGGAAAACCGGCGGCCGCGGGTGAGTCGCGAATCACGAAGATGTCGATCACGAAGAATGCGAAGAGCACCGCCGCGGGGATGTAGAAGAGCGCCGGCACCGAGCCGATCGCGCGGAACAGCGCGGGCGTCCAGTCGTAGGCGAAGTACAAACCCAACGAGATCAGAATGCCGAATACGCCGCCGAGGACTCCTCGCTCGCGTGTGTGGAACCACGGCGCGTTGACCTTCACGATCGAGACCGCGCCGAAGCTCTGACAATACATGTTCGCGGCGTTGGTGAAGACCAGCGTCGCGCGCAGTGTGTCGCCGTCGATCGAGTGATTGATGGCTTTGCTGAACAGCACGCCGGTGGCGATGTTGCACAGGGCGGAGCCGCCGGCGGCGAGCAAGATAGTGACGCGTCCGCCCCAGCGATCGGTGAGCGGCCCGTTCAAGAGGAACGCGACCCCGTAGACGATTGCGCCGATGCCGTCGAGGTCACCGAACTGAAGCTTCGTAAGGAGTCCGAGCTTCTCGAGCTCGGGCTGCACGGCGGACAGGTTGTATCGACCGAAATAGAGGAACGCGTAAGTGAGGCCCAGCGGCAACCAATTGAGCGCGCGCCGCCGCTTGAATGCATCGGAGTGACCCAAGTCCACTTTGGGCAATCGCCAAAGCACCACGGCAATCACGACGAGTAGCGTGACCAACGCAAGCAGACTCGACCCAAGACCCGATTGCATGAGCCGGGACTTACTCCACTACGGAGCTTCGGTCGACGCCTTGCTGTCGGGCCCGCCAACCCACCAAGCGAGCGCCATGATCAGAGGCTGCAGCGGCAGCCTCGCCCACAACAGCCAAGTCGCAATTCCCCCTCCCAGCTCCGGATGAATCACCATATTCACGTTGGCAGGAAACACAGAAACATAGAGCGCAATCAACCCAATCGAGGCCACCCGACGCGTACGCGGCACCAACAACCCAGCACCACCGAGCGCCTCGAAGAACCCGCTGATCCAAACGAGCCACAAGTGCGCCGGCAACCAACTCGGCACAATCCGCACGAAGAACTCGGGAGCGATGAAGTGATCGACTCCGACCCCAATCATGGCTATCGCCATGATTACGCGCCAAACCCGCCTACCCATTACTCTTCGCGTAGACGTGCCCGAGCAGTGACTTCAATTCGGAGGAGGAGGCGGCGCAATGAATACACTCCTCAAATCCAAACCGCCCGGGTACATATAACTCGTACGCGACCCGTACCCATAGACGACCAATCCGAACGGTGACGTCGCGTGGATCTCGTGCCCTTCGCTGCCGTTGGGCAATTGCACACTAGCGGTGCTGAAGGGCTGTCCGCCTACTTGCTTGAAGGCGTTCATCGGAATGGCGGTTCCGTCGAGCGTGATCGTGTTGCCGCTAGGCGTGATCACGTCGATCCAGTTCTCCGAGTACGTCTTGGGTGCAAGGAACGAATACGTCGTTCGATATTGCTGCAGGGGAATGGCGGCGGACTGACTTGGATCGCCCAAGTCTGGTGTGGGCTCGCCTGCGTCTGGGCCGACGGGCCAATTGGCGTATTCACCGAGCAAGTACTCGACGACGTTGACGCGACCGTTGGCGACGATCGCGAAGCTCTTGTCGACGTCCGGCAACTCGAGCATTTCACCCGTGTTGAGGATTGCGCCGTTGCGGCCGCTCACCGGCGGGTCGAAGGCCACGATCGTGTTGTCATACAGACCCATGATGCGGACCCATATGTGCTCGCCGTGAGGCGTGTGCGGGAGCGCGACGATGAACTGTTTGCCCAGCGTCTGCACCGGGAACATGCTGGACTCCAGGTGATCGCACGCGCGCTTGTTTTGCGGGATGAACGTGCAGCCATGACCTGCGTAGGTCAGGACCGGTTGGTCGGCGTGGATGATCGACCCCGACAAATCCGCGTTGTAGACGGGTTTGCGAATGTCACCCAGCGTCGAGAACATTTCGAGCACGTCGCCCGCGTTCAATTTGTAGGTGTAGTTGTCGCCGCGCACCATCACGGCTGGCCCGACGTTGGGAACGCCCTGCACCTTGCCCGCCGGGTAGACGGTCACGTTCGTATTGTCGACGGTCGCCGTGATCGCCATGAAGCCTGGAGTCGCGCCGAACGACGGCCAACCCACGATTCCATAGTCTCCAGTTGCGACGTTGGCGGGTAGCAACAGCGAAGCGTCATTCGAGAATGAATAACAATGCGGCCCTGCTCCGCCCTCGCCGTAGCCGGGGCAGCCCGCGCCTGCGTCGATCTCGAACTCGAGCGCATTGAACTGATAGACGCTCACCGGCAAATCGGTCGTCAGGTGATAAGCACCTTTCTGCACGATGCGGCTCGGTCCGGGGTCTCCCACGACCGTGTCCTGATTGAACTGAGGACCTTTGAGCTCTTTGACCCACGGGAGCGGAATCGCCAATACCGAGTTGGCCGGCACTTGGACCATCTTCGTCTGCGTCAGCGCGCCGCCGCTGACGGTCACGTTCACCGCAGAAGACTGCGGGTTGGAGACCGCTACTGCATAATCGAATTGCTCATAAACGGGATTGAGCGTGACGGTCGGCCAATAGTCGCAGCCGATGTAGCTGTTGCGGTCTTTGGAGTCTTGGCACGTGAGCGGAATCGGCGAGGCGGTGCCCGTCTCTCCGTTGAGCGAGACGTCGCCAAACCCCGGTGTGTACTGATCGAGGTTCGCGTTGCCTGCGTCGGTGGTTGCGTCTCCGTTGATGCCGGAGTCGAAAGCGTTGGTGCCGTTGTCACCTCCGCCGCATGCGTAGAGCATGGCGCACGAGACAGTGGCCGTAATCGAGAATCCGAGGATTGTCAGAGCGCGCACGGCTACCTCCCCGTCACTGGGCTTCCGATGCTGGCAGAGCCCCAACGGAAGTTGTCTACGTTGACCGCAGAGTCGAGGATGCCGTCACCCTCGTCGAAGATGATGAAGCTCACCGTCACGGTCTCGCCCGGCTCGACGGGAGCTGTGGTTTTCAGCCAATTGGTGCCGCCGCTGCCTTTGTTCAAGTTCCCTACGGTCAAGCTGGTCTGACCATATTTGATCTCGTAGCCAGTGCCGTTGAGCGTGGAGAGCGGCTGCGTGCACGTGTGCGTGTAACCCAAGTTGTCGCCGTTCACGACGTCGTTGCACGCGACGAAGAACGAGTTGTTGACGTTGATGCGACCGCCGTTCGGGTCGAACGCGATTTGGAATGGCGCCTTGTATTTGTTGCTCGTGAGCATCGCCAAGAACGTGTCGTTGTATCCGCGGCACGCGTAGGCGGGATACTCCATGGATAAGAAGTTGAAGTCGAACGTGAACGAGCCCGCGTTGATCGGGACCACGAGCGTGAGGCGCACCTCGGTGTAGTCGTGGATGCTCACCAGGCTCTCGTCTTGTCCCTGCCCGCACGGGTTCTTGTTCTGCAGCGCCGTCAGCGGGTCTGGGTGATTGAACGAGTTGAAGAGGTCCGTGCCGTCGCCGGGCCGGTAGTTCGCATTGTCCGTGAGATCGTCGGCGATGCCGGTGGAGAGGAATGCCAAGTAGCTGCCTGCGCGCGGCTGAAAGCCGGACCCCATGTGCTTCGTGATGCGCTTGGGGAGCGAGTTGTTGGGCCCGTAGAACGCGGCCTTCTTCACGACAGTGCACTTCTGATTGTCGCAGACGTCGACGGCTGACGCGTAGTCACCGGGTGTAGTGCTGTGCCCGGATGCGAGCGAGCCATCACACAGAATGCGATTGTCGATCGTGCCGTCGCAGTCGTTGTCGATGCCGTCCGTGCCGACGGGATCGCCCGAGGCTTTATTGGTGTCAAAGGCGCACGGGTTGATCAGCGAGTCGTGATCGTTGCAGTCGCCGTTGCAGGTGGTCCAGCCGTCTTTGTCATCGTCGAAGCACAGGTTGCCATCGCCCTTGGAGAAGCCATCGAAGTTGAACGCGGCGTCGCCGCCTCCGCCCTCGCCGACCGAGCCGCCGTCGTTGGTAGTGCTGCTATCCGGGGGGACGAAGCTCCCGTCCTTGAACGGCGAGGTCGAGTCGACGCCGCCGCCGGTGTCAGGTCCGCCGCCGCCGCTGTCGAAGTCGCTCCGCGGCCCGTTGGTGGAGTCGCCACAGGCGATCACCAACAGAGCGGCGATCGACCATCCCACCCGCGTTGCGCTCCGATCACGGCGCGCGCCCTTGGTTTCGCTTGCCTTCATGACGCCCTCTCGAGGCTGCGTGGTTTGACGTCGACCAGACCACGACCAGCACATCTCACGATAACAGAGCCATCGCCCGCCACGGGAATAAAATCCCGAACTGGCCTTCGGAGATCGAACAAGTGAGCAGGCTTTCGTTTCCGCGCAAACCCAGCTACCAAGTCCACACCTTGGCTATCGCGATCGTCTCGGCTTCCGACGTCAAGAAGTCGTTCATTCACATGGGCCGCACGCTCGATGTCTTGCGCGGCATCGATCTGGAGATCGCGGAGGGCGAGATCCTCGGCGTCGTGGGTCAATCGGGGGCGGGAAAGTCGACGTTCCTTCACTGCCTCGGGACGCTAGACGTCCCTACGAGCGGCTCACTGAAGATCGCCGGGGAAGAGATCACGACGATGAGCAGCGCGCGGTTGGCGGAGCTCCGCAACCGGTCCATCGGCTTCGTCTTTCAGTTCCACCACCTGCTGCCCGAGTTTAACGCCCTAGAGAACGTGATGATGCCGGGCTTGATCCAAGGCAAAAAACGCGGCCAAATGGAGCGGAGCGCCCACGCGCTGCTCGAAGAGGTTGGCCTCAAAGACCGTGTGCTGCACCGTCCAGGAGAGCTCTCTGGCGGAGAGCAGCAGCGCGTCGCGCTCGCCCGTGCCCTCGTGTTGGACCCCAAGCTAATCCTCGCCGACGAGCCAACGGGCAACCTAGACTCCGCCACGAGCGATCAGATCCACGAGCTGTTCTTCGGCATCAACAAGCAGCGCGGCACCACCCTCGTGATCGTCACGCACAACACGGGCCTAGCCGCGAGCATGCCGCGCGTCGTCACACTCAAAGACGGCCGCGTCGAGAAAGACGTCCGCCGCGAAGGCAACTACGGAACCCCAAAAGAAAAGTCGCAACCCGACTCCTAACGAAGAGCTCTTCACCTCCGCCGAAGCGCGAGGTCTCTTCGCCGACGCGCGAAGCCTCTTCACCTCCGCCAAAGCGCGAGGTCTCTTCACCTCCGCCGAAGCGCGAGGTCTCCTCACCTCCGCCGAAGCGCGAGGTCTCCTCACCTCCGCCGAAGCGCGAGGTCTCTTCATCTCCGCCGAAGCAAACGCCCTCCGACCTGCGAGGCGAGGAGCACGGCGGTTTTCGTCGAGGCCAAGCGAGCCCTAGGCGGGATGAGGCGCCGTACTCCCGTACGGCAACGATTCCCAACGACGGGATCGCGCCGGCATCGACGAAAAACGCCGCGCTCCTCCTAGAAGCGGGCTAGGAGGGAAGCGTAAACCTCGGAAGACTCGCGCCAGTAGAAGTACGTGTGCTGCACGCCTTCGTGGAGAGCAGAGTTGTATCCGAGCGCGGGATCGCCTTGCGCGAGCGCCAAGTGCAGGTCTGTCTTGATGCCTGCAACGTCGGGCAGCTCGTAGCCGACGTAGATCTCTCCGCCGTAGCGTTGCTGGATCGGCTGCGTCGAGTAGAGCGAATCGGTGACGGTGCCCGGCGCGCCAGAGGGCAGCCCGCTGTTCGCTGCGAGGTACCATGTGTAGCTGGTGTAGCCATCGAGGCCGACCGACAGTGGCGTGTGGAACGGCATGTTCACGCGCAGCTCCGCGCTGCCGGAGAGCGACGCGAGTGTGTTGGGGATCGCACCGTTCTCTTGCGTGTTGTACTGTTGCCAGTAGCCGGTGCCGTTGACGCGGAGGCGAGTGAGGACGTACTTGCCCCATAGCCGCTCGACGCCTGCGGAGAGGCGGCCAGCGCCGACTGTCCCCGCCTTGTGGCTCGCGAAGGAGGTCGGGAAGTAAATGCCTGCGCCTACTCGGACACGAAAGTCCTTGGGCAGGTCGATGACATGCGAGTAGCGGAGGAGGAGATCGTCGAGGCGGAAGCCCGTCTCGTTCGGGTCTGCGACGAAGCGCTGGTAGACGCCGAAGTAGAGCGACAGGCTGTCGTTTCTCGTCGGCAACCAGCTCGCGTTGGCGGAGTAGTAGTTGAAGAACTTGTCCGCGCCGGCGCCCTGAAGGTCATTCTGGACCAAGAGGCGGTGGGCCTCGAAAGACGCACCGACCTCCCACTTCTTGAACTCCTTCTTCTTGTTGACATGATCCGGATCGGTGCTGATGCGATCGCCGTTCAGGCCGACCTCACCACCGCCGCTGCCGCTGCCTCCGCTCGTGTCTCCACCGCCGGAGCTGCCGCCGGAACTGCCGCCGCCCTTGTCGCCCTTGACCGAGCCCTCCTTCCCGTCCACGGCCAAGGCCGGGACGGAGAGGAGGAGGGTCGCCAGCGCGAGCGCCGTCGAGGTCGTGAAGTGAGACTTCACGTTCATCACTTGTACTGGTTGAAGGAGTCGAGCATGTACTTGACCGGGAGCTCGAGCCCGTACGCTCCGCCGGGGAACGCGCCGTCATCGAGCTGCGCAACGACGTCGTCGTTGTAAGCGCGGACGATGAGGTACGAGGCCGTGTTGCGATCCTTGAGGACGGCGACGTACTCGTTGCGGTCAGGAATGAACGCCCAGATCCACACGCGTTTGTCGGGACCGACGAACTCGTTGTGGTTGTCGCTCTGCGGTCGCGGGTCGAACGTGCACTTGTCGAAAGACTGACTCGTGCAGTCGACGCCGTTCTTCGCATCCTTGTAGTTGTTCGTGACCGCGATGTTGCGGAAGTAGTCCAAGAAGTCCTTCAGACGATAGAACGTCTGACCGCCGACCCAGTCACGGATCTCACGGCGACCGCTGAACGAGGGAGAGTGCGTGTCCTGTGCGAACTGCACGACGGCGAGGGGACGGAAGTACGGGTACACGTTGTACTGACCACCGACCATCGAGTCGACCGTGTCTTCCGCGATCGCGTTGAACGTGGAGTCACCGATGCCCGCATACGAGGCGATGTACGAACCGGCTTGGTTCTGGTCGTAGTTGTCAGTCTGCCAGAGACCGACCCACGACTGCATCGCGAAGAACTTGTCCAAGATGATGCCCTGCTGGGTCACGTCACCGTAGAACTTGTCGTAGACGGTTCCGAACGGGCGCTCGCCGCTGCCCTGTTGGATGACGGCCTTGTGATAGGCGGCCACCATGCCGTTCGCGGCCGAGAGTTCGGCGTTGAACTTGTTGGTGAGCTGCTGGAAGTACGCGACGTCCGAGCCGTTGGGGTCCGGGTTCACGATGCCGATGCGGTGGAGCGTGTCCACGATCTCACCGGAGCTCCAGTCGAAGACCCAGAGCGACATGAACTTGCGCATCTCGTGAACCATGCCGGCGGGGGTGTCGGCGTAGTGCGAGTTGTCCCAGAATTTGCGGTACGCGCGGAAGTTACGCCACTGGTAACCCCACTCGGACGTCACGATCTGGTTGGCGATGATCTCGCTGGGCGTCGTGCCCTGGTCGCCGGCCTTGCAGAGCGGCGTGTACTTGGTCTGCGTCGAGTTGCAGGAGAGGAACTTCAACTCGGTGTTGCCGTTCCAGCCCAACGGGTCCTTCCAAGGAGCCGTCGCC
Source organism: Myxococcales bacterium (assembly GCA_043784605.1). GTDB lineage: Bacteria > Myxococcota_A > Polyangia > Polyangiales > Polyangiaceae > JANYHY01. Next base: position 2,232 of record JAYVYD010000060.1, on the reverse strand, counting down.
GAAGCTTGACCCGAGATCCAAGTCTTCGTCACATCCACCTTGGTGGCGGTGTCTTTGCAAGACGTGTTGGACGTGTTGTCTTTGCACGAGTTCGCGTAGATCCAGCCCAGCGCGCCTTGGTCCCACGGGCCGTAGAGATTGCCGTGGCCGTCGAAGATACGCGACGCGTTCGCCGTGTACTCCATCACGCTGTTCGAATACATCGCGAAGCGACTGCGGCCGCTGCCGTCTTTGTACTTCGGGAAGTTATTGCGATCGACCGAGCCCATGAAGTTGTGGTCGAGACCGAGGCTGTGCCCGAACTCGTGCCACATGACTTCGCGCCAGTAGGTGTCGATGAGGCTCTGCGTCCACTCTTCTTTGGTCTCCCAGTGACCGGCGATGCAGTGACGCGCGTCGTGCTGGATGATGCTCTCGAACGAGAACGAGTCGCCGGAGTCCATGCGGATCGACTTGTTGCCGACCAGCTTGGCGTACCTGAAGTCCTCGTGGTTGATCGTGAGCTCCTTCATGCGGTTGAGGAACGTGGCGGCGTTCGCGAGGTTCGAGCCGCCGGGGCCCGTGCCGTCGTAGGGATCCTTGCCGTGATCCATGTCGCCGGCGCGCTTGTAGAACTCTGCCTCGTCGCGAAGCGTGTCCCAGTAGTTGCGGCCTGGAGGGGGGCCGTAAACTCCGCCCTGACCTTCGGGGGTGACGTACTGGTTCGAGCTCGGGTCCGAGTACACGAGGTACGGGAGGAGCGCGTAGTACGCCTGGAAGAAGTCGTCGTCCTGCGCTTGCACGAAGTCCGCGGGGCCGAGGTTGCCGTAGGTCGGCGCCGGGCGATTCAGATAGCCCTGCATCTTGGAGTACAGCGTGTTGCGGCCGTTCGCTTGATTGATGCAGTTCTTGCCCGAGTCGCAGCTCTGAACGAACGGGATGGTGTCGCCGTCCTTGCAGTTCGCGGGACCATCTTTCCAAGCGCTCGGGAGACCCGTCTTGGAGTCCACGCTGTTGAGCCCTTCGCTCGCGCCGAGCATCTCTAGGTAAGCGTCGATCCGTTGCGCGTAGTAGTCCTTCACCGGGACGTTCTGGTAGACGATGTTCGTCATCTGGATCTCGCCGTTGCGGGGATCCGTACGAGACATCGTCGCGCCAGCGAAGAAGTCCGAGTTGTCGAGGTCGTCCGACCAGCGCTGGAAGTTGTAGCGCACGTCGCCGTACTCACGCGGCGCTTGGCCGGGCGCGAGATCCTCGTCGTAGTTCTTGAAGATGACGACCGTGGGCGCACCATCTGGATGCTTGGCGCCGGCGGCGACCATGATCGCGTTGACGGCGGAGCGCACGGTGTCTTGGCCAGCGACCTCTTGAGCTGCGCAGGCCTTGGAGACGCCGGCTTGCGGCGAGGCGGGTGCGCAGAAGAACGCCTTGTAGCGCTCCGGAAAGCCCTTCTCGAAGTACCAGACGATGTCCTTGGTCGGGTCATAGCGGTTGATGACCTGACGTGACGCCTGCAGTTGGTTGTTCTCGTCCCAAACGCGCGAGGAGCTCTCGATGAGGCTCGCGTATTTGTGGCGGATCGGATCCTTCTCGTCCACGACGAGGGGCTGGTACGTCATCTTGTTCGTCGGCGTCGCGCGCTTCATCGAGTACATGATGTTCATCGTGACGTTCGGCTTGCCGTTGCCGAAGGCCGTCGCGAGCGCCACCTGGTTGTACATCTGCAGGCACTCGACCAAGTCCGTGCGCACCGGAACGGTGAGCTGGATCTTCCACGAGAGGTAGTCGTTGGACGGATCCTCGTGCATCTCTTGGTGGATTGAGCCCGGCACGAGCGCCGTGGAGGACTCGGCGATGTCCGTGCAGTGGTTGACGTTCGCGTAGAGCTGGTAGCCGAGCAGCGAGAGATCGGAGAGATCGTTCTTCGCGAGATTCAGCTTCACGAATTGGCGATCCGCCCAGGGAGCTTCCTGGTTTTCCTCGTAGAAGTTCGTCTGCTCGCCGTCGAGGTTGACGCGGTACTTGAGGTCGATGTTGGTGGCCGACCAAGAGTCGAGCACCATCGGGATGACGCCTTGACCCGGGTTCGCGGTGGTCTCGCGCTGGTCGAGCACGTTGAGGTGATCCTGCGTGACCTGGAAGCGAACGAGGTGGGGCTCGCCGGTGAGGCCGGTGAACACCTGCCCCACGAGCACGTTCGGGGCGGACGTCTCCGTCACTGTGCCGACGACGTACCAACCCGAATCCGCTGCG
>JAYVYD010000059.1:0-10408 GCA_043784605.1 Myxococcales bacterium | reverse complement strand
GGCATCCCTCCACGCTTTCGCGAGAACTCGACCATCACATTGCAGCCGAGCCCTGGCGCGAATGGGAGCATGGCCACGGACGGCAAGAGCCTCTTCTCTTGCTCCACGCCGTATGGCTTGCCCATCGACGAACGGTTTCGTGTTTGGGACTCGGCCGCCCGGCTCACATCCGAGACGTTCATGTCGGATGACATCCCCACGTACGGGTGCGCGGTCGCTGGTTTCCAAGGACTGGGGCTAGCGGTGCATTCGGGCAACGGCTTCAACACGACGTACGTGTTCGACTCGAACGGGACCATCGGCTACGAGCACGCTGGCGGGTTCTATTCGGTGCAAGCGGTTGGGTACGGCTGCGGCTTCGCTACGTTCTTCGGGGGCGTGACCTTTATGCCTATGGACGGAAGAGGGCAGAGCAACGTGACAGTGGACGGAGTCGGCTATCCGCTGTGGGCACTCGCATTTCCATGGCCGCCGGACCCGCACGCGGTCGCGATCGTCTCGATCGTGCCTTCCACCGGCTTCGGAGACAGTGATGCGAGCGCGCCTGATGGGGGCACTACGATGGGGCGCTGCTCCACGTTGCTCGCGTTGGCATTCGACGACGGCCGACAGTACGTCAAACGCTCATTTGATTGGGCATGCATCGCGCCAGCCGAGGGGCCATTCGGCTTGTTGAACACGAGCTTTGGCCCTGTGCTCAACATGGGAGGCGGCAGACTCCAGTTGGTCGATGCAACCGCCAACCCCGTCGGTGACGTGTTGCAAGTCGACGTCGGCACTCCGGCCAACACCCAGTTCGTGGCGATCGGCAACCACATAGTGGCGTTATCGACGGAGGGGTACCCCAATTCAGAGTTCTACGAGACAGTCGTCGGCTGCCTCAATCCGTCAACTGGCGGTCGTTGAGTTCCGATACGTATCGCCACGGACGGTCAAAGCCAGCCGATCAGCCGCCCTGGTCGCGGCGTCGTTGCTCCATCGAGTGCGCTCGAGCCGTCGCGCCTGCGTCTGCCTTGCACGTTGATGGTCCCGCATCGGTGTCTGAGACAAACGAGACCAAGAACACTCCTAGTAGTACGGACCAGTCTCCCGCCAGCTCGCCGGTGGCGCGGCCGTCAATGATCTCGGTGAGCGAGTCACCCGCAACGTTGTGTTCGCGCATGTCGAGCCAACAGGCCTCGTAACCATCCCCTCGACTCGGTCACTTTGCTGGCGATGACGGGCACGTCGGGCAGAGCACGTTCACCTCGTGGTGCCAGGTTCCGCAACAGCTGAAGTGCAAGTCGTATGTCGCCTTAGAACTGCTGAACAGTATCAAACATTCACCACTATTCACGTTGCACGTCGAGCCCAACGAGGGGGGTCGGTTGAGGGCAGCTTGGCAATTGGGCAAGGCAATCCCACAACCCGTATTTGCCGCAGAGGCATCCACCGTTAGCCATCGGACACCACTGGTCGGCAATGCCGCAGGCGCTCGCGCCGGCGTCGAGTGTAGTAGGGCACGGTCCGGCGTCAGACAGACAGTGCTTGCGAGATGAGATCGTCCCGCAACAACCCGGCCAGACCAGGGTCTGACAGTCAGCGTCGTCCCAGTATTCGCAGCCGCCCCCTACGCCCCCCTCGCCGTAGAACTTGGGGCAGGTCGAGGATGCTGGCAGACACGGTGAGTATTGATCCACGAACTGCGCGCCGGTGTCGTTGGTCAACGACGGGTCTCCCACGTCTGGGTCGTCGGATGCTTCGATCGCGCCGTCGCTAGAGTCTTGCGGTGCGGCGCCATCGCACGCGATCAGCCCAAGGACAGCGAGCAACCGGCAATAAGACGCACTCCGAAAGTCTAGCAATCTTTCATGGGGATAGCCCGCGTGCGACGCGTTGTGCGGCAGACGCAGTGGCAGATGCGCCCCGTGAGTGATTCGCGAGGGATAAAAGAAATCCGGATAGAGTCCGAGCGGCCATCGCGTCGCGGCGCCAGTACGACAACTCGCGCTCGATGTGGTACCGACCGTTGTCCGCGCAGAGCCCATCGGAGCAGACCGAGAGTTGAGTCGCCGGCGCGAACCGCTCCGTGAAGACTGCTGTGTGACGCCGATGTCAGGCTTCGAGTCAGTGAGGCACGGGACTGCAGCGGGCGGCGGGGAACTTGTCGGAGCTACACCCGGCGTCCACGAAATCGGGCTCGAGATCTTTGGCGACGCAGGTGGCGACAGGCTTGGTGCCGTTCGCACACGGCGTGGTGGTGCAGGTGCACGTCCCAACGCCGCGGCAGCAAGTGGTCTTGGGAGGGGTGGGACAGGACTTTGCGCTGCCGCTCGTCTTCGGATCGCAAACGCAGTCTCCATTGACGAGCGCACACGATCCGCCGACGCCAGCTTCGCAGCTCGGTCGCACGTCGCCAGGGGAGAAGCACGCCAGAGTGTCGCCGACGACGCAACGACACGTCTCCCCGCTGAATTGAAACTCGTTGCAGCAGGTCGTCCACTGGGTGGAACTCGGCCCGCACGATGGGACGGTCGCGCCGGCGTCCTCGTTCGGATACAGCTCGCCACACGCGCACGCGCCACTCTTCGAGACCTTGCAGACTGCGTGTGGGACGTGGCACTCGCATGTTGCGCTCGCAGCTTGCCCATAAAGATAGGTCGAGCAGCACACGGATGTTGCGGCGATCGATGGCACGGGACACACGACGCCGTTCCCCACGTTGCTGACGGTCGCGTTCGTGCAATTGCACGAGTCGCCGGTGATCGTGCAGTCCGATCCGTGCGGTGCGTTGCCCGTGATGCACGCGAACGCGAACACGAGCGCACTGCAAGCGACGGCTACGAAGCAAATCCAACGCTTCATCATTCCTCAGAAATGGAGCCCATCGACGCCGAGTCTCAGGCGCGGACTCACCATGGCTGACGCACGGTCGCTGACGGTCGCGTTGGAGTGAGCGCCGGCCCACAAGACGATGCCAGGGATCAACAGGCCCAAGCCGACGCCACCAACGATGGCGCTCCAGAGATAAAGCGTCGACTGGAAGCGCACGCAGTCATCGCACGCCGGCACGTCGGAGCTGAGCGGCGCCACGGCCAAGAGCAACGCTCCAACGACGGTGAGCGGAGCACCGAAGTAGATCGTCATCGTGCGTCCGGCGCTGCGACGTGCGGTGGTCGACATCGACGCGTGGACGGTCGCACCTGGGTTGACGGTGAAGTGTTCGGTCGCGATGAGATCGTGGCCTCCAACGCGGAAGTGCCCAGCGGGATCGACGATGCAGGTCCCGGTGCCGCAGATGTCGCGGTAGAGGTCTATCTCCTTTTGCGAGGTCCACATGGTGACGCCCGTGGGGGTCACGTAGTCCACGTCGACAGTGCCCGTCCCACGCAACATCTGGAGCTTGGCACGCTCGTCGTCGGCCTCGAACGAGATGGGAACTCCCGACGGTGCTTGCGGCTGCTTCGGCGTAGCGACCGGCTGCGGCGTGGAGGTCGGCTGCGGAGCGGAGAGTATCGCCCACTCGAAGCGCTTGATTTCGCCGGTGCCGAGCTTGATGGTGATGTGATCGTCGACCACCTTCTCGATCAGCTCACCCCGGTAGACGCTTCCATCTTGGGTCCTGACCGTCTCGAGATCGTCGGCGAAGGAGTTCGCGCTCACCAACATTCCGACGAGCAAGAGTGCTGCAACGCGCCCCGTCATGCACACGCAGCCTAACCCATTCACGCCGCTTCGGGGAGCCAGTCTTGCGAGAGGCGCAGCAGCATTGGGTTGCTTCTGCTTCAACGAGTGACCACGGCGGCGAGGCGCGCAGTGCGTAAGTAAATCAAAGCGGTTTCTCTTGGTCTGCGGTTGAACGGGAGACGACTCCGTGACGCCGTTGGCGATGGAGGTGGGCGACGACATTTCGGGTTGATCTTGGCCCGATTGGCGGTCGAGGGCAAGAGGTGGCCTCGAACGCGACGTGCCGCGCTTCTAAGCAGCCTGGTCGCCGAAGGCGGCTCTTTGCAGGACCCGACTGCGCCAATAAAAAAAGCCTCGGGCCGGCTCGGGGTCGGGTGCACGGGTGGGCTCTGCGAGCGCGGGTAGGTATCGGGTGATGCTCTTGTGATCAGTGACCATGGCGAGCAGGCGCATGCGACCTTTGCACCTCCAAGCTGGCTCTTGCGAGCCACTTGGACAGAACCTTCTCCAGTGAACGTAGCGACGGTAGCAAAGTTGAGTGCTTCGTACGTAGATACAAGCTGCCCAATTGGACACTGTGAGTCTTCGGGCGGCTCGATGTTGGCAGTGTGCGCAAAGCGCGCTGCAATGCCTGGTACGAGCAATGCAGTACGTAGGGTCCATGACCTCGCGCACCTGAGTGTCATCGGAGGACGTATGATGGATATGGGATCTTCTGGTTCATCCATGCCGTGGCGCAGCCTGCCCGGGACCCGTCGAGCTTCGCCTCGTGTGCTGGTCGCGGAAGACGACACCGAGATGCGACAACTCGTTGCCGAAGCCCTCCGTGAGGAGGGGTACGAAGTCTACGAAGCCGCCGACGGCGGAAGGCTGCTCTTCGAGGTTACGTCGAGAGACGGGCACTCGCGCGGCGATCTCGACCTCGTGATCACCGACATCCGAATGCCGATCGGCTCGGGGCTGCGCGTCATCGAAGCATTGCGAAATGCTCGATGGAAGGTCCCCGTCATCATCATGACGGCGTTCAGCGACGAGGCCACGCTCGCGGACGCCGAGGCTGTGGGCGCCGTCTTGTTCGACAAACCCTTCGCGATGGACGATCTGCGCGCCGCGGCGAGGCAACTGCTCTCAAGCGTCGCCTAAATCTCTACTTTGCCTGGTAGCGCTCCAGCTTGCGATAGAGCGTCTTGCGTTCGAGGCCGAGCACGCGCGCCGCAGCCGTCTTGTTGCCCGCGACCGCTTCCATCACGCGCAGGATGTACCGCCGCTCGACCTGTTCGAGCGGGACTAACTCGGCTGGGTCGTTGCCCGCGACCACGACGTGGGAAAAGCGATAGTCACGTATCTTCTCCGGAAGGTCTTCGACGCAAGTCTCTTCGAGTCGAGTCAGAGCCACCGCGTGCTCCATGCTGTTCTGCAGCTCGCGTACGTTCCCGGGCCAGGCATAGTTGACGAGCTTTTCGGCTACCTCTTTCGAGAGTCCGGTGACGTTCTTCTTCGACTGCTCGGCGAAGCCCTTGATGAAATGCATGGCGAGCGGAAGAATGTCCGGCCCGCGTGCGCGCAGCGGTGGCAACGCGACTTGAACGACGTTGATTCGATAATAGAGGTCTTCGCGAAATCGCCCCTCCTCGATGGCCGACTCGAGGTCTCGGTTGGTCGCCGCAACGATGCGCACGTCGATGGGGATCTCACCCTTGCCGCCGAGCGGACGAATCGATCGCTCTTGCAACGCTCGCAAGAGCTTCGGCTGCAGGCCCAGCGGCATGTCTCCGATCTCGTCCAAAAAAAGCGTGCCACCCTTGGCCTGGACGAAGAGGCCGGCGTGCGCCTCCTTCGCATCCGTGAAGGCGCCGCGGGTGTGACCGAAGAGCTCGCTCTCGAGCAAGGCCTCGGGCACGGCCGCGCAGTTGATTGCGACGAACGGGCCGCCTTCGTGCGCGCTGCGCTTGTGGATCGCACGCGCTACCACCTCTTTACCTGTGCCGCTCTCGCCCACGACCAGCACCGTGGCCTCGGCGCCCGCGACGCGCGAGATGAGATCCTGCACTCTTCTCATCGGCGCGCTGTCGCCGATGAGTTCGTTGTCTCGTGGTCGGTCGAGCACCTCGAGACGCAGTCGCTTCACCTCTTCGCGCAGCGCGTGGTGGTTGGCCGCGCGCTCGATCGCGATGGCGAGAGCGGCGACCTCGACAGGTTTGCTGATGAAGTCGTAGGCTCCTGCGCGAATCGCGTCGATGGCGGAGTCGAGGCTCCCGAAGGCGGTCAGAACGATCACCGGTACGTCGGGGCGATTCTGAGCGACACGCTCGCAGAGCTCGATTCCGCCCATGCCTCGCATCGAGAGATCCGTCACCACCACGTCATAGTCGGCTCGATCAAGAGCGGCGAGAGCGTCAGCTCCGGAGGCATGCCACGAGACGTTCAGGCCGCGCTTGCGAAGCGCGATCTCGAGCGTCTCCCCCAACGAAGCGTCGTCATCGACGAGCAGAACTTCGACCGTCATGACTCCAGGTCTAGCAGCTTGAGCCCGAAGCGTCGCCGGACCCTGTGTGCCGAGGCATTCACGTGATCCACGTGTGCGTGAACGAACTCGATGAGGGACGTCGCAAACACCTCGTGGGACGGCTTCGACACTACGTCAACGAAAGGGCGAACTGGCTAGGCGATCTGGTGGGTATCAGCGTCGGCGTTCACATTAGAGTCGGTGACGTCGCGACCGAGATACTCCAACTCGCGGGTGAGGCTGGCGCGAGCATGATCGTGGTCGGCGCTAAGGCGAAGGGAGTGCGTGATGATCAAACCAGCAGAGTCGCTCGCGGAAGAAGGACGAACCGAGTCGCCGACTCATGAAGTCGTTGGAGCGATCACGGGGGCGCTGATCGGAATAAAAAATGGCGTCGCAGGCATCATTGCCGGAGCCTTGCTGGGTGCAGCGACGTCCGCGACCGTGGAGAACATGTTCGAGAGGTCAAGGCGACGTCGCCACGTTAAGAGCGGAGATGCTGGGCTCGAGGCTCACGGCGGCGACTTGGACACGAGCAGGCCGGACTCCCGCGCGGAGTTGGCGGAGCGCCCGCGACGACCCGAAGAGCGTTGAGCCTGGCTGCGGTGGCACGCCCACAAAAGCACCACCGTACCGCAGAAAGGACCTGCGACCGCGGCTGCGCGAAGGAGCGTCTCGGCGCCCATCCCCCAACCCACGGTCACGCAGTGATGAATCGAGAACGCGGCGTCGATGGCTGCTACGGAAGCCACCGCGCAGAGGTTCGCGAATCGAGGGTGGAGCGCCGCGCGGTAGAGTGCGGTCGCGAGGACGGAGTCGAAGACGACCCAAGCGGCCAACTGCGCGGACGAGAATCCCAGCAGCGAGGCGTGACCCGCAACGACCAGCGCTCCCAGTGACAAACACCACGGCAGCAACGGCAAAGCGAGCAACCACGGTGGGCCGCTCGGTTGTCGCAAGATCGACCGAGTGCCAAAGCGCAGCAGCGAGCCGCGCGCGAACGCTCGGAGCGCTTCGAGCAAGTGGGGCCATGGAGACTCTGCACGCGGATAGGTGAGATACACTGGCTCCCATAGAGTCGGATGCAGCCGTCGTCGGAAGGCGTACAGACCCTCGAAATCGAAGAGAGGCCGCATGATGATGCGCGCGACGCGCAACGGCCACGCCACTTGTGACGTCAGCGGCGAAACGCCGAGCGTGACCATGTCGCTCGATTCCACGACGTCACCCACGAGCGCATCGAGCAGCAACTCGCTGGTCCCGTTCGGCGCAGTGCTCGTTCGAATGACGTCTTCGACCAACCAACCGTGGCGACCGAAAATGGGCACGGCCGACAGGAACTCGACGACGACGCCATCGAGTTCAGCGACGAAGTAGCGATGTTCCTCCGGATGATGAAAGAGTTCGAGCGCGACTACGAACCCCATCGGCTCCATGTGGCGCACGTCGAGCCACTCCGCAGCGCATCGCTCGAGCTCACTTCGGAGGGGCGATCCTTCGCGAAGGTCGCGGGAGTCAACGCGCCGCACGTGGACACCTTTCGCCTTCGCGCGGCGCAGTTGCTCACGGAAATGCCGGCTTTGCGCCGCGAGCCACTCACGAGGGCGGATCACTGGCTGCATCCCTATCAAGAACGATGCGAGGTCCCTCGACGCCAAGGTCTCAGTGCCGAAGAAGCAGGCATCGCGAGACGCGGCGTGCGCTGCGTGTATGAAGTTCCGCGCTGCCTTTCCGCGGTAAGCCCGCGACGTCAGCGGAGCGCCGACTGCAACCCAAGCGCTCCCCGTGTCGACGTACGCCACGTGCGCCTCGGTCGCGACGTCGACCCAGTGGAGCATCGACGACTCCGACGCCGTGAACGAGAGGCTGTCGACGCCATGCCTTTGCAACGCGAGAAGCAGTTCGGCTCGCTGCTTCGTGCTTGAGGCAATCTCCATCTCGTCGGACTCAGGGCATCACGGGCACTTGTAGGCTTCGCCCTTCTTCATCAAACTTCCGGATGGGTCAGTCACCAAGACGTGCGTCCCACCCTTCTCGCCTGCAGCGTTGCGCAGCTCGTGCTCCGCCGTCATTTTGGAGAGCGCATCGTGTTGGCTTTGCGCGATTCCATCGCCTTCGACCTCGCCAATGCGATCGCAACCTGAAACATCGAGCACGTTGGTGACATAGGTCACGCGCTTGCCGCGCTCACTCAGACCGCCCGACGCCGAGCACGCCAAACATGTAACAAAGCAAGCCGAGAGGACGACCCGTCGATGCCAGCGCGCCGCATGAGGAGAATTCATCCGCGAGCGTGGTGCACTCAGCGTGCCACGACACGGTCTGTTCAATGCTCGGCGGCAACGGGCGCTCCCCTTGTGGCGCGTCGACCCTCTGGGTCGAAATGACTCGGCTAGAAGTCTGCGCCGAGATTGCCGATCGAGATGCGTGGCCCGAACACGAACGCGAGCGCACGCCCAGGCTCGCCGCCGATCGCACGAGAAGGCTCGTACTCCATCCATGCGCGAAGGTTCACGGCGAGCACGACCAAAAGCGTCGCGAGAGTCGATGGGCGCATGGCGCTTCGAGCCTCCCGAGAGCCTAGCCACCCTGCTTTGCGTTGGTGCCCCCGCCTCGCGAGACCTCGATGTCAACGCGGCGATCGAGGCGCCAGCCGTCTTCGCTCGTCCCGCTGGCGTCGAGCTTTCCGCGGGACGTGGCCACCAGGCGCGAGCCGTCGACGCCGAGCCGAGAGAGATACATGCGAACGCTCGCGGCGCGTGAGCCTCCCAACACCATGTTGTATTCCTCTTCGCCGCGTGGGTCGGCCCGCCCCACGAGCATCAACGACATGCCCTTGAGCGGACCGTCGGTCGCGCACTTGGCGACTTGGTTGAGGACGTCGCGATCCTGCGCGGAGAGATCCGAGCTGTCGAAGTCGAACTTCGGCGCGTCCTGTGGTGTGTCGATGTGGATATGGCACGTCCGAACGATCTCCTCGGACAGCATGAGGGGGGCCTTGTTCGGCGCGTGAGCGGAAGCCGTAGGGCGAGCGTTGGAGGTTTGGCCTGTCGTGTCCACGGGCGCCTTCACCGCTGCGTTGTTCGCGCAACCCTCAGCCACCAAGACAACAACCCCAATCAGACGGTTTAGTTGAATCATGTTCGCTCTCATGGCGAGCGATGCTGCACACCCGATGCCATCAGGTTCGCTTGCGTTCCTAGCGCGCGAATGACTTCCGTGAGTTCGAACAGGAACGCCGTGTCGAAACGACACGCGCGTTCGTCGAGCGCGACCTCTGCATCGGTATTAGAGGTGATCGCACCATGAAGCTCGTTCCGAAGCTGACCATCGCGCTGGTGTTGGTGACGTGCGCCGTGCTCGCGGTGAATGGATATTTTCGCGTGCGTCGCGAGGTCGCGTTCTTCGAGGCCGATCGCTCGCGCGAACACGAGATGATCGGTCGCTCGCTCGGCGCGGCGGTCGGAGCGATCTGGAAATCGCAGGGTGAGCAAGCCGCGCTGCAGACGATCGACAGCGTCGACAGCCACTTCACGAAGATCCATATCCATTGGCTTGCCGGTAGCGAGAGCGGGCAGCTCGAGCCCGTCGCACTCGCGCAATCTCCAGCGGGAGAACCAATCACGAAGGTCGTCCGCGGCAGCGATGTTCGCTGGTACACGTACGTTCCCATCGACGTGGATGGCCAGAGACGTGGCGCCATCGAGCTCTCCGAAGCTGCGACGAACGAGCAGCAGTTCGCGTCGAGGACGATCACCGACACCATCACCATGGCGCTCGCGCTGGTCGTGCTCAGCGCCATTCTCTCGTTTGCGATGGGTCAGTGGCTCGTGGGCGCACCCATTCGCAAGCTCGCAGAGAAAGCCCGACGCACCGGCCGCGGAGACTTCGGCGGTCCGCTCGCGCTCACGCGTGATGACGAGCTCGCCGACCTCGGGCGCGAAATCAACGGCATGTGCGATCGCCTCAGCACGACCCTGGAACAGCTACGCCACGCCGACCGCCTTGCCACGGTGGGCAAGCTCGCATCAGGGATCGCTCACGAGCTTGGGACACCGCTGAACGTGGTGTCTGCCCGCGCGAAGATGATCGTGGATGGCGAGACGACGAGTGAAGAGACTCAGAACTATGCAGGCGTGATCGTAGGAGCGGTGGAGCGAATGACCAAGATCATTCGCCAGCTGCTGCAGTTCGCGCGACGACGCGGACCCGAGAAGAACGACTGCGACGTATACG
>JAYVYD010000058.1:0-36100 GCA_043784605.1 Myxococcales bacterium | reverse complement strand
CGCGCGGTTCGGCGAGATGCTCGTGCTCACACACTCAACGGCGGTGGCGCTCGGCGTAGGCACCGCGGGTCTCGCGACGGCGCTCGTTGGCGTACCGCTTCGCAGCACTCGCGGCCCCGAGGAGTTCTTGCAGGCGCTCGCCCTCGCTTGACTACGAAGCGCGCGCCGCGCGCCAGTCCGTGAGTGCCTTCGCCGATTTGGTCGTGAGCACGTGCTCGGGGCCGAGCCACGCGCGGCGGGCGATTCCGACTCCGTATTTCAAGAAGCTCAATTCGCGCGTGGAGTGAGCGTCCGAGTTGATGGCGACGAGCACTCCCAAGTCGCGCGCCATTCGTGCGCCGTTCTCGTGGATGTCCAATCGCAGCGGTGAAGAGTTGAGCTCGATCGCCGTGCCTGTGCGCTTCAGCGCGAGCAGCACCTGCTCGATGTCGAGCGCGCTCGCCTCACGATGTCCCAACATTCTGCCGGTGGCGTGACCCAGGCAGTCGATCATGCCGCTCTCGATCGCGCGGACGACACGCTTGGTCATCGACTCGCGATCCATGTCGAGCTTGCTGTGCACGCTGCCAATGACCCAATCGAGCTGCTTCAGCTCGTCTGCCATGTCGAGCGCGCCGTCGGCCAGGATGTCCGACTCGAGACCCGCGAGGATCATGATCTTGCCGTCGAACTTCTCTCGAAGCTCGCGGATGCGATCGATGTGCGCGCGCAGCCTCTCTTTGGTGACGCCCTTGGCGATGGCGAGCGACTGCGAGTGCTCGGTGATCGCCACGTACTTGCGACCCGCCTTGCGCGCCTCGTCAATCATCTCCTCGAGCGTGGACTTGCCGTCGCTCTCGACGGTGTGCATGTGCAGATCGCCCTTGAGGTCCCCGAGTTCGACGAGCTTCGGCAGCTCGTGGTTCTTCGCGAGATCGATCTCGCCTCGGTTCTCGCGCATCTCGGGAGGCATCCACTGCAGGCCGATCGCCTCGTAGACCTCGGCCTCGTCTTGTCCGGCGATCGATTTGTCTTTGGCGTCGAACACGCCGTACTCGCTGACCTTGAGCTTCAACTTCACGGCGATGGTGCGCATCGCGACGTTGTGCTCCTTGGAGCCCGTGAAATACTGGAGCGCGGCACCGAACGACTCGCGCGGGACGACGCGCAAATCCGCCTGCATGCCGCCCTTGAGCACCACGGTCGTCTTGGTCTCGCCCTTCGCGAGGATCTCTTCGACCTCGGGCATGGTCGACCACGCGTCCATGATCGCATGTGCGTACGAGGCGTCCGCGGCCACGAGGATGTCCAGATCGCCCACGGTCTCGCGGCGCCGCCTCAGGCTGCCGGCGAACTGACACTCGAGGACACCTGGCATCGCGCGCATGCGTGCACACAGAGCCTCTGCGGTCTCGAGCGCGGAGGCCATCGGCCATCGCTTCGGAGCCGAAGCGCGCTTTCGCCAAGCGGTGATCGCGGCGATGAGCTTTTCCTCGCGCTTCTCTCCGAACCGCGGCAGATCGCGTAACTCGCCCTTCTTGGCTGCGGCTTCGAGCTCGTCCACCGAGGTGATGCCGCGCTCCTTCCACACTTGTTGCGCGGTCTTGATGCCGATGCCCGGGAGGTTCATGAGATCCATCAGGCCGCCGGGCAGCTGCTTCTTGCGCTCGTCGAGCTCCTCGAGTTTGCCGGTGCTCGCGAGCTCCTTGATGCGACGGAGCATGCCGTCGCCGACGCCCGCGAGCTTGATCTTGCCGCCACTCGTCACCTTGTCGGTGATCGACTCCGGAAATCCTTCGATCGCACGCGAGGCGGTGCGGAACGCGCGCACCTTGAACTGGACCTCGCCCGTGAGCTCGAGCACGTCCGCGAGCTCCATGAAGGTGCGGGCGATCGTCTCGTTGTCCATAGGCTCGCCGCCGGCTACTTGCTCTCGAGCGCTTGCGACTGCTTGACCGTGGTGTTCTGCGGGGGCTGCCCCGGCGCCGTGAGCGAGATGGTCATCGTCGACGAGCCGTCCGCCTTGCTCGACACGCCATCGAGACGGAGGTCGATCACGTAGGAGCCGCTGCCCTTGACCTCGAGCATCGAGCCCGGCGGCGCCTGCGGATCCTCGAACGCCTTCTTCGGAGCCGCGCGCGTGAGGTCGGTCTTGATCTCGGCCGCGGTGCCGTTGTGCGAGACGAGCGTGTACGTCGTCGTCACGGTCGCGCCGATCTGCTCGTCGCGCGACGTCGTCGTCCACTTCGCACCCACGCCGACGGGCACCGACGGGACGGGTATCACGAGAAACTCGAGCGACTGTGCGAACAGCGGGAGGATCTGCTGCGCCATGCGCGGGACCTTGTCCGCCGCGAGCGAGACGTTCTCGACGTCGCCGTTCGACGTGGCGTCGAAGCCGCCCTCGAGGCCCGTGAATGCCTTCTCGAGGACGCCCTTCTGCTGCGCCATCTGCGGGTCCACCTGGCCCGTCATGACGATCTCGACTTTTTGAATCTTCAAATCGAAATGCGTCTTGCCGTCCGGCGCGCGCGTCTTCGGCGTCACGTTGAAGGTGAACTTGAATGGCGGCTGGTCGCCCGCGGTAGGCCCGCCGCCTCCGACCGAAGCGGTGACCGTGGCGGTGACGACCGCGGTCTTGCCCATCGCGAACGCGTAGGAGAGCTTGCTCTTGGGCTCCGCGCCGGGGTCGAGCACGACGGCCTTGCCCGTCGGCCCCTCGGCGACTGCAGCGTTTCCGCCTGCGTCGAGCCCGCCGTCGAACTGGACCCTCAGGTTCGCCGTCGCGCTCGGCGACGAGAAGAACGAGTTGTAGACGATGTCGCTCGGGATCGCCTCAGGAGCGGTGGGCTTGGGCGTGGCGTCTGGTTTGGGGGCGTCCTTACAAGCCGCGAGGACGAGGACCGGAACGAGGAGAGTGACGATGAGCCTGCGCATGCCCGCGCACCTTGGCGTGACCACGCGAGATGGTCAAGCGTCGAGATGTCCCGCCTACTCGGCGCTCTGGGCCAGATCCGTCGTCTTGCTCACGAACACGCGAACGCCGCTGAAACCAGCCGTTCCCGTGAGCGCGTCGAGAAAGGTCTCGTCGGTGAGATCGTTGACGCTGACACCCGCGCGCGACTTCGCGACGCGCAGCTCCACGCCTTCGCGCTCGTGACCCCAGCCGTGCGGGATGCTTACGACTCCCGCGCGCATCTCGTCACTCACCTCCGCCACGATGCGCACTTCGCCAACGCGCGAGCGGACCGTGATCTCGTCTCCGTCCTTGATGCCGCGCGCAACGGCGTCGCTCGGAGCGATGAGCGCGGTACATGCGCGGGGGCCCTTGGTGAGTCGCTCGCTGTTGTGCATCCACGAGTTGTTGCTGCGGAGGTGTCGGCGACCGATGAGCTCGAGCGAACCATCTTGGGCCGCGGCGCTGGCGAGCTTCTGGGCGAGCCTCGGTACGTCTTGTGTGAAGGTCTGCGGAGCGAGCGAGATCTTGATAGAGCCGAGGCGGCCGGGCTCGAGGGGTCCGAGGTCGAGGCCGTGCGGCTCTCGCTCCAACTCCGCGATCGACGTGTGTTGCGGCCCCGTGCGGAGCAAGAGGTCCAACACGCCGCGCGAGCCCATGGCGCGGAGTGTCCGCAATGTTCCGCGCATCGCGAGCTTGGATGGCGTCATACGGCCGCGCGCTGCGATCCGCTGCGCCAGATCCGTCATGATCTCCCAGTCGTCGCGCGTCTCACCGCGAGGCTGAAATACAGGCTTTGCGTACTTCGCGTGGTTGTGGACGGAGAACGCGTAGAACACGAGATCGTAGTGATCGCGCTCGAGGCCGAACGTGGGCGGGAGGATCAAGTTCGCGTGGCGTGTCGTCTCGTTCTTGTAGAGATCAATCGACACCATGAAGTCGAGCTTGCCCAACGCTCGCTCGATCGCGCGTCCGTTCGGCGCACTCAGCACGGGGTTGCCTGCCATCGTGAGCAGCGCGTGGATGCGAT
Organism: Myxococcales bacterium; assembly: GCA_043784605.1. Classification (GTDB taxonomy): domain Bacteria; phylum Myxococcota_A; class Polyangia; order Polyangiales; family Polyangiaceae; genus JANYHY01. The sequence continues at coordinate 32,135 of JAYVYD010000058.1, read as the reverse complement.
CGTCGCCCGGCGTCTCGATCTCCTCGGCGAGCGTCGCGACCGGCAGCTCTCCGCCGAACTCGGGCAACCCGCGCACGCGGCTCCTGAAGCGTGCGAAGCTGCCGCGCCTACCGAGCTTGGTGGCCAAGCCGGCGACGTCCACCGCGGGCGTCGTGAACATCATGCCGCAGCGGCGATCGAGGTTGCCCGTGATGATCGTGAGCGCCATCGAGAGCCACGCGACGAGCCCGCCGAACTCTTGCGTGCACGCGCCAACGCGTGGGTAGACCGCCGCGCCGTTCGCACGCGCGAGTTCCAGCGCAAGCCGGCGGATGTCTGCTGCGGCGATGCCCGTCACCTCTGCGACGCTCTCGGCCGGGAATCGTCGCGCGAGCTCACGCAGCTCGCTCACGCCGCTCGTCACGTCGCGGAGCTCACGGAGGTTGGCGAGGCCGGCCTCGAAAATAGCGTCGATCATCGCGAACAAAAGGAACGCGTCTCCGCCGGGGCGAATCGCGAAATGCTCGTCCGCGACCTCGGCGGTCTCGGTACGCCGCGGATCGACGACCACGACGCGACCCTTACGCGCGCGGATCTCGGCCAGGCGCCGCTTCATGTTCGGCGCGGTCATGATGCTGCCGTTCGACACGAGCGGGTTACCGCCGATGATCAAGAGGAAGCGCGTGCGCTCGAGATCGGGCACCGGCAAGAGCACCTGGTGCCCGAGCATCTCGAGCGACGCGAGCATCTGCGGGAGCTGATCGGCGCTCGTCGCCGAGAAGCGCGAGTGGCTACGCAGCGCTTGCTGCAAGAAGATGGAGCCTAGGATCCCGCCGTAAGAGTGCGCGAGCGGGTTGCCCACGTAGGTTGCGACGGCGTGCCGCCCGTGCTTGTCCGCGAGCTCTCCGAGTTTGTCGCTCGCTTCGCGCATGGCGTCGTCCCAGGAGACGCGGACGAAGTCGCCGTTCTTGTCTCGACGCTGCGGGTAAATCACTCGATCAGGATCGGTGCGCACGTCATCGAGCCCCGCGGCCTTCGGGCAGATGTGTCCACGACTGAACGGGTCGAGGCGATCGCCTTCCACACGCACGAGCTTGTCGGCATCGATCGTGACCTCGAGACCACACACGGCCTCGCACAGCATGCACGTCGCGATTTGGGTCGTCACGACTCGAGAGATATCACATGACTTCGGGCTATCATCCTCGCACGAGCAACGTGTTCCACCACGCCCAGGCGGACTACCTGCGGTCGCTCGACTCGAGCGCGGTGAAGCTCGAATACTGTGACGGCGTCATCGCGCGATGGCGGGTGGCACCCTCGCTCAACCGCAGCTCAGCGCGGCCGTGATCGCTTCTTCGAGCCAGGTTCTACCGAAGACATGCCGGACTCAAACCTCGGACATGAAGGTGCGCGTGGAGGCCTCGGACTCGAGCACGTTCCCGGACGTCTCCGTGGTGTGCGGCGAAGCGACGTTTGCATCGGTCGACATTCGCAGTTGCCGCTGCCTACCGTGTCTCGTCGTGCAACTCGCGGAGTGTATCGAGGCCGGTGGAGCGCTTCTCATTCGCGATGTCCCAGACGTACGCACGGATGCGCTCGTTCACGGGAGCGGCTATTTCGTGCCGCTTTGCGCGCTCGGTGATCTCGCCGTTCAAGAAGTCCACCGCGGGTGTTCGGCCTCGCTCGATCGCGGCGAGCATCGAGCTGCGCATACGTCGAAAGCGGAAGCCGACCGCGAGCAAGAGGGCGTGCTTGGCGATGAGCGAAGGAGAGCCGCTGGCCTTGCGGTCCTCTTCGGTGAGCGCGATCCAGTCGAGGTCCAGCGTGCCGGAGACCTTCTCGAGCGAGACGCCCTCCGCGCGCGCGACGTGAACGGCCTCGGTCATGATCTCGAGGCCAAGCCTGCGGACGAAGCGGTGCGAGGTGAGGGCGCCGAGTCGATCGCCGCCGATGGTGCCGAGTGAGCTTATCGCGGCGTTGATGGCGAGCTTGCTCCAGCGCTTGCCGAGCAGGTTGCGCGTCGTCTCCACCGGGCCGATCGCCTCGAACGCGTGCGCGACGTGATCGAGAGGTCGAGTGCTCTGCTGATTGAACCACCCGAGCGCGAAGCCGCCCGCGGCCGTGCGATCGTAGACACCGGGCTCGGGCATCGCCGCGCCCCACGCGACCACCGCGCCTGCCGTTCTCTCGGCGCCCACGATCGCCGCCACGCGTGACTCGCAGAGGCCGTTCTGTAGGCAGACCATCACGCCGTCGTCGGCGAGCGCGCCCTTGGCCATCTCCGCGGCTGCCTCCACCTGCGGAGGTTGTGTGCATAATACAATGACATCGAAGCGCTCGTCTGGGAGCTGCGTGACGAGGCGTGCGCGCACGGCTCTCGGCGGCCCGTCTCCGCGCAGCTGAAACCCGTTGGCGGACACGGCGCGCGCGATGTCTGGGTTGGTCGTGAACGTGACGACGTCCTGGCCGCTCTCGTGGAGCAGCGCGGTCGTGATTCCCCCAATGCCCCCGGAGCCCATGACCAAGAAGCGCATGACTCGAGTCATACCAGCGGCGCGATTTCGCCGCTACGCGCGAAGCTCGATCGCCTTCGGGACGACCTCGATCGTGAGCGGCAGTCGCCCGAGCGGCTCGCCGTCCACGTCCAGCAAAAAGACGTCCCGCGCGTCGTCGCCCACGAGATCGATCTCGATGCGCTCACACGAGAAGTGCGTCGTGCCGACCTTGCCCAGGTGCTTGCCGTCGTAGATGGACTGCGAGCTGACGGCGAACGCGACCTTGTTCGGCGCGGTCAGCGAGACCACCTCGAGCACGCCGTCGTCGAGCTTCGCCATCGGTGCGACGTGCATTCCGGAGCCGAAATAACGGCCGTTGCACACGGCGATCATCATGCTCTCGAGCGCGTGCTCGGTCGTCTCGCCGCGGCTCGTGACCTTGCAAGTGATGTCGGCGATCTTCGATTTGAAGAGCGCCTTCGTGGACGCGATGAAATACGCGGCGGTGCCACCGAGCAAACGCGAGCCGCTCGCGACGTACTGATCCACGAGCCCGCCCATGCCCGCCGAGAGGATGTTCAAGAACCAGCGCTCGCGCGGTTGGCCGTCGTGCCCGATGAAGCGTGCGCGTCCGACGTCCACCTTGCGCGTGGCCCCTTTGGCGATCGCGTCGAGATACACATCGAGGCGGTGCTCGAGCCCGAGCGCCTTGCGGAAGTCCCCTCCCGTGCCTTGGCCGATGAGGCCGACGTGCACGCCCTGCTTGCCGCTCTGAAGGACGCCGTTCACGACCTCCGACAGCGTGCCGTCTCCGCCGACCGCGACGATCAGCTCGCGTCCCTCGCGCGCACCCGCCGAAGCGAGCTCTATCGCGTGGCCCGGGGCATTGGTGTATTCTGCATCCACCTCGCCGAGCCGCCGCTGCACCACCTTGACCAGCTCGGGGAAGATCTTCCGCGTCTTGCCGCCTCCGGAGTGCGGGTTGACGATCAGGAGCGGCTTCACACGCTCTCCGTCGGCCACACCACGCCGCGGAGTCGAAGGTCGTCGACGGTGTCTTGCAACGTCGTCATCGGATCGCGCGAGGACCAGCCGAGCACGGTCTCCGCCTTGTTCGCGTCGAGGTACCAGAAGTATTGGCTCATCTCGAGGCTCACGGGATCGACCGGCAGCTGCAGTCCGATCTTGCCCATCGCTCGCTCGAGGATCGTGGCTCCCGCTCGCGCGACGTTCGGCATGCGCGGCATCGGGAACACGGGGCCCCGCACTCCGCTCACGCGCTCGAGGCGCGCGAAGAACTCGGCCATCGTGACGTTGCACGCGCCGACCAAGTAGCGTTCGCCGGCAACGCCCTTCTGCATCGCGAGCCACATCGCCTCCGCCGCATCGCGCACGTCCACGTACGAGAGCCCGCCGCCGGGGATGGCGGGGATCTTCTTCTCCAAGAATTGACGTACGTCCCCGGTGGACGAACCGTCGCGATCGCCCGGCCCGAGCAGGATCGTCGGGTTGACGCTGATCACCTCGAAATCAGCCGAGTTCATCTCGAGTGCCGCGCGCTCCGCGAACAGCTTGCTTCGATAGTATGGGAAGTGATTGACGATCCCGATCGGCGTCTCGTCCGATTCGCTCGCGATGTGATCGGGGTCGTCGCCGATCGCGACGGTGCCGCTCGTGGACGCGACGACTGCGCGCTTGACGCCCGCTTCCTTGCACGCGCTGAGCACCGTCTTGGTGCCTTGCACATGCACCTTTTGGAGAAGCTCCGCGTCCGCAGGATCACGCGAGACCTTTCCCGCGCAGTGAAACACGCCGTCGCATCCCGCCGCAGCGTCCTTCACGCTCGCGGCGTCGAGGATGTCACCCTTGCGGAAGGTGACGAGCGACGGTGCGCTGCGAAACGCGACTCCGTTGCTTGCCAAGACGCCGTCGGCGGGTGACTTGCGCGCGAACGCGACGACCTCGTGGCCAGCTTCCACGAGGACACGGACGAGGTGCGCGCCGAGAAATCCGGTGGCACCGGTGACGAGATAACGACTCACGAATCGAGCATATAGCCCGAGTCAAACGGGGCGTCATCGGACGAATCTGTCTACGGATTGCAACAACCTGCGGCAAAATCGTCACACCAAGCGAAAGGACGTCGCGTAGTTGTGCAAGGCATGGGCGCTGCATCTCGCGACTTCATGCGGGCGATTGCAGCATCTTTACCCATCGCGGCGGTGGCGCTCTCCCTCGCATATTGCAACACGGCGCCGAGCACACCGCCCACGATGCTCGCGAAGTGGCCTGAGAGGCCTGATGCAGAGTCAACGAATGAGCGGTCGTCCGTCACGTTTGCGGTCGACTCGCTCACGTTCGGTGAAAGCATCGGGAACAGTTGGGCCCAGCACGGCTTCGATTTGGACGGCAAGGTCACCACGTCGCGCTCGACGGACGTGTGCACGCGGTTTCAGGGAGCCTCATCGCGGGTCCAGGTGGACGGAGTTCGCGGATTCGAGAATGGGATCGACAATTCGTTCGGTGAAAACCTCGTGGAGATGGTCGAGAACCTTCTCTTCAAAAAGGTTCACTCCTTGTCCGAAAATGTCACGAGCGAGCTCGCGCGAGGTCGCTTCACGATTCAGCTACAGACCACCGGCTTGCTCGACACGCCGAACCAGACCAACGTCGGCCTCGTGTTGCAGAGCTTCCCCTCGAGCGAGTTCGCTCCAGACGGAGCTGCGCCTTCCACCGGAGACTGGCCCGTGCGCAGCGACGGTCTGGCCGACGCGTCGGTGCAGAGGGCGCGCGACACGTTCCCCAACGCGTACGTGAGCCACGGCTCGCTCGTGAGTGGGCTCGGCGAGCTGACGCTCGGGATGAAGGTCGAGGAGATCCCGATCGATCTCCACTTGTCGCACGCCGTCGTCGTGATGAATGCCGACGGAGACCGAGCCAGCGGCACGATCGCAGGCGTGCTCGACGTAGAAGAGTTCATCGCGTCGGCGCGGCTCCTGGCGCAGCGTTTCAGCCCGTCATTGTGCCAGCGCTCCGCGTTCGAGGGCCTCGCGAACCAGTTCCGCCAGATGGCGGACATTCTCCACGACGGCACCAACCAGGCTGGCTTCCCGTGCGACGGCATCTCGTTTGGCGTCGGGTTCACCGCGCGCCGCATCGCCAACCCTTCGCGTGTGTCGCCGCCACCGGCTCCACACGACGTATGCGCACCGCCGCCAGAAGGCGGTCCCGATGCCCACGACGCCGGGTGGAGTCTCGCTTGCAAAGCGGGAGTCGATTGCGCGGGCGCGGATAGCGGTAGTTCGGTGTGCTGCGCGAGCGTCGCGATTGGCAACGATTGCCATGTCAACGATATCGTCTCGTCATGCCAATCCGAGACCAAGTGCGCGACATACCTGCCCGCGTCGTGTGGTTTGCCGGCGACCGTACGAATGTGTGCTTCGGCCGCGGACTGTACAGAGGCGCTGTATCCGAAATGCTGCGCGCTTCCGCCCGACCTGTTGCCAGCCGCTCCCTACTTCTGCGTCAGCAATTTGCTGGCCGGCGTCGAGCAGTGCAATTGAGGTCCGCTCCAACCCGACTGCGCTAGACTCTAGCGGGGCGCATCTCGCTCCCCCCAGACGTGCCGCCGCAATTTCAGATCGTCATCCCGGTCGTGATTCACGCGCAGCCGCTCACGGGCCCGCACGCGTACTCGTTGGAGCTCGTGCGAGACGGCGTCGCGTGGCTCGGACAGGCGAGCCCCATGCACACGATCAATATTCAACCGAGTCCGTGGTCGATCTCGGAGGCGGCAGCGCGACGGGCTCGATCGGCGTCCCGTGTCCGTGACGCTCAGTTGAGCTGAAACGCCTTCTGGAACGTCTGCAGCAGCTCGATGTCGTTGCTCTTCACCGCGCCGGACATGAACTCGGCGACTCCGGGCGTGTACGCCTCGCGCACGATGCGCGTGAAGATCTCCGTCGTGGTCTTGAGCACGCAGTCCGCGTTGCCGCCCTCGGGTTTGCCGAGCTTCACTTGGCACGTCTGCGGATCGATCTTGAGTGTCCACTTGGAGAGCTCGTCCGAGCCGAGCGTGAAGTAAAAGCTCACCGCGCGATCCACTGAGCCCGGCTTGAACTTGCCTTCCAGCTCTTGGAAGAGGGTGACGAGCGGGTGCTCTTTCTTCGGAGCGGCGTCTTCGCCGGTCTTCACTGTCCGCAGGTCGAGCAAGCCGCCGTCTCGAAGCGCAAGCACCGCGAGGCGCGCGAGGCGAGCCACTTCGCGCGACGCGTCCGCGAGCGTCTTGCCCTCTGTGAGTCGTCGCAGATCAGCAATGGCGAGCGGCAAGCCAATGCGCGCGGTGATGTCTCGCTTGATCGGCACCGGCGAGCCCTTCGGCATCGCCTCGTACGTGCCGCTCAGGCAAATCGGCAAAATGTCGACGCCGTGCGTGAGCGCGAGGTGCCCGACGATCGGCTTGAACTCTTGGACCTCGCCCGTCGGCGTGCGCGTGCCCTCGGGGAAGATGAGCACGGTCTTACCGCGCGAGATGACGTCGCTCGCCTGGCGCAAGCTCTGTCGTACGCCACCCTTGCGATCGATCGCGCGCAGGTTGGTGAAGTTCTCGAAGAACGCTCGCTTGATGCCTTGGTCGAAGAAGTAGTCCTGCGCGGCGAGCGAGACGATGTCCTCGCCATACGGTCCGAGCGCGTGTCTCACGAAGCCCATGTCGAGGTGGCTCGTGTGATTGGCGATGACGATCGTCGGTCTGTTGTGCGGGATGAAGGCGCGCCCGGTGACTCTGGGCTTCATCAACTGCCCGTAAAATAGGTCTTGTAGCGATCCGATGAAGGTCTTCGCGGCGTCCTGGACCTCCGGCGGCAGCACGAGCGTCTTCTGCTCGCGACCCTCGATCGTCGCCGTGCGTCGCTCTTTGGGTTTGTCCGCGTGCGACGTTCCGAAGAGTGATTCGACGTCGAGGACGGTGCGGCACGCAGTGAGCGCTTGTGGATCGATGGTCTTGCCGCGCGCCTCGAGTGCGTCGAGCAGCTCGGTGAGCATGAGCGAGTCGAACCCGAGATCACCGTGCATCGTCGCCGCACCGTGTACCTCGGCGGCCGCGCGTCCGCTCACCGCGACGATCGCGCGTCTCACGGGGCCGAGCTCCGCGCCGTCGTACTCCGTGGAGGTCGCGGCGATCAGCCTCCGCACGAGTTCGGTGACCTCGTTGCGCTTCACCTTCCGCGTCGCCGTTCGCGGCAGCGGCGCGTCATGCAGGTACATCACCGAAGGCTGCTGGTTGTACGGCAGCTTACTGATCGCCAAGCGCAGCGCCTTCATCGCGCGCTCGTTGCGATCCGCGCGCAGCTCGATCGCCCCGTCGCTCGGCGGAGGCATGATCGACTCGCGGACCACGTTGCCCTCGGGGACGGCCAAGCACGCGACGCGCTCACCACCGCGTGGCGCTTCGACGCCGACGATCGCGAGCTCCGCGATGCCTGACACGTCACCGATCGCGCGCTCTACGTCGTCGGGATAGACGTTCTCGCCGGTGGTGGTGACGATGACGTCCTTGATGCGACCGACGATCGACAATCGCCCTTGTTTGTCGAGCTTTCCGAGATCGCCGGTCTTGAGCCAGCCGTCGTCTGTCATCACGGCGCGCGTCGCCGCTTCGTCCGTGTAGCCCGCCATCACGTTCGGGCCCTTCGCGAGCACCTCGCCGACGCCGCTCTCGTCGGGGTCGGCGATCTTGATCTGGACGCCGGGCACGGGCTTGCCGACCTGACCGGGCTTGCTCCGCGGATCGCTGACGGTCAGCACGGGCGCCGCCTCGGTGAGCCCGTAGCCTTCCGTGAGGTGCAGCCCTAGACCTGCGAAGAGCTGCTGCGTCTCCTTCGGGAGCGCCGCGCCGCCGGAGATGATCGTCTTGAGGTTGCCGCCGAGCGCCTCGTGCAGCGGCGCGAACACCAGCCTGCCAACGTCGACGCCGAGCGCGCGTCCGAGGTTGCGGTTCGCCTCCGTCGCGAAATCGAACGCGACCTTCATCGCGGGCCCGCGCGCGTCGATCTGCGAACGCACGCGACGCTCGATGAGCTGCCAGAGCGCGGGCACGCCCACCATCGCGGTCGGCTTGCTGACCCCCATGCCCTCCGTGAGTCGGTCCGCGCTGAGCTCACCCAAGTAGACGACGCGCGCGCCGCGCGAGATCGGCAAGAGCAGGCCGCACGTGAACTCGAACGTGTGGTGCAGCGGAAGTACGCTGAGGACGCGATCGCGCGGAGTCAGCGGGAAAATAGGCGCGAGCGACGCGATGAGCTTGCTGAAGTTCGCGTGCGTGAGTTTGACGCCCTTCGGCTTGCCGGTGGTGCCGCTCGTGTAGATGAGGCTCGCGATGTCGCCCTCGTGAACCTCCACTGCGGGCGCGACCAGCCCGGCGCCCCCCTGACTCTCTGCCGTGATCGCGTGAACATCCACCACCGTGCACTCGGGGTGCTTGCCGCGGACCTCTTTGCCGGACTTCTCTTGTACGTGAGCGTCCGCGATGACGATGCGCGCGCCGCTCTCGGCGAGCACGTTACAGAACGGTCCAGGATCGAGCTCGGGATCGACGGGCACGGCGGTTCCGCCGGCGCGCAAGACACCGAAGTACGCGATGGCCCAGTCCGGATGGTTCTTGCCCGAGATGAGGACGCGGTCGCCCTTCTTGCAGCCCATCTCGGCGAGCCGAGAGGCCACGGCGTTGGCGCGATCACGCAGGTTCGCGTAGGTCACGCGGCTCATGCCGTCGTCCTCGAGGAAGGAAAGCGCTACGGCGTGCTCGTGGCGCTCGGCCATTTGCTCCACGAGGCGAACGAGTGTCTCGTGCGCGAGCAGCGGCTTCTTCTCGCGCTTCATTCGCGCGTCCATCTCGGGAAGGATCCACTTCTCCACCGCGGGCATGTGGATGCCGTAGAACCAGTCTGCCCAGTCGATCCTGTCGGGCCGCCAGTCCAGCTTCGCCTTCCACTCGTCGTCGAGTCGGTCGTAGGCGGCGCGCGTATTCGCGCAAGAGAACGGGCCGTGCGACCACTCCGAGAACGGAGCGAACAGGTGCAGCAGCTCACCGATCTTCTTCTGGCTCGCGGATACTCCCTCGAGCGTCTTGCTCATGGGCCGCGTGATCGCAGCGACTGGGCCCGGCGCGCGCTTGAGGACCTTGGCGAGCGTGGCCGTGGCCTTCGCGAATGCAGGCGCGCCGATCTTGTCGATGGCGTCGATCGAGATGACAGCCGGCTCGATGTGCGCCTGGAAGAAGTTGACGATCGGGTTGCCGCCCTTCTTTTGAAAAGAGCGACGCTTGTACAGACCAATGAGCTCGCCAAACCGTCCGGAGCTGCACGGGTTCACGTCTGCCGCGCCGTATTGGTAGACGGGCTTGTTCGTACCCTCGAGCAATTCGGTCAGGGAAAGCAGCATGCCCGCGCAGACCATGTCGGTCGGGATGAGATCGAGGATCGCCTCTCCACCGGGAAGGTGGAGCTGACCCTTCATCGCGAGGAAGATGAAGGGCACCGTCGTGGAGATGCCCTCGTTCCATCCTTTGAATGGAAACTTCTCCGTGGTCTCGCAGCACGCCGGGCGCGCGATGGTGAACTTGAGACCGCTACGCGCGATGATCTGCTCGCCGATGCTCTTCGTGTACGTGTACGTGTTGGGCCAACCCCAGTGCGTGGCGCGTTCGACGCCCGCCTCGACGAGCTTGTCGCTCACCCAGCGCCGACGGACCTTGCCCAGTTCCTCCTCGAGGGCCTTTCCCTCGGTGGGCTCGCCGCGTGACAGGAGGCTCTTCTGCGCGCGCTCCTTGAACTCGCTCTGGCGGAACGCGTCGTCGCAGCGGTGTCGCGCCTGCGCGATCAAGTCGAGGCAGTCCGCGATCTCGCGCTCCGGGGTCCACAGCTCGCGCCCGAGCTCCTCGCAGCGAGGGAAGGGGAACGTGAACGGATCGACCTCCAAAATCGGGCCTTTGCGGTAGCCGGCGACGTAGCAGGTGCTCGTGTGGAAGAGCGGGACGTCTCCGAGCGCGCGTGCAAGCGCGACGAGGTTCTGCACACCGAACGCATTGGCGTCGAGCGCCTCGTCGAGCGGCGGGTTGAAGTCGACGACGCCGGCGACGTTGACGAGCGCGTCCACGGTGCCCTTCAGCTCGCCGATGACCTCATCAGCGACGCCGCAGCTCGCGCGCCCCACGTCACCGTCGATCGGAACGATCTTCGTACGCAAGAACGCCTCGAGGCCGTCGCCGTAGCGCTCCCGCAGCGGGCGCAGCGCCTCGCTCGTCGCGACGTCTTTCCAGAAGCGCTCTTCACTGGTTCGACCTTTCGATGAGCGAACCATCAGATGAATCTTCCCGATGTTCGGGAAGCGATCGAGCATCATGCAGAGGAAGACCTTGCCCAAGAAGCCGGTGCCGCCGAGCAGCACGAGCCGTGCGCCGTCGAACACCTTCGCCGGATCGAGCGACGGCACCGCGTGATGCACAGCGACGCCGTTGGACTGCTTGGGAGACTCCATGGGGCGCCCGCCTTTTCGCCTTGGATGGCCCAAGAGTCAACGTAGAGAGGTTTACGCGGTGATTCGATAGACGCGCGTCTCCTTGGAGGGACGACCTTCGAGCACCAAGTCGGTCTTCACGAGGTACCGCGCGAGCTCCGCCGCGTCCTGTTTCGGCGCGTATTTCCGGCCGGGATCCGCCGCAAGGACGAGGGCCCGCTTGGAGCAAGACCGCAACCACGGGAAGAGTCCCGCCACCATCGTCGCCTCGTAGAAGACGTCGCCCGCGAAGACGACGTCGAACGAGGCCGCGTCGAGGGTCGTCGCGTCCTTCGTGATCGCCTCCAGGTGGACTCCGTTCTCCGCCGCGTTCATCCGCGCCACGTGTTCTGCCATCGGATCGAGATCCGCGCACACGACGCGCTTCGCTCCTGCCAGCGCCGCAGCGACGCCCTCGATCGCGCCTCCCGAAGCGACGTCGAGCACCGACTTGCCTCGGACGACCTTCGGATGGTCCAGCACGTATCGCGCGAGCGCTTGTCCGCCGGCCCACGCGTATGCCCAATAGGGCGGGTCCATCGTTGGCGCCTTCGCGAGGTCGTTCTCGATCATGAACGCCTGCGTCGCGTGCCAGAGCGGAGTCGGGTCTCCCCCGATGAACACGTGCAGTTCGGGCACGAGCGCCGTCGACTTCCGCCGGAGGTGCTTGCGCACGAACCGTTCGACCTGCGCTTCGACCACGCCAATACGCTACCGCGTCAAACCTGACATGAGGCTGACAATGCGCGGGTGTACCTAACGTTCATCCAACGGCGCTTCGGCGCTCCCACAAAGGAAACTCAATGACCAACGCGATTAGCTGGTTCGAAATCCCCGTCTCCGACATGGACCGCGCGGTGCGCTGCTACGAGACTCTGCTCGACACGAAGCTCAAGCGAGAGATCCACTTCGGCACCCCACACGGCATCTTCTCGGGAAGCCAGGAGGGCGTCGGCGGTGCGCTCATCCACGACAAGAAGCGCCCACCCATCTCCGGCGGCGTGATGGTCTACCTCAACGCGACCGGCAAGCTCGACGCGGTCCTGTCACGCGCGGAGGCCGCAAAAGCCAGGGTGATCGTCCCCAAGACGGCGATCGGCGACTTCGGCTTTCTCGCAGTCATCGCGGACACCGAAGGCAATCACGTCGGTCTGCACTCGACCTGAGAACAGGCGCGTGCCGCCTGACTAGACGGTGACGTCTGCCATCACGATCGGGGCGAAGTGAAAGCACGTGATCTCCGGCGAGCTCGGCGCCGTATCGCGCGCCATGTCGAGCGCCTCGGTCATGTTCTTCGCGGTCTCGTAGCCGAAGATCTTCGGGATGTACTCGTTGTCCGCGCCGACGACGATCACGCGCCCGAGCCACTGCCTACCTGCCTCGCCCCAGTACCACATGAAAAATGGGTGGGCCGGGTGGTAGGCGTGGCCGGTGCGGTACATCTGGATGTACGCCGGGTTCGCGGCGAACTTCGCCTCGTAGCGCTTGTGCAGCTCCATCGCGTCGCGCGTCTCGGGCAACAGGTTGTGCACGAACTCGATGTACGGCGCGTGGTGATTCTTGTCGAACATGTCCGTCATCGGGTGAGTGAAGATCAGCGTGCCGCCTTTTTTGACGAGCGGCTGACCCCGATAGGAGTTGAACATGTAGCCCTGCGCCAACACTTGAACGAGCAGCGGGTTCAAGAAGGAGTTCACGTTGTAGGGCGAGATGTATGGGATGCCGGTGACCAAGATGTCGCACTGGCCTTTGACCGGCACCATGTACTGCTCGTACGCCTTCTTCAGCGTGTGCTCGTGCGTGGCTTCGGTCTCGCCCGCGAACACTCCCGTAATGCCATAAGGCGACGGAACCCGCGAAAAGATAGCCTGGCGTGCGGCTTGAGGCGTGCGGTTGAGCGTTGCCGTCAACACCTTCAATCCCAGCTTCTCGAAGGAAGAGAGGTCGTCCTCGTTCTTCGCGAGAAAATCCAGCGGACGATCGAACATGCGGTTGTTCACCGTCGTCTCGATCGTAAATACGTTGAGCGCCTTGTTCGTCAGCTTGCCCATGCGCACGACGCTCGTGTTGAGCTCGCTCGATTTGGGGTCCATGTACGAATGGCAATTACGCATCACCTTCGGGTTGTGGTGCGCGCGCAAACTTCGATATCCGCACAGGCCAACGCTGACCGATTTGTGCCCGCCGTCCATGGGGACCAGATTGAGGTTCACGTAGATGAGCAGATCGCTCTCAACGGCCTTCTTGTTCAGCTCCACCTCTTCGCCGAGCTCGGTGGTCCCGACGTACTTCATCCCGTTGGGGTCTTCGGCGTCGTGGTTGTAGAGGCGGTCCGGGTAGTAGCGATTGTAGATCTTGTCGCCGACGATCCAGCGGATCTCCTCGCCCGTCATGCGGCGGTGCACGGAGGTGGCGATGATCATCGTGATGTCGTCCACGCCGTGATCGGCCAGCATTTGCAGCACGATCGTGAGCACGCGCTCGCGTACGTCGGGTCGCTTCATCTGCGGCAGCGGGAGCGAGATGTCGTCGATGGCGATGACGACGTTCATCCCGGGCTTGAGCTTCGCGTGGAGCGGGTCCGAGTTGTAGGGGTGATTGAGCGCGTAACGGATCGCCGCGTCGGGATCCTTCAGCGCATCCATCGGCGGTCGCGGGTAGATGCAGCGCGTGCCGGCGGGCAGATCTACTTCGATGAGTCGGTCTCCGTAGAACAGGGTTCGCGGCGCGCTCTTTTTGTCGAGAGTGACGACTAGCGGATGGGTCATGAGTTCTTTTCCAAAGTCAGAACGGGCCAGCCGTATGCCTTCGCGAGGAGCGCGAGGCGTGTGTCCGGGTTCACGGCTGCAGGGTTGCCGACGACGCTCAACATGGGCACATCGGAGTAGCTGTCCGAGTAGGCGAAGCAGTTGTCGAGGTCGTGGCCGTGGTCCTTCGCGTCCTTGCGAATGAGCTTGGCCTTCTCCGGCCCCGCAACGACGGGTCGGAGCAGACGGCCCGTGGCGTAGCCGTCTTTGATCTCGAGTCGGTTGGCGATCACTCCGGTCGCGCCGAGATGAGTCGCGAGTCGATCCATCAAGAAGTCGAGCGCGCCCGAGACCAGTACGACGTCTTGTCCCTCGTCTCGACAGCGCTGCACGAGCCCTTTGGCGTGCGGGAAGAGCGCGGGCTTGATGACCGTGTCGAAGCACTCGTCGGCAAGTAGGTGAAGTCTGTCCTTCGACGTCCCGGCGTACGCGGAGAACAACAGTTCGTTGAAGGTCCGGCGATCTTGCAGCTCTGCGAGCACCATCTGCGGGCTCTTGAACGCGGCCCTCAGCAGGCGAGATGCGCTCTGCAGCGGAGTCTGTTGATTGACGAGATAAAACAGCGTCGGGTGCACGAGGTTCGTGCGCACCAAAGTCCCATCTACATCGAAATAGCTGGCGGCCACGGCTCTTCTCCTGGGGCGGTTTCGCCCGGAAAAGGCGGGGTGTCAATGCGTCGCGGCGTACGCATCGCTCCGCTGAACTTGTGCGGACGCCACAAAAAGGATCTACTTAGGAGATGAGCCCGTCTCGTCTTCTCGCCTTGTCACTCGTGTTTGCACTTCCTTGCGCCATGTTCGCGGCTTGCGTCTCCGACCCCGACAAGGCCCCGCCGCTCTCGGATTTGGAGGGCGGACCTCTGCCGGACAGGCCTTTCATCCCACCTCCGGACACGGGCGGAGACACCAACCAACAAGACACGAGCATGATCCAAGACACGGGGCCCGACACGCTTCTCAGTTGTCACAGCGACGAGGCAGGCTGCAACGACGCCGCCGTTTGTGGGACAAAAGTCTTCGAACTCGTGGTGAAGGGGACGCTCCCCCCGGCCACCGGTGGTGACGTCGCCGATGGCACCTACGTACTCACCAACTACGCCTCCTATTCGACGATTCCGCCGTTCGGGATGACGACGACTTGGTACCGAAAGACGCTCGTCATCAAAGGCAGTCGCATCGAACGCATCGACGAAGACTCGACGGGGACCCCGTTGAGCACGGCAAGCATCGACTTCACCTACGAACTCGCGGACGGCGCCCCGGCAGTCGACGCCGCCCCGCCGCCGTCCGACGCGGGTGATGGTGGTGATGCTGCAGACGCCACGCCTGCGCCGGGCGGCAGCTACATGGCCTTCAACACCTCCTATGCTTGCGGTCAAACCGGGCTCGGCGGTGTTCCCTATTCCGTCTCCGGGTCGAAGCTCATCATCAACCTGCCAGGCAACCAAAAGCCTTCGCAGCTGACGTTTGTAAAGCAATGAGCGCCTTCTCCATTAGCGGATAGTCGCTAGTTCCTTATCGTCGGCGAATGCCTTCTTCACGATCGCGGCGAATGCTGCGCTCGACGGGTCGAATTGCGTTGCGAGCACGGTGCGCGGCTTGCCGTCCGTGCCGCCGCGCACGGCGAAGAGCTTGTGGCAGTTGAAGTCGATCGCGAGCTCGACGGTCTCAGAGCGAGGCGTCTTGCCGGTGGTCGCCAGATTGCGCGTCAGGCGAAGACCCACGACACGCGCCATCGCGCAGCGTGTTGCGGTCTTGTCGTCGAACCCGTTCGGATTGCGCAGCAACGCGACGAGCGATGCGACTGCGGCCGTGTCGAAGGCGTGCTCGGAGCCGGCTCGAACGGCGAAGCCCGCGACCGCGTTCGGCCGACTAGGCGCGGTCGCGCTCCACGACGCGTCGGGCGGCTCCAACCGCGTCGCGGTGACTGCGGTGACCTCGACGGAGAGCTTGTAGCGATCGAACGCCAGACCCATGACGTCATGCGAGGGCAGCTCGAACGCGGGCCCGGCGGTCTCTGTCGATTTGTCGTCTCCGGCGCACGGCGAGACCACGAGGCGGAACGTGCCCGCGCCGAGCCACACGTTCTTGTCGCAATCGCGATTGCATTGAGAGCTGCAGCTGAGTCCCTGCCAGGGGACAGGATGAAGCGCGGCGCCCGCGCTGATGGTGGTGCACGCGGGCGGGCTCGCGACGGCGCAACTCGCGACCAATCGGTATCCGTTGCCGAGATCGAGCTGCTCGAGCGGCGTCCACGAGCCCGACGTGTCCTTTCGTTCGACGCGCGTCTTGGTTGCGACGGCAGCGCCTGTCGAAGTCGATAGTTCGAATTCCCCCGGCGCCAAGTTCGTAATCACCGGCTCCGTCGGCTGATCGGGTCGGGGTGTGCCGTTCACGCTGCCGCCGTCCTCCACCGCCTCACCGCTCTGCCGATCGACCGACTCGCCGGCGACCTTCGGCGCCTCGCGTCCACATGAAAAAGTGACAAGAGCGACCAAAACGAGACTGCGATGCATGTCCTCCCAACCGTAGACCCAAATGACTTTGCGTGATGTGCTGAAACGCATGGTTCGTGGCGTGTCGCTGTTCGTCTTGGTGATCGCGGCATCGTGCAACAGCGCGCCGGCCGTTCCGCCGAACCCAGTGTGCGACGTGGCGTGCGCGGTGCCGGACCCATGTCTCACCGGCACGACGAGGTGTGATCAGGGCGTGGTCGTCGGATGCGTCGTAAGCGGGTTCGCGGTCGATGGGACGCGGTGCGGAAGCAGCTTCTGCACGAGTGGCCTCTGCGAAATCATCCAGTGCGTACCTAACGCGCCGTGCAGGCCCTTCCCCAACGAGTGTCAGGACGGCTCGAGGGTCTGTGGACCCATTGGCTGCATCCCGGTCGGGCCGCTGCCCAACGGAACGCCGTGCGCCGCCGGAGCAGGAGTCTGTTCTTACGGCTCGTGCATCGTGCTCCGAGACGTGACGGGCGCGTTCACGACGACCTATGAGAAAGACGATCTCTCGAAGAACGTAGTCGCGACGCCACCACCACAAGGGACGACGATCTTCGCGCTCGTCGGGACTACCAATTATCCGGGTATCGTCTTTCCGGACGGAACGTTCTCGATCTCGCAAGTGCCGAGTGGCAACTACTGGCTTTGTACTTCGTATTCTGGAGTTCAAAGTTGTGTCGAGCACGTCGCGAATATCGTGAAGCTCAACACCCTTGTGGCCGCGCGACCCGACCTCAAGCTCGCCAGCAAGCCCACGCCGGTGACGGTCGACCTCACCAACCTCGACCCGTACGCGAAGGACTCGCTGATCCAAATCACGAGCGCGCAAGGTGGCTTCAACCTGCGGCCGTTCCAGCTCGGCGGCGTGATGCAACCCGCGGACGGCGTGACGAGCGCGAGCGTGGTGATCGACTGGAGCAAAGGCGAATTGGGAACCCTCGCGGCGGGGCTGCCCGACGCGACCAAGCAGGACACCGTGTGGGTCACACTGGCGCCGCCACAATCAGTCGGCACCGGTGGCGCGGTCGCACAGGTGAGCATCGCCAAGCAATACGCGAAGCTCACGGACTGGACCGTCTTGAACGGAGTCGCGTCTTCGGAGAACGTGCCCCTCGTCAGCGCGCCGCAAACGGGGAGTGCCAAGTTGGATATTCGGTATTCGCAGTTTGGCGCACTACCGGCGAAGGTGAACCCCAAAGCCGTAGCGACCCATTTATACGCGAACGTCTTCGCCCACCCGGACGGCATCACCTATCCGGACCAGACGACCGGTCGCGGCAGCGTCGTGTTGCTCAGTCTGTACAAAGACCTCAGCGCCGGCACGGGCGGCGGCGACGGAGGCGTGATCTTCGCGGACTATGACTATGGCTCATTCGCATATGGCCAATTTCTCAAGACGAATTGGACGGAGTTCACCTACGTGGCGGTCGAGGTCGCAGTGACGTTCACGGCTGCCGGAGCGACGCCCGCGACTTGGCGGGGTGGCGTCAGCTCCTCGCGACCCGGCGCGTTCAATTCGCCAATCGGGCTTGGCGTCCGCCCGCCGCAGAGTCCGAAGGTCAACTTCCTCGACGGCTTCTCGCCTCAAGCCAACGTCAACTTCATGCCCACGATCTCGTGGAACCCGCCGGCCATCGGCAACGCTTCTTCGTATTCGGTGAGGGTCGTCCGGGTAGATGCCATCAACGGCGCGACGGTGCTCACTCCCGTGTTCGACCTGACCCTCTATTCCAGTCTTTCATTTCGAATCCCCCCAGGCGTGTTGGTCAAGGGTGCCACCTACTTCGCAGACATCGTCGCGAACGCCGCGTCTTGGTACGAAGTGGACGCGTCTGGAACCGGCGTCCCCTACGACATCGCGGACTGCATCACCGCGACGTTCAGCCCGTAGCGATCACGCGCAGCAGGCCCTCGCCGTATTGCTCGATTCGGCTCGGGCCTAAACCGAATATCGTCGACAATTCGGCCATGTTCTTCGGCCTCTTCTGCGCGAGCTCCACCAGCGTTCGATCGTGGGCGATCACATAAGCGGGTAATCGCTTTTGCTGCGCGACCTCAGATCTGTGCGCTCGCAACTTGCCGAGCAGCGGATCGTTCGAGAAGTCCACGGACGACGGACCCGCGGAGCGCGGCTTACGCATCCTCGGCAATCGAGACGGGACGAGCATTCGGATCGGTGCGTCGCCGCGCATCGCCAACCCACCGGCTTTGGTGAGGTAGGGCACGGGGTGCTCGGTGGGTGTCAGGTCGATCCAGCCCGCGGCGATGAAGCCTCTCAACAACGCCATGACCCAATCGGGGGACTCGCCTTTAAACAATCCGAAAGTCGACAGTCGGGTGAAGCCGAACTTGCGAGTCTTGTCGTCGTCTTTGCCCGTGAGCATCGCCACGATCGCGCCGAGGCCCGCGCGGCGGTTGGCGCGTGCGACGCCGGAGAGGCCTTTTTTGACCACGATCGTGGCGTCTTCGCCGGTGGGCGCTTCGTCCACGGACTCGCAGACGTCGCAATGCCCACAGCCGCCGAGGAGCTCTCCCTCGTCACCGAAATAGCGAAGTACGAAGTCGTGACGACAAGTGCGCGCGTCGACGAAAGTCAGGAGTTCGCGAAATAGCCGCCATTGTCTCGCCACCTCTTCGGGCTGCGCGGTGCGACCTCCGGTGCCGAGCTCCACCAAGCGCCTTCGTACTGCGATGTCCGCGCTCGAGCACAGCAAGACGCCGTGCGCCTCGTCACCATCACGGCCCGCGCGGCCGACCTCTTGGTAGTAGGCCTCAATCGACGAAGGCGGCTGCGCGTGCGCGACGAGCCGGACGTCGTCGCGGTCGATGCCCATGCCGAACGCGTTGGTGGCGACGACGACGGGCACCGCCTTGGAGGCGAACGCGTCGGACGCCTTGGTGCGGTCGGTGCCGCTCATGCCGGCGTGATAGGCGGTCGTGTTCCAGCCGACCTCGTTCAAGTGGCGCGCGATCTCTTCTACATTGCGTCGCGTCGCCGCGTACACGATCGCCCCTCCGCGCGGGGCCTTTCGCGCACCGAGAGCGACCATCAGCGCGCCCTCGATCGACTTCTTCGCGTCCTTCGGACCGTCTACCCAACGCGCCTCGAGGTGCAGGTTGGGTCGCGCGAAGCCGCGGAGGATGACGTCGTGATCGGCCGTAAAACCCAGGCGATCGACGATCTCCTTGCGCACCTCGGGCGTCGCGGTCGCGGTGCACGCGAGTACGTGGTCGGGGTTGAGCTGCTGGAGAAACGGGCCGATACCCAAGTAGTCCGGACGAAAATCATGACCCCACTGCGAGATGCAGTGCGCTTCGTCGATGGCGACGAGCGAGGGCTTCAGCCGCCGCAGGAAGTCCGCGGTCCAACCCGTCGCGAGCCGCTCGGGCGCGAGGTAGACGAGTTTGTACTCGCCGGCCAGCAGGCGCTTCTCGCGATCGCGCCGCTGCTCCATGGGCAGGTTGCTCGCGAGGTACGTCGCCGGAAGACCCTTCTCCTGCAGCGCACGAACCTGATCTTCCATCAGCGCGACGAGCGGCGAGATGACGACGGACGTCCCCGGCAGCACCATCGCCGGCAGCTGATACGTCAACGACTTGCCGCCGCCGGTAGGCGCCACGACCAGGACGCGCCGCGTCCCTTCCAGCAGCGCCGTGATCGAGTCTCGCTGCCAAGGCCGCAGCTCCTTCAGGCCGAAACTGGGGAGCGCCGCTTCTGCGGCAGTGAGTGCGGACGCGGTCTTCAAACGGCGCGCATCATCGCACGGCGCGCCAAACGTGCCATGCTCATGTCGACATGCCGAAGCCGAAAGACGAAGACACGGTCCAGATGATCGCGGAGTCCATCAAGCGCCTCGAGGCGCTGATCGGCATGCTGCCGAACGACTCGGTGAAGGCGCTGCGCTCGCAGATCTCCGTGCTGCGCTCCACGCTGCTGGAGAATCGGCCCCCCGCGTTCGCCCTCGTCGGTCGTCGCGGCGCGGGCAAGAGCGCCCTCGTGAATGCGCTCGTCGGCAAGAAGGTCGCGGAGCTCGGGCACGTGAAGGCGCAGACGGGGCAGGGCAAGTGGTTCGACGTGTCCACCGCGCAAGGGTCCGTGCGCGTCCTCGATACGCGCGGCCTGCAGGAGGGCTCGGCGCCCGCGGAGAGCGACGAGAGCAAGTCGCCCATCGCCTCGGTGATGCTCGAGCTCGCGCGCGAGGCGCCGGACCTGATCCTGTTCGTGGTGCGCGCGTTCGACGTGGACAGCGCGATCGACGGGGACCTGGACGCCCTCGAGCAAATCGTGGTCGCCGCTGAAAAGAGCCACAAACGCGCGCCGCCCATCTTCGCGGTGATCACGCACGCGGACCTGCTCGAGCCGCGAGATCAGCGCCTGTCCGGTGACGCCGGACCTGATCTCGACGAGAAGAAGGGTCACATGCTGCTGGCCGAGCGCACGCTCGACGAGAAGATCAAGACGCGCCACAAGCTCGGTCACTTGCTGGCGGAGACGCTCGCCGTGAGCAGCTACATGTCCGTTCGCGCAGACGGCACCGTACGCACGGACGATCGCTACCGCATCGACGATCTCGCGCGCGGGCTGTTCCGCAAGCTCCCCGCGGAGGGGCGCGGCATGTTCGCGCGCATGGCGAAGGTGGAGTCCGTGCAGGCGGAGCTCGCGACCGATCTCACGCGCGCGACCGCGACGCTCTGCGCCGGCATCGCGATGATCCCGATCCCGATCGCCGACGTGTTCCCGATCACGGCTGCGCAGGTGAGCTTGGTCGCAGGCATCGCATGGCTCAGCGGCCGCCCGATGGACAAGTCGAGCGCGTTCGAGTTTCTGGCCGCGATGGGAGCGAACGTCGGCGCGGCGTACGCGCTGAGAGAGGCGGCGCGCGGGCTCGTCAAATATGTATTTCCCGGAGCGGGCTCTGCCGTGAGTGGGGCCGTCGCGTTCGCAGGGACGACGGCGCTCGGCGCAGCAGCGTCCACCTACTTCATCAAAGGGCAGCCAATCGAGGTCGCCAAGAAGATCTTCAAGAAGAAGCGCGTGTGAGAACGATCTCAGGGTCGATCGCCAATGCTCATTGCGCATCATCCATCGACGAGTAGTACCGCTTGCGCTTGGAGGGGCCGATGGCGGACCGAATATTTCGGGGCAGGGGCAGCGTGGACTATGGAGCCGTAACCTGCACGACATGTGGCACCCCAGGACTACATTGCTGTCTCAGCAATACTCCGTGTGCAAACATGGCAGCCTGCAATCTGCAAGACCAACACTGTCCGTGAAACAGAACGGAGTCTGCGCGTTGGCGTCGGCGCTTCTCGCGTGTGGGGCGTTGGTTGAGCCAAGGGCTGTGCCCACCGGTCCGCTTTCGGTGAACGCCGACGCGGTCGCGATTGGCCAAGTCACGACCCTCGCGGGTTCGGGAATCGCTGGGTATCGAGACGATACGGTCGACGTCGCTCAGTTCAACCACCCGACAGCGGCTGCAGCGACAAAGGATGGCAGGATCTTCGTCGGCGAGTACAGCAACCACGCGCTCCGCATGATCACGGGCAATGTGGTTTCGATCCTCGCGGGGCTCGCCGATCAGGCCGGTCAAGTCGATGGTCCCGGACCGGTCGCGCGCTTCGACTCGCTGCGCACTCTCACTCTCGACAGCGACGGAAACGCCTATGGCTCGGACGTATCAAACTGTGCGATCCGCAAGATAACGCCCTCGGGTATGGTCTCAACCGTCTATTCGGGCTTCCAAATTGGCATCTGCCCCGGCAGCTTTGTCGTTACGGCTCGAGGTGAGTTTATCATGAATGGGGATACCCAAGTTTGGCGGGTGACACCTCCGGGTGCGCCGTCGGTGGTGTTGCTCTGCGACGGCGGATCATTCAGACGGAAATGGTGCCTCTGCGCGCTTCAAGTTTCTCAGTGGAATCGACATGGACGCGCTCGGAAACCTATATGTCACCGATCAGTCCGACAACACCCTTCGGAAGATCGCGCCGAATGGTGATGTATCGACCTTAGCCGGCTCTGGCCAGCCCGGTAATGACGACGGCGTGGGCGTCTATGCGCGCTTCAACAATCCCGCGGGTACAGCAGTAGACTCGCGCGGATATATTCATCTCGCGGATACCTATAACTACAGCATTCGCCGCGTGTCGCCCCAGGGGCTCGTCACGACGATCGCCGGGTCGGGAGGAGTAGGGCCCGGGTGGGTCGACGGGGTCGGTCGGCAGGCGCGGTTCGGAGGTATGTACAGTCTAAACATCGATGCCGCTGGAGACCTCTATGTGCCCGATAGTGGTAACAACCGAGTTCGCAAGGTCAGCCTTTCCGGTTCAGGGATGCTCGTGGTCAAGTGGTCGGCATTGAGTGCCTCGCCCCCCGTGACGGGATATGCCGTCACTGCGACGGCGCCGGGACGACCTGAAGCAACTTGCAACACGCAGGACACCACCTGCACGCTGAGAGGTCTGGCGAGCGACGTGAAGTACGAAGTCGTCGTCGTTGCAACGAACGCAATGGGGACGGGCCCGGCCTCTATCGCCGTGTCCGCTACTCCGAACTAGCGGCACTCAGGCGCGCGCGCACCTTGGCCAAGACGCCTACGTCGGCGGGTGGGAACTTCTCGGGGTCGAGCTCGCTCGCGCTCCACCATGCGAAGTCGGCGACGTCGATCGCCGAGGGCCCCGCGGACCCCTGCGTGAGCGTCACTTCGTAGAAGAGGAGCAGCACCGACTTGCTCGCGTCTGCGTAGTGGTGGAACACGACGTCCACGATGTCCACGACCGTGACAAGGATGCCGACCTCTTCGCGCAGCTCGCGCACGACGGCGACGCGTGGGTCCTCTCCGGGTTCCGCTTTGCCCCCGGGAAACTCCCACGACCCCGCGAGGTGGTCACCCGCTTTGCGCTGCGCGACGAGCACGCGATTCCCCTCGAAAAGAAGGCCTGCGGCGACGATCACGGTCTGCATCCTAGGGCCGTTATCTCTAGCCCAATCTCTACTCGATTGGGATATCGTGCGCGCATGCTCACGCCCACGCCCCACGCCGGCCGGCCTCAACGTTCGCCGAAGCTCCCGCCGTCCCTGATCGAAAAGCGTCGCGCGGCCAAGTGGCCACCGGACGACGCCGATCTCGCGAACATGCCCGCGGGGCCCGCGCCCGGAGGGGGAGGTGGCGGAGGCTTCGATCCCGGCGGAGACGGCAACTTCAAGAAGGGCGCGACCAAGCCCATCATCATCATCCTCGGCTTGCTCGTCGTCATCGGCGCGGTCGTCCTCGGCGTCTTGGCCGCCAAGAACGAGGGCGAGAAGATGACGGTCGATCAGATCGCCGTCGAGCGGAAGAACATCGAGATGCTCCCGAAGGCAGAGCAGACGCCCAAGTGGCGCGAGTGGGCCAAGCGCGATGACGTTCCGGCGCTGCAACAAGACGCGTTCGCGAACCTCGCGTGGGCCAAGGACGATCAGGGTTTGGCGACGATCATCGACAAGGGCCTCGGCTCCAACGATCACCGCATCCGCGCGCAGGCGTCGACGGCGTTGTGGGAGTACAAAGACAAGGCCGCGAGCGCGCTCCCGAAGCTCCAGGCGTTGCTCAAAGAGGCGGACAGCACGGACAAGCCGCAGATCTGCTGGGCGCTCGCGGTGCTGAAGGACGGCAGCTCGTTCGATGCCGTGCTCGCCGAGTACCGAGAGGGACACCTCGCGTCCATTCAGAGCCTCAACGGCTCGCCGGCGTTCGACCCCGAGGTGATGTCGGGCATGGTGACGATCGACAAGCTCCAGACCTACGCGGGCGATTCGAGCCCGAGCGTTCGTCAGCTGACGGCCACGGTGCTCTCGCGCGAGGCGGACCCGAAGTACACCGACGTGCTCATCAAGCTCGTGGTGGACAAGGACGTCGAGGTCGCGCGTGAGGCCGCTGTCGGTCTCGGCAAGATCGCCAACGAGAAGGCCGTCGCGCCGCTGCTCACCGCGCTCGAGAACGCGGACAAGGAGTCGCGCCAGAAATTCCTCGAGGCGCTGCGCGACGGCGTCGGCTCGAACGGGCTGATTTTGGCCCTGAAGAGCGTTCAAAAGGGCCACGAGGCCTTCCAGATGAAGCAGCTCTTCGACATGATGCGCGAGCTCGAAGACCCGCGCGCGGGCGACATGCTCGTGGACTTCATCGAGAAGTCGAACCCGCACCCGCACTGGAAGACCGAGGCCGCGCTGCGTCTCGCCGAGATCGGCGACGTGCGCGCCGTTCCGTATCTCGCTTGGCGCCTCATGCAAGACCCGATGAAGCTCTACAGCGACAAAGAGGAAGAGCTCTACGCGCGTCAGCGCATGGACGACAACGAGCGCGTCATCTCGGCGCGTATGCTCGCAGACCTCGCGATCCTCAACCCGGACAAGAAGGATCTGATTCGCTCACAAGCGGAAGACGCGGTCATCGCTTGGGCCACGGAGCACCCGCAGCCGCACGCGAACGCGATGCGATTCCTCGCGGTTGTGGGCTCGCCGAAGGGGCTGCCCAAGCTGCGCAAGTGGGCCGATCCGACGGACGCGCTCCCCAAAGAGGGGCAGCAGCCGCCGATGCCCGACAGCTATGCCACAGCGCAGAGCGCTCTTCGTTACATCGGCTGGGCGCAAGATCCGCAGAGCTGGGACGTGCTCGTCAAGCAGATCACGCGACGACCGCCGAAGGTCGATGTCACGATGGACTCGATGCTCCAAGGAGGTCTCGCGATCCTCGGCATGACGCTGCGCGGACTCGGCGTCGGCGCGAGCGATGGCTTCGCGCAGTGGGGCGATCCCAAGGCGTTTCCGCTCCTCATGAAGTACATCGAGGAGCCGATGGAGAACGAGCAGAGCCGCTACGAGGCGTGCTTCGCGCTCTCTTGGGTCGCGACCGACGACAACATGAAAGAGGTCGTCACGAAGGTCCACACGTACAACAAGCCCGATCCGAAGAGCCAGCTGATCCGCGGATGCTTGCTCGAGTCGCTCGTGCACCGGCCGATTCCGTCGGCCACCGCGGGCCTCTTGGATCTCCTCACGCCGACCGGTGACGTGCAGGTTCGCCACCAAGCCGCACGCGCGATGGGCTTCGGCGGCATGGACGCGACGGTCAAGGGCAAGCTGATGGAGATGATGAAGGACGAGCAGCTTCGCTCGGACGCGATGGTCGCGATCCTCATCGGCGCCGATCCCGACACCGTCGGTCAAGCGCTCGCTCGCTACAACGGCACCGGCCCCGAGGCGATGGAAGATCTGAAGTCCACCTACGATCGCTCCTTCGGCTACTGGAGCGACAAGAACTACGAGAACGGCGACGTCGCGCGTTGGATCATCAACGCAGAGGCGTGCCGCTACGTGAAGGTGAACGAGGCGCTCCAAGACTGGCCGCGCATGATTCTGCAGCGCGCGATCCAGGGCATCGAGTTCGACAACGGCCCGCACTCGATCACACGCGTGCAGTTTCGCGTGCGCCTGATTCGCGACGCCAAAGGCGGCGACCCGAAGAAGCGCGAGGAGGCGATCGCGATCCTCAAGTTCATGAAAGAGAAGGGCGTGCTCATGGCGCTCCGCAACGAGCCCGCGCCGCTCGGCGACCTCGCCAAGCAAGCGTTCTTCGAGGTCATGAACCCCAAGATCAGCGACCAGAAGATCCCCGAGAACGAGAAGGCATCGGGCAACGGCGGCAACGCCATGCCCCACCCCTAGGAGCACGGTGTTCTTCGTCGATACCTTCGCGATCTCGTCGTCGGGAATCGTCGCCGTACAGGAGTACGACTCCTCATCCGCTCCTAGAGCTCGCTCGGTCTCGGCGAAGACCACCGCACTCCTAGCCCGAGCTCGCCGCACGAGATGTTGGTTGGTTTTGTTTTTGGGTTTGTTTTTGTTTTTGTTTGGGTTGGTTTGTTGTCGGCCTCCTGCGGTGCCTGAGGCGTTGGCGGACGTGGCGGCTTCTATCGAGACACCTCCTGGTGTTGCTCTTGTTGCGGCTTGCGTGCCTTCGGGGCCTGAGCTTTGTTTCAATGCGATTGATGACAACTGCAACGGCGTCATCGACGAGGGTTGCGGCCTCAGTACTGGGATCGTTCAGTTCACGATCGCTTGGGGCGATAGCAAGGCGGACGTGAATGTTCACGTCACGCCGCCGCCCACGATGCCCGGCGATCGCACACAAGAGCGGGCGTTCTTCAATCGCGACAAGGACTGCCCTCGGGACCCTAGCTGCTACGGGCAGAACGAAGAGAACGTATTTTACGACGGCCACGAGCCCCCGCGCGGCAGGGTGATGGTCACGATCGATCTGGGGGACCCCAAAGACGCGCCGCTTCCCGTGCATGTGCGCTTCGGGGCCAGGATTGGCAGCAAGAGCTACGGCGCCGAGGTGATCCTGGAAAAGCGCGGGGACAAGAAGGTGTTCACCTTCACGATGTAACCGAATCGCCCTATTACGAGTATTGGGAGTTCGATGGTCGAGGCGCGGGTCAAGGGGCAGGGCATCGTGAGCGTCCGCTCGTTCGTCGAAGAGAGCTTCGGCACGGACGGGTGGGCGGAGCTGCTCCTGCGCATCTCGCCGAACGATCGCGACGAGCTCGCGTCGGTGCTCCCCATCGGGTGGTATCCGCTGTCCTTGCACACGCGTCTCATTCACGCGCTCGACATCGTGCATGGGTACGACGATCTGTCCTTGATCGTGCAGCTCGGTCGCTTCAAGGCGGAGCGCGATCTGTCCACGATTCAACGCATGTTCATGCGCTTCGCGACGCCAGCGCTCATGTTCGACAAGACGGCCGATTATTGGCGGCGCTTCCACGACACGGGCCAGTGGAAGGTCGTGCGTCCCGACAGCAACTCTGTGCACGCGACGCTCTCGGATTGGGCTTGCGTGGACGCCGCGCAGTGCCGCGAGCTGGTCGGCTATTTGGGCCGAGTCCTCGAGCTGGCCCGCACGAAGAGCCCGGTCATGCAGCACACGATGTGCAGGGCGCGCGGTGACGCAGTCTGCATTTTTGAAGCCCGCTGGGGCGAGCGCATCAACCTTGGCGGCGTGCCGCCGTCGTCGAACGACATGAAGCCCATCGGGCCTCCGACGCCGCGCGTCCGCTCCGGCGTCGTGCCGCTCTCGCCGAGCACTCCCGACGGCGGCCGCAAGTCCGGCTGACCGGCCTCGACCCACTGCGCCGCGAGCGATGGGACCACGTTTAGCTTGGATGCTAACGCAGACATCCCTATAACCCCGTGACCCATGGGCTCCACGGTAATGCTGTCCCTCATTCTCGGAGCGTTCCTGCTCTTCGGCTGGTCCGCGCAAAGGCGCTGGAAGCTGCTGTGGACGGGGAAGCCCGAGAACCGTCTCGATCGTCTGAAGGAACGCCTCGGCGTCGTGTGGCGCTACGCGCTCGCGCAAGAGAAGATGGACTACTACCAGCCCGCTGGTATCGCCCATAAGCTCATCTTCGTCGGGTTCGGCGTGTTGCTCGCGCGAACGCTGATCCTCTGGGGCCGTGGGTTTTGGCCGAGCTTCAACCTGTTCGTGCTCGAGCCGTGGAGTGCGCTCGGCGAGACCTACGAGTTCGCGAAGGACTCGGTCGCGATGCTCGTCGTCTTCGGCGTCGCGGTGTTCTTCTATTATCGAGTCATCCGGCCGGTCTCGCGCACGACCAAGAGCGCCGAGGCCATCCTCATCCTCGGCATCATCGCGACCATGATGATCGCGGACATGTCGTACGACGGAGCGATGCTCGTGTTGGCCGCACGGAAGGCCGAATTTTGCAGCGCCGGCGCTGCCTCGCTCGCGACCGCCTCTCAATGCGATGCGCTCCGCACCATCATCGCGCCGCTCGGTGACGGCGCTCACGCGGCGGAGTGGACGCCGTTCCCCAACCCCAGCGGCTCGCTCTTCGCGGTGCTCTTCAAGGGCCTGAAGCCAGGCGCGCTCGTGTGGGTCGCGACCATCGGCTTCTGGACGCACACCTCACTCGTGCTGATCTTCTTGAACCTCCTGCCCTACAGCAAGCACTTCCACGTCATCACCGGCGTGCCGAACGTGTTCTTCAAAGACCTCAATCCGCCGGGCCGATTGGCGCCCATGGCCGAGAGCGCCGAGAAGATGATGGAAGCGATCGGCGCCTCGGGCGAGCTCGCAGATCCTGGCAGCGCCGCGATCGGCGTCGGTCGGATCGAGCACTTCTCGTGGAAGGCCATCCTCGACTTTTACACTTGCACCGAGTGCGGGCGCTGCAGCGAGAACTGTCCCGCGCATCGCACTGGCAAGTTGCTGTCGCCGAAGATGCTGACTCTCGATTTGCGCGATCACCTCTACAGCCGCGAGGAAGAGCTCGTCGGCGGGGAGAAGCGCGCGCCCGTCAACATGGTGCCCGATCTCATTCACCCGGACGTGATTTGGGCGTGCACCACGTGCCGTGCGTGCGAAGAGCAGTGCCCCGTCTTGATCAGCTACGTCGACAAGATCATCGATCTCCGCCGCCACGTGATGATGGTCAAAAACGAGTTCCCGACCGAGCTCAACAAAGTCTTCGAGGCGCTGCAGACGAACGGCAACCCGTGGAACCTCTCCTCGATGGATCGCGCGGCGTGGAGCAACGGGCTCGACATCAAGACCTTCGCAGAACATCCGACAGCCAAGGTGCTCTATTGGGTGGGCTGCGCCGCGAGCTATGACGATCGCGCCAAGAAGATCGCCCGCGCGACTGCCAAGTTGCTCAAACAAGCTGGCGTCGATTTCGCGATCCTCGGACAACAAGAGAGCTGCACCGGAGACCCCGCGCGTCGCGCCGGCAATGAAGCACTCTTCATGATGCTCGCCGAGCAGAACGCGGCCGTGCTCAACGAGTATGCAGACAAAGGCGGAATGCAGACCGTCGTCACTGCGTGCCCGCACTGCTTCAACACACTCAAGAACGAATACCCCGATGTCGGCGTGAAGCTCGACGTCGTGCACCACTCGGACTTTCTATTGGGGCTCTTGAGCGAGAAGAAGCTCATTCCAAAAAATCCCGTCGAAGGCAAAATCGTCTATCACGATAGTTGCTACTTGGGCCGCTACAACGGCGTGTATGAGCCTCCGCGTGAGATCTTGCGGCGCATCCCGGGAGTGGAGCTCGTCGAGGTAGAATACTGGAACAAGCAGCGCGGACTCTGCTGTGGTGCGGGCGGCGGGCAGATGTGGATGGAGGAGCAGAAGTCTCCGTCGAAGACGGCCGGTGGCGAAGCGACGGTCGATCGCGTGAACGTCAAACGCACACTGCAATTGGTGGACAGTGGCGCCAGCGCGATCGCGAGCGGATGTCCGTTCTGTATGACGATGTTGACGGACGGCTTGAAGAGCCAGGGCTTAGAAGAGCGAATCGCTCAACTGGACGTCGCCGAATTGCTCGAGCGAAGCTGCTCGGATGAAGAGACCGCAGAGGTCGTCCCCAACGCCGCCGAGTAGTTCAATTGACGATCAATTGACCGTCAGCCCACTTTGTTTGTCCGGCAGCGAATAGAGTGAAATTGTCGCCGCCTTCGGCGAACGACAACAACTGAGCGGATTGGCTTAGGCAGAACAGGTGCGCGCCCGAGTCGACATCGTCGAACACGTTGGGGCTCGAGCCACACGCGGTGAGGATCAAGGACAGCAAGAGAGCGCTTCGCATGCAGCGACGTTACGTCGGGCCGCGAGGAGGATCGCTAAATGGCTCTGAAGCGATCCGCTGGCCACACGGCACGATAGGCGTGAGACCTAGAACCGCCCTTGCGCCACGAGCCCCGAAAATGTCGGGGAAACCGTCGGCGCGAACGCGACGGACTTCTCGGAGTTCGTGGCCGGCGCGACCAGGAACATGGCCACTCCACTGGCTACGAGGAGCCCGCCCGCGACGAGCGAGACGACGGAGACAACGTCTTCCGTGACTGCATTCTGGCGAAGCCGAGCACCCTCTACATCACAAGTGTTCTGACCGGGACAATGATGAGTGTTGGAGTCGTTCCTGTTGCCCTGCGCCGCGAGCGCGAAGGCCGTCCCGAGCCCGAGACCCACGATTCCGGACGCTACTGTGATCGGCGCCGCAACTCGAAGCGGGCTTCGCCCCGGCAGATCGGGAGCCTCGAAAGCAGGAACCGGAGGTGCCGCTTCGGGGGCAGGTGCGGCTTGCACGGACTGATGCACGAGCGGTTCCACCACGACGCTCACCGTCGTCGCGTCAGCGCCCACGTCGACCTTGTTGGCATCTTCGAGTGTGGCAACGAGCTTGGGAAGCTTGGCCAGAAGTGCAGACGCCCTCTTGTGTGCAACGGCCTCTCGGTCATCGTGCAGTGACGCCGCGAGCTTCTCGGTCGCGCTGTACTGTTTGTAGGCCGCAGCGAGCTTGCCGTTGCGCTCGTAACAATCGGCTAGCCAGAGCTCGTTGCCGACACCGGGGTCGAGCTTGTCGGACTGCGCGAACCTGGAGCACGCTTCGTCAAACTTGTGCTCCTTCATCAGCGCGATCCCCTCGCCGAAGAGTCTCTCGGCGTCCGCACTCTGAGCGCGCGCAAGGGTCGGCACCATGACGACGAACGCAAGGACCCCAAGGGCCGCGATCGGCCTCATTTCCGGCTCCCGAACTCGGAGTTGGCGATCATCTCCGTGTTGCCCTGGGGAATGGGTGCCGTTGTCGCGGTCGTCACGACAGCCGGCATCGGCGCAACGGGAGTGGCCGTTGGCGCTGCGCGAATGGGAGGTGGAGTCTTCGGAGGTGCAAGGGTCAGCGTCGGCCGAACGGCCACGACTGCGGGCGGGCTAGGAGTCTCCGGAGCGGCCGCTAAGACCGTGGCCACCGGCGCCGTCACGGAGGGCACCGGAACCGGGGCGCTCCCTCGGACGAGGTGCGAGAGCAGCAGGAGGACGACGGCGATCGGTGCGGCCCCCACCGCGAACGTCCACGCTGGCATCTTCCTCGCGGCCTCGACCTGATGGGCCGACAACCCAGACGCTGCGGCCTTGGGTAGATCCCTGACTCCCGTAATGATGAAGTCCTCGCAATCGTCCACGAGCGACGTCAACGGCGCGAGCGGAGAAGCACACGTACTCTCGCTCTGAGCCAGCCATGCTCGAAGGATCTCCCTCTGGCGAGCGAAGTCCAGGGCGGTCAGCTCCCTCACATAAGCGATCGTGGGGCGCGGCGGCTGAGGGCGGGCGGAGTTCATGGTGAGCATAGGGTGCAAGCTCCCCTGATGTGTTCATCCCGACGTCGTTTTTCTCGCAGCCCTCGGATTCGGCGCCGACCCGCTCGTGCTGACGAGACTCTTGGAGTTGTGTTAGTGCCCACGGGATGAACATCTCGCGAAGGGCTTTTGGGGTAGTGGGTCTCATGTTCGCGGTGTCGCTCGCTTGCTCGTCTCCGGCCGCTGCGCCGAAGGGGCCGACGGTGGACAGCATCACGGTCGGCGTGATCACCAAAGACGCATCGGGCAAGTACGCCGGCGTCATCACGGTCGCGGCGCACGGCGACGGCTCGACGGTCTCGTCGCTCGCCATCCACGTCCCGCCGCAGCAGAATGGCGTCACCATAGCGGACGGCAACGCCATCGGCGTCGTCGGGGTCGTTTCGCCCTACCCGATCAACCTGACCTTCCCAGTCGGCATGCCCGCCGGGACATACACCTTCCAAGTCACGGCGATCGACGGCGCTGGCGTACGCAGCGCAGCGCTCGGCAGCTCGTTCGTTCTGCCCTGATGGGTCTGCGCTACGCTTCCTGAATGAGGGGAGTCGCGATTGCGCTCGCGTCGGTAGTGCTCGCCAGCGACGCGTCCGCCGATCCCA
>JAYVYD010000057.1:0-4125 GCA_043784605.1 Myxococcales bacterium | reverse complement strand
TTGCGATAGCGGTCTTCGAGCACATCGACCAGAACCGTTGCCTCCTCGTGCGTGTAGTTGCGCAGACCGAAATCATCGAGCAACAAAACCTTGGCTTTGGTGAGCTGGCGCACGAACGACAAATATTTCCCCGCGGCTTTGGCGGCGCCGACTTCTTCAAACAAAAAATTCATCGGCATGAACACCACCTGCACGCCTTCGCGGCAGAGGCGGCGCCCAAGCGCCACAGCGAGGTGGGTTTTGCCTTCTCCGGTTTTGCCAAACAGCAGCAGGTTCTCTTTGCGCTCGTAAAATGTCAGCTGCCCGAGCTCTTTGAGTCGCGGCTTTGCCATGCCTCGATCGTAGGTTTGATCCCAGTCTTCAAGCTCGGAGGGAATGCGAAATTTGGCGCGCGTCGTGAGCGTTTTGCCCACGCGATCTTTTCGCGATAGCAGCTCGTCCTCGAGCACCAGGCGCATGAACTCCATGGGATGCATTTGCGCGCTCAGAGCCTCGTTGGCGCGCCGCTCGATCGAGGCGTGCATTCCCAATAGACGCATCTGATGCGTGAGTTTGTGGACTTGCTCGACGCTCATGATTGACCGCCAATGTCCGCATCAACGCTGCGCTCAGCATCGCTGCTGCCTTGAACATCGCCATGCAAATACACGCTGTCAGGATGTCGCTCGGGCCGAGCGAGCGTCAGCCGGGTGCCGTTGGCGGCAAAATACTCGGCGCAGGATTTGACGTAAGCAAAGCGCGGTTTGCCAAAAGCTAACGCCTTTTGCGCCGCATACTCGAGCGCCTCTTTGCTCACCTGCTCAGAGGACGACAGACGCAAGATGCCTTGAATGCGTCGCAGGTGGCGCAGCGGGTAGTCGGCCGAGATCAGCGACTCAACGAGCTTGTCCGTATGCGGTCCGATGCGTCGGGCCTGCGCTTGCGCCGAGCATACTTCAAACCGTTTGATGCCAAGCTTCTGCTCGGGATAGTGCTGCTCCTGCGTTGAGAACCGCCCTTTGCCAATCAGTCGTGGATGCGCTGCGAGCGGTTCGGCATCGCCGCTAAAAATCTCAATCACCTTGCTGCCGATGCGCACCCGCACGCTCTGTCCAACTGCCGCATAAGGCACCGAGTAGAAATTTCTTTCGACTTGAATGTGACAGTCGGGATGCACCTTGGCCTGTCGCCATTCGCAAAGCTCGAAGCGGCTCTGAGGCAGTGCCTTCAAATGCTTTTTCTCTTCAACGAAGCGCTCATCGCGTGACGCCCCGTGATCCTTCATCACCGTCTGATTGAAGCGCACGAGGTATTCGCGAAACGCCCAATTCAATTCCTCGAGCGTGTAGAAAATCTGCGCCCGCGCTTCTTGAAAAAATCCGCGCTGAATCGCTCCGATCGTTGCCTCCACACACGCCTTGTCGCGCGGCTTGTACGGCCGCGCCGGCAGCACGCAAAAGCCCGTATGATTGGCGTACTCGCAGTAAGTTGGATTGGTGTCGGGGTCGTAACGATGCGCCCGGCTCACTGCCGATTTCAGATTGTCCACCACCGCGTACGGCGTCACGCCGCCGAAAAAACTCCACATCCGCTCGTGCGAGGCGATGAACGAATCGAGGCGCTGATTCCATACGAACTCGCCAAAGGTGTACGAGCTGAACGGCAACACGCCCACGAACAAATGCGTCTTGGTCTTTTTACCGGTGGCGTGATCGGTGATCACAATCCCGTCGCAATAATCGATCTCCACCTCGCTGCCGATCACGTGCTCCCTTCGCAGCGACACCTCGGCTTGCGGCGGCAAGTGCTGCTTGAGCTCGCGCCAAAAGCGCAGATAGCTCACCTCGGGCGCCAACTCCTTGTGCAGCTGCTTGACGCTCACACCCTTGCTACCCACCTCCTCTTTAGCTTTTTGCCAGTCGATGGCGCTGTCCCACTTCACGCTCCCTTCGACCGGATTTGCTTCCGCCTCCTTTGTTCCATCCATCGCGTAGCGACGCACCGTTTGGCGCGACACGCCCAGCGCTCGCGCCACTTTGCGAATCGACATTCCCTCAGCCATCAATACTTTTATCTGCGTTTGCATCTGTCCGCTTACCCTGTCTCTGGCCATCTTCAGACACCTCTGAAGCGGCCGGTTATAGGTTCGCGTCGCTGTTGGCTTCAGCTTTGTCCGAACGAACTTGACCACCTGAAAACGCCTGGTCAACCTCCGTGAAAACGGGTGGTCAACATTGCGTGAAAACGGGTGGTACCGTTCGTTGAAATCGGGTGGTCAACTTCCCTGAAACTGGGTGGGTACGCTCAACTGAAATCGGGCAGGCTTGCGTAGCGGCGAGATGCTTGCGCTCACAGTGCACCCCGAGTGCATCGACTACAAACGCGGCATCTTGGTGGTCCGGAAATCGATCTGGCGAGGACACGAAACCTCGACGAAGACCGGCGTTGAACGGAAAGCGCCAGCGACCCCTCGCTTGCTAGCGGCGTTGAAAGCGCTGAAAGGTCAGCCCCTCGGCACGTACAAGACGCTTCAATATCAATTGCGGCGCGTGCAGACTCTCGCGGGCTTCGCCGCTCACGGCAAAGTCCATTCGCTGCGCCACACGTTTTGCACTCGGCTGTTCTCTGCCGGCGTTGCCGAGCGCCATGTGCAAGAGCTTGCGGGTCATGCGACACCAGGAATGACCAAGCACTACACGCACGTCAGCGAAGCGCAGGGTCGCGCGGCGTTGCTCGCCGCATTTTCCCGGGTCAATAGCGGGTCAACGACTTCTGGCGATTCCACAAGTCACTGATTCTATTGAGTTAAAGTGGTTGGGGAACTAGGATTCGAACCTAGATAAGCAACTTCAGAGGCTGCTGTCCTGCCGTTGGACGATTCCCCAAGCGAAGACGGACGGGGCATACACTACGGCGCGAAGGTGCTCAAGCCCCAGGTTGATGCGAGCGCGCGGGGTGGCGATCGGGCGCGCAAAGAGCAAGCTGTCGACGTTAGTTCCCGGCGGCGACTTGCACCGGCTCGAACATGCCGAGCGCTGGCGCTTTTTCGACCTGCACCCACAGGGAGTCGAGATTCGCGGTGAACGGCACGATCGATTGCCAACCGGGCGGCAGCTCGGGCTTGGCCCAGTCGAACAACCACAGCGCGTCGCTGATCGAGAGATTGACGCAGCCATGTGAGATTGGTTGGCCGAAGCTGTCGTGCCAGAACGCGCCGTGGAACGCCTGCGATTTGTCGAAGTAGAGAATGAACGGCACCTCGTCCACGAAGTACTTGCTGCGACTCATCGCGGTGTGGGCTACTTTCTGCTGTACGCGAAACGTTCCGGGGAGCGTGGGCTTGCTTGAGCGGCCGGATGAGATCAACGTGGCGAACACCCAGCGATCACCTTCATACGCGGTCAGCACTTGCTCGCCCAGATCGACGTGCACCCAAGGGCGCGCGGGCGGCACGCTCAATGGGCGGTGGCGGTGGAACGCGAGACGCACCGCGCTGCGCGGCACTGAGCCACCCGCAACGAGCACGCGACTGCCGCGCACGCCCTCCACGCGAAACCACGCATGGCGCGCGATCGCTTCCCCCGAAGGCAGCGTGAGCGCGTGCAAAGCAAACGCAAGCGCGCCCTCGGGATCGTGCACGCCACTGAACTTGCTCGGCCGCGCGAGCCTGACTTGTGATGCGCGCGCGTAGCCGCCACTCGGGCGCAACAGCCAACCGGGGGGCGCGACGGCGGTGTTGTCGAGACCGTCGTCGTCAACGAACGCGAGCACGTCACCTTTTTTTGCGCGGGCGACAACGTCCGCCGACTCTTTGGGCTCGCGCACGATGTCGAGATGCTTCACTTGCACGTTGCCGTATTGGAAGTGCACGAAAGTCGCTTGGCGTAGGCGCTCCGGCCCGATCGCGGACGTGCGCAATGCCGAAAGTGGCATCGCGCCGAAGGGATCGAGAATGGCCCAAGCGTGTGGATCGGCGCAGCTCGGTGTGCAGCTCTTCACCACAATCATGTCGCCACCGCGAACCACACCGATGACTGGCGCGGTGCTCTGGGGATGCAGGCGCACGGGGGCGGCGGTGCCCGAGACCCATGCAGAAAACGGCGGTACGAGCGCGCCAAAAAGTGTGGGCTCACTCGGCGCCATCAC
>JAYVYD010000056.1:0-3217 GCA_043784605.1 Myxococcales bacterium | reverse complement strand
GTTCGCGAGCTCGTACTGCGGATGCGACGCGAGGCCGGGGTAGATCACGCGCGCGACTTGCGCGTGAGGGGCCAAGAACTCGGACAGAATGCGTGCATTGTGCACATGTTGGCGGACGCGCACGCCGAGCGTCTTGAGGCCGCGCAGCACCATGTAGCAATCGAACGGGCCCGGCACAGCGCCGACCGCCTTCTGGAGGAAGTGGAGTTTTTCGCCGAGCGCATCGTCGCTGGTCATCACGCAGCCTGCGACCACGTCCGAGTGACCGTTCAAGTACTTGGTCATCGAGTGAACGACCATCGTCGCGCCGAGCTCGAGCGGGCGCTGCAGCACGGGCGTCGCGAACGTATTGTCGACCGCGAGGCTCACCTTGGCTTTGTTCGCGATCTCCGCGATGGCCGCGATGTCGAAGAGCTTCAACATCGGATTCGACGGTGTTTCCAGCCAGATCATGCGCGTGTCCTTGCGGATGGCTTCGCGCACTTTGACGGGGTCCGTCATGTCCATGAACGTCGCCGAGATTCCGAAGTCCTTCAGCACCTTGTCGAAGATGCGGAACGTCCCGCCGTACACGTCGTCTCCCACGAGCACGTGATCGCCGCTCTTGAGCGAGAGCAGCACGCTCGTCGTCGCGCCACATCCGGAGCCGAACGCGATGGCGTGCTTGGCACCCTCGAGCGCGGCGAGACAACCCTCGAGGGCGTCGCGTGTCGGGTTGCCCGCGCGGCCGTAGTCCCAACCTTTGTGAACGCCGGGTCCGTCTTGCGCGAACGTGGAGCTCATCACGACGGGCGTCATCACCGCGCCGCTCACCGGGTCTGGGGACTGTCCTGCGTGAATCGCGAGCGTGTCGATGCCGAGCGTTTTGTCTTGAGCCATGGGCACTCGACTATCACGGAAAGACGTCTCTCGCCGAGGGCCGAGCGCGCGGATCCATCGCGAGGCATGGAGCGAGGCGATCGAAGATCGAGCCTGAAATATGGGACTTTGCGCGAGCCAGGAGGTCGTCTGGCGCCTCCGCGGCGAGCATCAGCAATGCGGCTTGAGAGGGAGCCCGCCGTTCGACGTCGGCGAGCGCGTGCAGCGCAGAGAGCGCCATCGAGAAGACGTCCGCGCTCTGACCGAAGGGCTCGCCGCGCGCCTGCTCCGGAGCGGCGTAGCGTAGGCTCCCGGCGAAGGCCGCAGACTGCACGTGTGGCGCGTCGCGGAAGGTCGCGAGGCCGAAGTCGATGAGGCGTGCGTCTGACTCGTCCGCGAGGACGTTCACGGGCGAGAGATCGCCGTGAACCACCTCGAGCGGCCCGCGCTCGTCGGACGCCGCGTGCACCGCCGCAAGCGCGCGAAACAAGTGCGGCAGGACGCCCTCCTCACAGTGATCTCCGAGGCGCGGCAACGCCACGTCCGCTGTCACGAAGAACGGTCCGCTCCCGTCCTCCCCCGCGTCAATGAGCTTCGGCGCGCCGCGACCCGCGAGCGCTTGCAGGACACGGCGCTCGCGATCGAATGCCTCTACGGCGAGCGGCTCCTCGAGCATGCGAGACGAGAGGCCCTTCAAGACCAGCAGCTCGTCGCCGCGTCGCACCTCGAAGACGACGTCCGTGAGTCGATTCACCAACACATAGCCATTCGGCATCGGGCGTAACACGCGCCTAGGATACTCCCGCAGATGACATTGCTGACCATCCTGTTGCTCGTCGCGGTGGCGACCGCCGTAGCGATCGTCTCGCGCCTGATCAAAGCGCCCTACACGGTAGCGCTCGTGCTCGCCGGCTTGGCCATTGGCTCTCTCGGCTCGCTGTCCGTGCCGCATCTGACGAAGGGGCTGTTGTTCGGCCTGTTCTTGCCGGGTTTGCTCTTCGAGGCGGCGCTGCACATCGCGCTCGACGAGCTGAAGCAAAATGCGCGAACGGTGCTCACGCTCGCGATCCCCGGCGTGCTCGTGTCGATCCTCGTCATCGGCGGTTCGCTCGCGCTCGGCCGCAAGGACCTCGGCTTGCCTGCGGCGATGGTGTTCGCGGCGCTGATCGGTGCGACCGATCCGATCGCGGTCGTAGCGCTCTTCAAACAGCTGCACGCACCGAGGCGCCTTGGCCTGATCGTCGAGGCCGAGAGCCTCCTCAACGATGGCACCGCGGTCGTCTTCTTCACGATCGTGATGGGGTGGTACACGGGCAAAGACACGACCGTGGGGGGCGCGATGCTCTCGTTCGTGCGCATCACCGGCGGAGGTGTGATCGTCGGCGTCGTGGCGGCGTTCGCGCTCCGCTTGCTCATGCGAATCGCGAGAGAGCCGATGGTCGGCGTCTCGCTCACCACGCTAGCCGCCTACGGCTCGTTCGAGATCGCCGAACGCCTGCATTTCTCCGGCGTGATCGCGACGGTGGTCGCCGGCATGATCGTGGGAGACGCCGCGCGCCACGGCAGGCAGATCGGCACCGCGACCCGCGTGTCGATCGAGGCGTTTTGGGAGTACATCGCGTTCGCGCTCAACTCGATCGTGTTCTTGATGATCGGCTTCGAGGTGAAGCTCGGTGAACTCTACACGTCGCTCGGGCTCATCGCGTTCGCCTACGCCGTCGTCGCAGCTTCACGTGCGCTCTTGGTCGGGAGCGTCGTCTTGATGTTCAGGCGCACGCCCGAGCGAATGGATCTCAAGTGGGCGCTCGTGGTCGGGTGGGGCGGGCTGCGCGGAGCTCTCTCCATGGTGCTCGCGCTCTCAGTGCCGGCGGACTTTCCGCATCGTAGAGAGCTCGTCGCGATGACCTACGGAGTGGTGCTCGCCTCACTGGTGCTCCAAGGTCTCACGATTAGGCCTATTTTGAGGCGTCTAGGGCTCGTCGAGGCCGATGCCTGATATGTCAGGTAACGCGAGAGAGCACTGCGCGATTGGTCTTGGCGAGCTGTGATCGCACGCAGAGCTTGCCGTCCTTGTCGTCGCGGATGCGCACGAACACAGGTTGAAAGAGCTGCTCGTCGTCGGTCGCGTAGAGGTACTTCACCTCGGCGACTGGACGCTCGTTGCGCGCGAGTCTCGCGTCGAGCTCCTTTCGCGACTCGTTCGTGGTGCCGGCGAATACCTTGCCCACCTCGAAGGTCTTCTTGCCGTCTTGAACGACCATTCGATACGCGTTGCCCGCGTTCTCGACGATGACGACGTCCGCGCTCTTGATGAATTTGTGTTTGAGCTGCGAGCCTCCTGACGAAGGTCGCCCCGGCA
>JAYVYD010000055.1:0-10539 GCA_043784605.1 Myxococcales bacterium | reverse complement strand
CTGCCGAGTGGGAGTCAATCGAGCTTGTCATTCTGAGCGAAGCGAAGGATCCCCTTCAGTGAAGCGGGGTCCCCTAGCAGCGTGCGATTGACATGCGAGACAGCGGGGTCCTTCGCTTCGCTTCGCTCAGGATGACAAACGGCGACTGCGCCAGGCGGCCAGGAGGCTCGTTGCCACTGCGATCATGACGAGCGCGAGCGCGCTGGCGGGTTGAGAGAGCGCGCCCGCGGGGTCGCCTCCGAGCAGGCTCCGAACGTGGGCTTGGGGCATTACGGCGCCGAGCACGCCCCCGCCGGCGATCCAGTTGATGACGAGGAGCGCGGTACGACCCGAGCCCTTCGGTCCGAACGACGAGCCGAGAGAGAACATGCCTGCGTACGCCGCGCCTGCGAGCGCGCCGACCTCCGCGCAAGTGACCGCATCGCGCGCGAGGCTTGGGTCCGAGCTGCTGTGGGCCACGATCGCGACGGCGACGCCGAGCGCGGAGCCGAGGACGAGACAGCTGCCCACCGCGACGGCGACGTGTGCGAGCGCGGCCGCGACGCCAGAGGCTCCGACGCGCGTGAGCGGGCTCGCGGCGACCTGCAAGCGATCGTTGCGGGTGACGGCTGCGGTGAGCGCGAGCGTCACGAGCGGGAGCGCAAACGAGGCGTAAATCCCGAGCAGCGCGTCCGTCGCCGAGCCGCCGCTTCTCGCGCGCACGACCGACAGGCCGATCGTGGCGAGCACCCACGCGCCGAGCACCCACCACAAGCGGCGCGCGTTCATGAGACGGCGAATGGGCAAGAGAGCGAGCGCCACGATCACGCGCGCTCCGCGATGAGAGAGTCGAGCGACGTGCCGCAGGCGACGACGGCTTGATTGAGTGCGCGCGATGCCGTCTCGAGCTCTGCGGCGGTCACGATCACCGTGTCACCGTGGACCTCGATCTTGATCAGCGACTCGTGCTTCGAGAGCGCCCTCACGAGCGCGCGCGGATCTCGTGCGATCGCGACGAGCTTCACGGGTCCGCTCAGGTCCACGAGGTCGTTGGAGGTCCCTACGCGCGTGATGCGACCCGAGGAGAGCATGACGTGGACGCTCGCGAGCTCGCGCGCGTCCGCGAGAGACGCGGTCGTGATGACGACGCACCGCTGCGGATCGGAGGTCAGGGCAGCGCGCATCGCCGCCGATGCGGAGGGCTCCATCGAGACGAACGGCTCTTCGACGAGGAGCACTCGAACGGCAGGCGATGCGACGGCCTCCGCGAGAGCGACCGCGCGAACCTGCGCTGCGGTCAGCTCACTCACGCGCGTCTCGCTCAACCCCGACAACCCGAAGCGAGAGAGCGCGGCCGCGGTGTCGATGGTGCTGCCGCGAAGGGTCGCCATCAACGACAGTGCCTGTCCGACGCGGAGCGCCTCGGGCAGGTTCGGCGCGTGAGGCACATACCCAATCGATCTTCGCGCGGCGGCCGACAGAGGGTCGCGATCGAGCACGCGCGCGCTCCCGCGAGAGGGTCGCGTCGCGCCCGCGATGAGCGCGAGCAGCAGCGCGACGCCATCCGCGGGCGAGCCAAAAACAGCGGAAGCGCCTGCGCCGAGCTCGAGCGTGAGCTGCGTGACCGTGATTTTGTTCTCGCGCGCGGAGACCTCGGTCAGCTTGATCACGACGCGAGCTCCTTGGCACGAGCGAGCTGAGCACGCGTCACCAAGAGCGAGATCGCGGCGACCACCGCGAGCACGACGAACGCGCGCGAGACCTTCCACAAGTCGATGGCCCCCGGAGACAAAGCCGAAGCGAGCGCGGCGAGCGCAGAGGGCACGGCGAGCAGCCCGCCCCATCCCTCCGGCAAGAGCGCATTCGTGTACTTTACCAACAACTCCGGGAGACCCAGGATCAACAGGAGCGCGAAGTATCCGCCCGAACGCGAGCGAGCGCCGAGCGCCGCAAGGGAGAGCGGCGCAACAGAGAGCGCGAACATGAGCGCGAATACGAGCCCCGCGACGAGCCCTCCGGCGATGCGGAGTGCGCCGTGCCCAGCCGTGAGCGCTTCGCCAATCGCCGCAGAAACAGCGCCACCTCCCGACAGGGCGAAGAGGACGACCGAGAGCCCGAGCGAGCGCCCGACCACGTAAGCGTTGGGCTTGATTCCGCGCGCGGCGAGGAGCTCGACGATGCCATCCGCGCGATCGCGAACCAACGCACGCGTCGAGGCGGAGAACGCGACCAGCACGCCGGCGGCCCACGCGATCACTGCGGCAGCGGCGACGGGCAAGCGACCGAGAGTCTCGACGTCTGCGCTGCGTGCCGCTAGCGCCGCGAGAGGCAGCGCAGCCACGATCATGAAGAGCCCAAACACCAAGCTCGCCTTGACGAGGATGCCCTCTCTCGCGCGCGACGTGCTCAACGCCACGACCGCGATCCATCGTCTGCGGTCCGGCATCGCTCCGCACGAGACCACACAAGCCCAAACCGCTCAAGCGCCTCTTGCAGGGTCATCTTGATTGCTCAAGCTAGCGGTCGCAGATATCGTCGGACCGATGCGGAACCTAGTTTTAGCGGCGTTGACGTGCTTGGTGGTCGCTTGCTCGAGCGCGCCCGTGACGACATCGACCGTTCCTGTGGATGGTGGATCGGACAGCTCGGGCGATTCGGGTACTTCGCCGGTCGCGTGGCCCAAGGCGTTCGGATCGTATGTGGTGCTCGGCGACTCGATCTCGGACAAGGGCGCGGGCGCGGCGACCGGTCCGTTTTATCGGGACCTGCTCTATCAAAACGACGACGTGATGTATCCCGCATGGAAGGGCCTCACGCTGAAGGAACAGTTCGGCGTCACCCAATACCTACCCAAGGCCGTGGGGGGCGCGGTCACAGGCAACCTGCAGACGCAGCTCGGGACAGTCCCGGCGAGCCTGCCGACTCCGATCTTGGTCACGGTGACCATCGGTGGAAACGATCTTCATGCGGCGCTCGGCGACATCATCGTCAACCCGCCGGCCGCGCAAAAAGATGCTCAACGGATGGCGGACAACATCGACGCGTTCTTGCAGTCGATCTCCGACAAATATCCTGGGCAGGTCTATGTCCTCGAAGCGGACATTTATGATCCGTCTGGAGACAACGGCGATTTCTCTGGTTGCCCGGGACTCATCAAGATCGACGCGAAGCTCGATCACAGCACCTTCACGACCTGGAACGGTCTGCTGAAGGCCGCGATCGACAAGCACCCGCCGACGCTGATGGCACCTCTACACGACACGTTTCTAGGCCACGACGTGCATGCGGCGGACGATTGGTTCTATACGGACTGCATCCACCCAACGCCGAAGGGGCAGCATCAAATTCGTCGCATGCTCTGGAAGATGCTCACGGGTCAGGACGGGCCTCAGTAGCGAGCGAACCGCTCGGGCGTCTCGTGTATGATGCACGTGCCGTGCGTTTGTTGAGACTCCTCCTTTCTCGCCGCGGTCTGTTGCCGGCATTGCTCGTCGTCGGATCGATCGCGATCTCGGCCGTTCGCGCGAGCCCCGTGGCGACCCTTGGCATGTGGGCGCTCGCGTTGTTCGCGATCGCGCTCGCGATCACGGCGGCTCACCTCGAGGGCGTGCTCGCGTGGTCGACGTTCGGTGCTGCGGTGTCGCTCGCGTCGCTCGCGGGAACGGGAACGGACGCTCCAGGGTATGCCTGGCTCGACGGTGCCGGTTTCGTCGGCGCCGCCCTCGCTTCGTTCTCGGCGATGCGAGCGATCTCGCGCACGCCGGGCTCCGAAGACGGCCTCACGCCCTCGCGCGCTTCGTCGGGACTGGTCTTGGGTGGCGCGCTCGCGCTGACGTGGCTCGTGGGCGCGGTCGCGTTGGGCGCGCCGAGCACGTCGCTCCCGATTGGGCTCGCGTGGCTCGCTCCGACGCTCACGGTGATGGCGCTCCTCGGCCACGCGACGGTCGCGCGTTTTCGCCGCGTGCTGGAGCTCCACGCGGAGGCCCGGCTGGCATCGGCGATCGCGGTCGCGATCATCACCACGATCGCGTGCGCGTCGGCGTTCGTGGCAGGCGCGCATGGGCTCGGTGCGATCGCCCGTGCCGTGCTGCCGGTAGCGTGCGTCGCCGTCGCCGCCGTCACGACGCTCGGCGAGCCGCTCGCGGTCTGGCGCTTGGTGAGGCGCGCGTCCGTGCTGTCTGCCGTCGGCGGAGTGTTCGCACTCGTCATGGCGATCTTCGCGGCGGAAGTCGGGGGGTACGCGCCGATGAGGGCGCCGATCGTCGTCGTCATCGCCGTCGCCGTCGCCATCGTGATCGGCACACAGACACGCGCGCTCGAACAGTTGACAGCGCAAGAGTCTCACGGCCTGCTCCTCGCCGTCGACGACGCGCGGCGCCGTCTCTTGGAGGCGGAGCCCGAAGACGCGATCGCGGTCGCGCTCACGAGCATGCGCTCCACGCATCCGGGCGCTACTCCTCCGGAGCTCTACTCGCTTGCTCCGGCGCG
Organism: Myxococcales bacterium; assembly: GCA_043784605.1. Classification (GTDB taxonomy): domain Bacteria; phylum Myxococcota_A; class Polyangia; order Polyangiales; family Polyangiaceae; genus JANYHY01. The sequence goes on along the minus strand of JAYVYD010000055.1, from coordinate 6,072 downwards.
CTGCGCCTGGGCGGACGCGGCCGGGTACATTCACCGGCGGGACGCGGAGCTCCCTTCGCGTCTCATCGAGCTCGCCTCCAAAGAGACGTGCGGTGTCCTGCGCACCGAGGTTCTCGAACCGCTCGAGGTGCGCCGCCCAGATCTGAGACCGTTGCTCGCGTGGCTGCGCGACGCCGGAGTCCTCGCGGCGATCACGGTCGTGCGTGCGGGGCAGGTCGATGGTGTGCTGCTGCTACCTCGGGGCAATCGCAGTGCGCCGCTGTCGCTCGAAGAGGTCACCGCGTGCTCGTCTCTCGCGAGCTCGCTCGGGATGGCGCTCTCGACTGCAGCTTCGCTGGCACGCAGTCATGAGCGAGAGGCCATCGCGTCCACGCGCGCCGAGTCCGAGTCGGATCGCGCGATGGGATTCGAACACACGCTGTCGCTCCTCCAAGAGCAGAACCGACGCGCCACCGAGCGCCTCGCGACACCGGCCGCGATCGGCATCTACTCTGCGTCCTCGCGTATGGCCTACGACGCGGCTCTCCGGCGCGCGAACGCGCAGGCTCCCGTGTTCGTCCGCGCGCCTAGCGGCGTTGATCCAGTCCCTTACTTGGCTCGCGCGCACCTCGCCGGTCCTCGCGCGCAGGGCCCCTTCGTGCTGGTCGATTGCACGAGCGCACGCGAGCACGATCTGTCTCGATGGAAGGATCCGAAGCTCTCTCCGATCGCTCTCGCGGACGGCGGCGTACTGCTCTTGCTCGACGGGCCGGCGCTCCCCGCCGACGTGCAACAGTTGATAGGTCAGGCGTTGGCGGAGCGGCGACCTCCGTGGGAGCGCCCGCAGGCGCTGGACGTGGTGTTGGCGATGTCCTCGGCCTCCAATGCCTCCGAGTTGATCGAGTCGCATCGACTGGACGCGACACTCACCGTCCGTTTGGGTGACGCGCTCGAGGTCCCCGTAGAGCTCCCTCGGCTCCATGATCGCCCCGAGGACCTGCGCGCGCTCGTCAACGATCGCTTGGCGCGAGAGGGCCTGCGCCTCCGAGGTGCACCGCTCGGCATCGAGGCCGCCGCGTTCGCCCGCTTGGTCGAGTACCCGTTCAACGGCGAGGACGCCGAGCTCGCGGCGATTTGTCAGCAGCTCGCCGCGACCTGCCATGGAGACGTGGTTCGCGTTGTGGACGTCGAAAAGCTAGGGATTGCGGCCTCCGTAGTGGACCGACCGGTCCCCGAGGGTCGTGGTCCGCGCGCCGTTGGGCGATGAAGCTTGTTCGTGGCGTTTGGCCCGTGATAACCCTTCGTCGCGTGTTTGCGCCCCAATGAGGGGCTGGGAGAATGCAGATGTCGAAGCGGATCGCTGCAGTACTTGTGATGGCCTCCGTCGGTGTGGTGGGCCTGGTGCCGGGCTGTGGGAGCAACGAAGACACCTACAAGCCCGTGCCCGCGTGGTCGGGCCGCAAGGCAAGTCTCCCGAGCGTTCCCTCGCTCCCCAACACGCCCATCAAGAGCGCCGCGGACTACACGATCTATGGATCGATCCATCAGCTCAACTCGTCGATCCACTCGGCCGACGTGAACAACAAAGACATCTCGATCCTCGGCTACATCGTCAAGTCGAACATGACCACGGTCGACAAGTGCGCCATCCACAAGACCGGCAAGGCCGATCCGGAGGGTTGCAAGACGCAGATCCCGACGTTCTGGATCAGCGACACGAAGGGCGAGCTCAAGGACGGCGACAAGCGACAGGCCATCCGCGTGATGGGCTGGGCGTCCAACTTCGCGAACGTGTTCGACGCACTCGAGAAGTACAAGAACCTCAAAGAGGCACCGCCGGAGAAGGACATCGTCAAGGACGAGCTCTGGGCCGTGCCGGTGCCGTACCCGCTTCCCGCGATGGATGCGAAGGTCCGCGTGACGGGCAAGTACGGAGTCAACTTCGCACGCTCGTCGACGGGCGTGGAGGCGGATCCGGTGAACGGCATCATGAACGTCACCAAGATCGATTACCTCGAGCCGTCGACAGAGCCGGCGAAGTTCCCGCAGCTCGACACCAAGAAGTAGCGCTGCACCCAAGTCCGATGCGGCGCTGTGCATCGACCAGGATTGTGGGGATTGGACTCGTTCACTGACGTGCATTTCAGATGCACATGCAGGCGACAAGCGCTTGCACCTCTCGGTCGTTGGAGCGGTAGGAGCTCAAGAGGTCGGCGGTGGCGACGGTTACACGGACTCTGTTGGCTGGGGCCTGAGCGTCGGCGCGAGCGCACACGCTCGGCTGCATTCGCTCGTCTCACTCCAAGGGCGAGGGTTCTTCACGTTCGTGCCCACCATTCGAGAATTGGGAGTGGGCTGTCCGGATTGCGCAGGCCCGGCCATCACTGCGCGCTACTTGTTCGGCGAGATGACGCTGCGATTGCACCCACTCTCCGGCGCGTTCTTCCTCGGGCTCGGCGGTCAGCTCGGCGCTCGACTGGCGCACACCTACGTCATCGGCCCCACGGACAAATCACTCGTCGGCCGAGGCGTCTTCGAAGTGGGCACGACCTTCGGCCCCAATGACATGTTCGAGATCGCCGGTCGCTTCGCACAGGGCGCTGTTGTCTATCCATCGAGCATCGCGAGCAACGCGACCGGCACTACCCAGACGATAGGGGGAGACGCGCGTCCCGACGGGTTGGGCCGCGTCGGTCGTCGGTGATCAGGTTCATGCGGCGTTCGCGCCAATCAGCGTAGCTACCGAAGCGATCAGCGGCTCGGGTGCAAGCACGCGTAGCTGACCCAACAGAGCGGCGCGCGCATGTTGGCTGAACGCTTCACCGTGGGCCGCGATCTGTTGCATAGCTGCCCACGCGCCGAGCGCTCGACCGAACGCGAGATCCGCGGGGACATTCGCGCCGAACACGGGCGCTTCGTTCTTCAAGAGGCGCTCTTCGGCCGCGGCCATCGCGCGCTCGCCGAGCAGCCCCAACACGACGACGAGCGCATGAGCCGCGCGGGCGCCCACGAGCGGCTTGGTGGCGCGTCCAAGCGCAGTATCGACCTCGCTCGCGTTGCCTTGCTCGAGCGCGCGCACCGCGAGCGTCCGACCCGCGCGCGTCGCCAAGAACGAGAGCGACTCCTTCGTCCACGTGAACTGAGGCAACGGGCGCGCGCAAGTCGCGAGATCGGTGAGTGGCGTGCGGCTCATGAACGCGGCCAGAGTCGTGGCGAAGACCTCCGCGCGAACACGACCGCCGTTGGACGGCAGATCGCACAGCGGATGCACCGTCTTGTCGACCTGCACGCGGCGCAGCTCTGGCCACGCTTGCAGACGTTTCGGCGGCTCGGTGCCCAGGAACATCTGCGAGCCCGTCCACCAAGACACCTTCGTGTCGGTGCGCCCGATGTCGAACGCGCGCGAGAACCAGGAGTGTCGCGAGAGCGCGTCGCCGACGCTCTGAGGTGGTGGGATGCGTGCCAGGGTGAGTGCCGCCATCTCCAAGATCCGGGTCGGCGCGCGCGATCGGAAGAGGCCCGACCATTCGGGATGCGTCGACTGCACGATGTCGTGCAGCACCGCCGCGAGCGCCCACTCCGCGATAGTGGGCGCGAGCAACACGTCGATCGGGGCTATTTTCCTGGCGATCCGAACGCGCGCGAGCTGGGCCTTCGACATGAGCTCGTTGTCCACGACGCTGCGTTGGTCGCCCATCATCAGCGCGACCTTGCCGCCGATCGGCTTGCCCGGACGCACCTCGCCGCCGAGCACCACCGGCGCCATGAAGTGCACGAAGAGGCGCTCTGCCACTGCGCCGACGTCGACCTTCGCCATGAACGCTGAGCATACCCTGCCTTGCCGACGGGGCGTTCGCGGCGTAAAAAGTGTGGCCTGCAGGGCGTTTGCTCTTGCGCTCGCAAGGGCCACAGGCTTTCTTGCCCAAAATTGGGGCGGCGAAGCCCCCTCTCAGGCGTTGACGTTCGCCGCTTGGCGACGTCAAATAGCGCTTTCCCGACGTCCAATCTCGAAGCTGTTCGAGAAACGTCGCATTCTCAACGGAGTCAAATCACCTAATGTCGATGGGCCGTCCGCCGTTCGATCCGCGCCAACCGCGTCAGTTTCAGATCCGCGTCAATCACCGCATCCGTGTGCCGGAGGTCCGAGTCATCGGTGCCGACGGCGCGATGCTGGGTGTGATGGCGACCCACGAGGCGCTGCGTGCGGCGCAAGAGCTGGCGCTCGACCTCGTGGAGGTCAACCCCAAGGCGGACCCGCCCGTCTGCAAGATCCTCGATTTCGGTAAGTACAAATACGAGGAAAAGAAGAAGGCCGGCGAGGCGAAGCGCAAGCAGACCGTCGTGGACATCAAGGAGATCAAGCTCCGCCCCAAGACGGACGATCACGACATCAACTTCAAGATCCGCGCGGCGCGCAAGTTCCTCGAGGCGGGTCACAAGGTGAAGTTCACGGTGCGCTTCCGCGGCCGCGAGATCACCCACCCGGAGAAGGCGCAGGAGCAGCTCACGCTGGTCATCGCCGGTACCGAGGACCTGTGCAACGTCGAGACACGCGCGCTGATGGAGGGCCGTACGATGACGGTGCTCATCGCGCCGAAGCCCGCCATCATGCAGAAGGTCGCCGCGCAGAAGATCGCCGCCGAAAAGGCGCGTCAGCTCGCGGAGAAGGAAGGTCGCCCGTTGCCGCCTCCGTCCGAGTCGCTGCCTAACCTCCCTGACGAGGACGACGACGACGATGATGATGAGGACGAGGACGACGAGGACGACGCCACCGAGACCGCTTGAGATGAGACGCGTTGGGGGGACGCGACTCTCGATTTCGATCTCCGTTTCGATCACGCTCGCGGCGCTGATCAGCACGTTCGGCGCAACGGCCAACGCCACGCTCACGCCGAGCGAGCTGATCACCATCAAGGATCTCACCGCGTCCGCGCAGGTCTTGAACGCACAGAAAGTTCGCGCGCTCGTCGCGAGGCCGGACTTGACGGCGGAGGAGTCGGAGACGGCTCTCACCGCAGCGATCGAGCCGCTCGCGTTCAACGACGCACGCATGGTGTTCGTGCGCGAGCTGTTGTTCGGCGGAGCCTCCGCAGCTTCACGCAACGTGCTGGTGCAGGCGGCGGTGAAATCGCTCATCGCCCGCGCGGACAAGGTGATCGACAAATATCCCTCGGACCTCGACAAGCAGCCGGCTGCGCTCGTGGAGCTCACGAAGATTTATGGATTCCTCGGCGAGGAGATCGCGAACGCGCGCGCGCCGGGATCTCCGCCGCGATCGCAGGGTCACGATCCGCAAGTCAACGTGTCGAACGCGACGTACGACGCATGCGCCCAGGCGCTCGGAAGCCACGCCACTCGACACCCCTCGCTACTCAAGGTGGACGTGACGCTCCCCAAAGAGACGTCTCGCGTGCGCGCACAGCTCGAGCTCGCGACCGTGGACATGGTGAGCGACTCGGCGACGCGCAAGATCGACGCGGCAGATCGCGTGGGGCTCACGGGCTCGCGGCGCGCGTTCTTGACGGAGCTGGGCGTGCTCTTGCTGGACTCTGGCGCGGGCAGTGACGCGCGGATCGATCGCGTGAGAGCGGCTCTTTTGCGGCTTCCTGGCGCGCGCGCAGACGTTTCGGCGATCGCGTTCGGAGACGAGCACCCCGCTCTGAAAGCGCGCGGAGTCATCGTCGGGACGAAGACTGACTTATCAACGACCACCGCGACAGCCGATTGGTTCACCGACGAAGTGAGGCCCTCGCCACTCGACGCGCCGGTCGCGGAGCTCGCGCGTGAGCTTGCGCGCATCGCGGTGAAGCGCGCGCTGGACAGCCGGCCAGAGCTGCGTTTGGCCGCCGAGCGTGACGTGCGCTCGATCGGGACAGACGCCAACAAGACCATCGGCAAGCCGAGCGATCTCACGCCCGAGAGCGTGCTGAGCGCCGCAGTGAGCGCTCTCGTCATCGACGCGCCGAGCACCGTGCAGCTCGCGATGGCGCGCTTTTACGCCAACAAACCGGAGTCCGCGGCGATCTTGAGCGACGCGCTCGGCGTGCTTGCGACGTTCGGCTCAACCGGCGAAGGCCTCTCGTTCGGGCTAGG
>JAYVYD010000054.1:0-14344 GCA_043784605.1 Myxococcales bacterium | reverse complement strand
GCTTCGACAAGTGCGAGAGCGCCGGCGAGAAGCTCTTCGCCGCCTACGAGTACTTCGCAGAGCCGTTTTTGGCCGAGGATTACCGCACCGAATCGAATGGCGAGGGAGACGGCGCGACCAGCAAGAGCCTGCCGGTGTTCGTCATCGACCATCCGTTCGAGATCTCCCCCCTCGCGCGCCGCAAGGACGCAGACCCCTCGCTGACCGATCGCTTCGAGCTGTTCATCGAGTCCCGCGAGCTGTGCAACGCCTTCAGCGAGCTCAACGACCCGGACGATCAAGCGGCGCGCTTCCGCGAACAAGTGAACAAGAAATCGCGCGGCGCCGAGGACACGATGGACTTCGACGAGGACTACGTGTGCGCACTCCAGCACGGAATGCCGCCGGCCGCGGGCTTCGGCATGGGCATCGATCGCCTGTGCATGATGTTGACGAATCAACCTTCGATCCGCGACGTGATCTTGTTCCCGCTCATGCGCCAGAGGACCGAGTGAGCCTAGCCAAGCCGGTCGAGCGGGCGTTCACCATCCCGCAACCGTGGACCGTCGGCGAGGCGGTCGGCGTCGGCTGGCGCGGCTTCGGACCGGGCCTCGCGATCGCCCACCTCATCGAGACTGTCATGTGCGTGCTCTGCGGCTCGGCGGGTGTCTGGATCGTGAGACTGTGGCTCGCCGGGGTTCCGCTCGAGAACGGCAAGACCGTCCGCCTGTTGTACGGGATAGGCGCGGGCGTTGCCCTGACACCCATCCCCATCGCGCTCTTGATGGGCGGGATATGCGCGATGAGGATCGCCGCCGCGCGCGGAGAGAAGGTCCAGCTCCGCGCGCTCTTCAAGTACATCACGCGCGGCCCCGAGATGCTCGCGTACGTGCTGCTGCAGGTGGTCGTCTACGTGATCCCCACGCTCGGCATCCTGAACCTCGCGCTGGTGCTCACGCCTTACTTCATGGTCGACCGTGAGATGGGGCTGTGGAAGGCGATGAGAGAGAGCTGGCGCGCCACACGTGGAAACAAAGGCGGGCTGTGGCTCTTTCACCTGGCGCTCGCGCCGACGCAGATCGTAGCCGCGGCAACGAGTGGCCTCGCCAGTAGCCTCATCGCGCCCATCTACGGGACGGGCGTGGCGTACGCGTATACGCGCATGACGGGCACCTCCCCACTCGAGCCCTTCACTCCCGAGTACGGGACACGCAGCTTGAGCAAGCTGCTCTGGGGGACTCTCGTCGCTTCTGCTGCCTCGTTCGCCGTGGCCGTGTACGCGGTCTCTCATCTGCCTGCGGTGCGCGGCTCGGCTTGGACACCGACGGACGCCATCGTCCGCGGACTCGCGATACTCCTCGGCACGACGACGACGCTCGCACTCTTGGCGAGCCTGCTGCCGTTCGTGCTCGATCGCCTCGAGGGACGTACGTTCACGTTCTTCGTCGCCGCGCGCCACGTCCGCTCGCAGAAGAGCGGCTTTTTGACCGTGATCAGCGTCTTGTCGATCTGCGGCGTCGCGCTCTCGTCGATGGCGCTCTTCACGGTCATCAGCGTGATGGGCGGCTTTCGCAAAGACCTCGAGCGCAAGATCCTCGGCAACAACGCGCACATCGTCATCGACACGGTGAGCCAGAGACCCTTCGAGAGCTACGGAGACGCACTCGACAAGGTGCGCGCACTGCCCGGAGTCGCAGGAGCGACGCCGGTCGTGCAAGGCGAAGTGATGATGGCCAGCGCCTCCAACCTCGCGGGCGTGATCGTCAAGGGCGTCGACCCGACGACGATCGGGAACGTCATCGATTTGCCTCGCAACATCGAAGTAGGCCAATTCGAGTATCTCGATCACGCAGAGAAGCTCACGCACCTGCCGCCCAGCGAGGTCATTTGCATCGGGCCCGGCGGCGAGCAGTACACGAAGGGCTCCGAGCTCTCGTTCTTGGGGGACGACCTCGATCCCGCCGTGAAGGCGGCGATCGACACCTCACCGCCTTACCGGCCGGGCATCATCATCGGGCGCGAGCTCGGCAAGACGCTGCACGTGTGTGTCGGGGACGAGGTCACGCTCGTGTCTCCGCTCGGCGACTTGGGTCCCGTCGGCGTGATGCCACGCACGAAGAAGTTCCGGGTCGCCGGCATCTTCTACAGCGGGATGTACGAGTACGACGCGACCCTCGTCTACACGACGATGGACACGGCGCAGCAGTACTTCTCCGCGCAGAACAAGGTCCACGCGATAGACGTTCGCGTGGACGACAGCGACCGCGCCGATCAGCTCACGCCCATCGTGAGCGCCGCGGTCGCGCGTCCGGATCTGCGCGTGCGCGACTGGCGCGAGATGAACAAGAACCTCTTCTCCGCGCTCAAGCTCGAGCGCGTCGCCACGTTCACGATCCTGCTCATCGCGATCATGGTGGCGAGCTTCTGCATCATCTGCACGCTGCTCTTGATGGTGACCGAGAAGGGCAAGGAGATCGCCATCCTCAAGGCCATCGGCGCGTCGGACGGCGCCATCTTGAAGACGTTCATGGTCGAGGGCGTCATCATCGGCGCGATCGGTACGGTGTTCGGCGGAGCTACGGGGCTCTCGCTCTGCTCGGGGCTGGCGTACTTCGGGCTGAGACTGAACCCGGACATCTATTACATCGACAAGCTTCCCATTTACGTGAGCGGCTACGACTTTCTCGCGGTCATCACGGCCGCGCTCATGATCTGCACGCTCGCGACGATCTACCCCGCCTACGCCGCGTCGCGTCTGCGTCCGGTCGACGGCCTCCGCTACGAATGAGAGTTCTGAACCTCGTGAGCCTCGAGGCGCTCGCGGAGAAGAAGCTCACGAAGAACGCGTTCGGTTACTACGTGAGCGGCGCCGACGACGAGCTCGCGCTCCGCCGAAACCGTGACGCGTTCTCGCGCGTCGCCATTCACCACCGCGTGCTCGTCGACGTGAGCGTGCGAACGTGCGCTACCACCGTGCTCGGTCATCCGATCTCGATGCCCGTGATCGTCGCGCCGACGGCGTTCCACAAGCTGGCGTGTGAGGACGGCGAGCTCGCGACACGTCGCGCGGCCACCGCGGCGGGCACGATCATGACGCTGTCGTCGCTCTCGAACACCGAGGTCGAGCTCGTGAGCAAGGCGAGCGCCGCGCCCCTATTTTTCCAGCTCTATGTGTACAAGGACCGCGGCGCGACCGAGGCGCTCGTGAGGCGCGTGGAGGCCGCAGATTGCAAGGCGCTCGTGCTGACGGTCGACGCGCCGCTGCTGGGCCGCAGAGAGCGCGACGTCGTCAACGGCTTCACGCTGCCGAAGGGTTTGCTTGTGAAGAACCTCCAGGCCGAGGGATACGGGCAAGTGGGCGCACCCGACGACGAGAGCGGCCTCGGCGCGTATTTCGCGGGCCTCATCGACGCTTCTTTGTCTTGGAAGGATCTCGACTGGCTTTCATCGATTACGAAGTTGCCAGTCGTCATCAAGGGCATCGTGCGAGCGGACGACGCGGAGCGAGCCGTCGACCACGGCGCGCGTGCCATCGTCGTCTCCAACCACGGCGGCCGTCAGCTAGACAGCTCCCCTGCCACGATCGAGGCGCTGCCTCGCGTGGTCGATCGCGTCGGCGGCAAGATCGAGGTCTTGGTGGACGGTGGCGTGCGTCGGGGCACTGACGTGCTCAAGGCGCTCGCGTACGGTGCACGTGCGGTGCTCGTCGGCAGGCCTATTTTATGGGGCCTCGCGCTCGATGGCGAAGCCGGAGCGCTCGCGGTGCTCAAGGCGTTGAAGCGAGAGATCGATCTCGCGATGGCTCTCGCAGGTTGCCCCGACGTCGCGTCGATCACGAGAGATCTGGTGGAGCCGTAGACGTCCTGCGCGCGGCGATCGCTTGACCCGTCACCGACATCACGATCACCGCCCCGCCAAGGACTGCCCATTTGGACGGCGTGCGGTGCTTGACCAAGATGACCCATAGTGGGTTGAGGACCGGCTCGATCGTCGCGAGCAACGTCGAGCGAAGCGCCGGCATTTTGCCTACGGCAGACCCATAGAGCCAATAGGCTATACCGATTTGCACGACGCCGAGCGCGGCCACCGTGATCCAAGATTGCGTGTCCGAGAGCGGAGCGGCGATCATCTTGGGCGCGCACACGACGACGGCGATGACGTTGCCCATGAGCATCGCCACGTAAGGGGACGCCGCAGCTCCCCGCCAGTCGGCCGGACGCTTGCGCTGCTCCAGGCGCATGAACAACGGCACGCCGGCGAAGCCGAACGACGAGAGGATCGCGACGCCGTTGCCGAGCATTCCTTGGGGGGAGAGCTTCTCCATGAAGAAGAGCAACATCCCCAGAAAGCAGGCGCCGGTTGCGATCCAATCGGTCGGGCGAATGCGCTCGCGCAAGAGCGGCCAGCTCAAGAGCGCGACGTAGATGGGCCCCGAGTACTGCAGCAGGATCGTGTTCGCGACGAATGTGAGGCGCGCGGAGATGACGAAGCAGACGACCATGAGCGCATAGCTGAACGCCGCGGCCCACATGAGCGGGCGTCGCAGCATCTCGACCGGGTTCACGAAGCGGCGCTTGCACTCGACCCAAGTGGCGAGGCCGAGGACGGGGATCGCGAAGAGGCTCCGCGTGCCGGCAATTGTCAGCGCCTCGCCGTTCGAGCTGTCCACGCCGAGCCCGCCGGTGCTCCACAAAACGGCCGCGATCAGCAGAGCGATCGTCGCGTTACGTGTGCTCGGCAGTGACATGTGCGGCTCGCCTATAGCAGAACGAAAGCGGCGCCGTGTTGTCGGCGTTTACAGTCTGTCAGCTTCGTGTCAGGTTTCACTCGATGACCCGCACGCAGCGCCTCTTCGCGATCACCGAGTACCTGCGTGGGCGCCGCACCGGAACCACGGCGGACGCGATCGCCGAGCGCTTCGGCGTCACCGTGCGCACGGCGTACCGGGACCTCGACGCGCTCCGTGAAGCGGACCTTCCTCTCGTCGCCGAGCGTGGACGCGGCGGGGGCTATGCGCTCGATCGCAGCTACAACCTCCCCCCGATCAACCTCAACGCGCGCGAGGCGGCCGTCTTGATCAGTGGAGGCGAGTGGCTCGCACGCATGCGCGTGATCCCGTTCACGAGCTCACTCGCGTCTGCGATCGACAAGGTGCGCTCGGCGCTCGATCGCTCGGCGCAGCGCGAGCTGCAGGTCGGGCTGGAGTCGCTCACCTACGTCGGAGTCCCCGCGCGCTCGTCGCGAGAGGACGTGCGCGCCGCGCTCGAGCAGGCGTGGTTCGAGAAGCGCGTCCTTCGTATCCGCTATCGCGGCGCGGACGAGCTGATCACGGAGCGTCGCGTGCGGCTCCTGCGCATCGTGATGGAGCGCTCGGAGACGCGCATCAACGCCCACGACCTCGACAAAGACGCGAGCCGCCAGTTCTTGCTGGATCGCATCGAGAAGGCGACCGTCGAGTGATCGGAGAACCTATCCGGTGCCGAGAGCGCATCCAACCCGTCGGTTGGGGCGTAGAGTCGATGCGATGCGATCGGTGTTTGCCTTCATTTGCGCAGCCGTAGTCGGGGTCATCGCCGGCCGTGAGCGTGAAGCGCGCGCGTGTGGCGTCTCTTCGCCCGGCGCGCCAGCGGGTGTGTGCGACGCGTCCGACGTGCTCGACGCGAAGACGGCTTCTGCTCGTACGCGTCGCGTAGGGGTGAGCGCCTCGTACGCGACGACGGCGATGTTGCTCTCGGACGGCACGCGCGTGGACATGCAGCGCGAGGCGGCGGTCGCGACCGTGTCGGTCCGCGCGGATCGAAAGACCAACCTCGAGATCGGCGCCGGGGCGCTCGTCGGCGGCACGCTCGGCAACGTCTCGCTTCGACCTGGCGGCCTCGTCTCGCTCTCGGCGTCTTGGCACATTGTCGACCAACGCGGCTACGCGGTGCCGTTCTTCATGGTCACGGGCGGCGTCGCCGCAATGCTCGCAAGCACGAGCGACGGAAAGCCGGTCGGAGCGATCGACTTTCGCGTCGGAGGGATCGTCGGCACGACGCTCGGCAAACCTCAAACCGCCACGCTCACGCCTTACCTCGCGGTGAACTTCTTCGGCGGGCCGATGTTCTGGGCTCACACCGTGGACGCCACGCACTACGGCCCGGTGCTCGGGAGCGACGCGTACCATTACGCACTCGGCGGCGGGCTAGCGGCCTCCATCTCGCGAATCGGCCTATTCGCAGGCGGATCCGCGATCGGCGAGCGCAGCCTCACGTTCGGCGCGTCACTCTCGTTCTGACGTGATATATCTCTAACTATGTTGCGAGTACTTCGCTCGGTGATCGCGATCCTCGCCGTGACGTGCGCGAGCGTCCTGTTCGCGTGCAGTGCCTCCGACGGGGACCGGCCTCCGCCTGCAGGCGAGGACCACCCGGACGCGGCAAACCAACCCGATCGCAACGTCGTCGTCGTTCCCGTGGATCCCTGCGATCCGCCCGCCGAGAGATGCCCTTGCGCCGACGCAGGTGCGGGCACCCAGATCTACTGCGGCACGGTGTACCGAACGACCAGCAACCACGTCGACTGCGCCAAGGGCTATCGCACGTGCATCGATCCCACAGACGGCGGCACGTTGCGCTGGGGCGCATGCGAAGGTCCGCGGATCTTCAACGCCGACTGATTCGGCTGCGCTCTAGTACTCGCCCCGCCTGCATCCAACCGGTCCATTCCCCCGTGGCGGGCTACTAGTAGCGCGGAACGCTGGGGTCCACGTCGCTGTAGGCAGCGATGCCGCCCTCGAGGTTGAAGACGTTCTTGAAACCGAGCGTGAGCAGCTCCTCGGCCGCGGCTCGGCTGCGCACGCCGTGGTGGCAGTGCAATACGATCTTCGCGTCCTTCGGAAGGGACTCGACGTCGCTATCGATCGGACGTGAGCCGGCGATCTTCGCGGTCTTGATCTCCGCGTCCGTGCGGACATCCAAGAGGAGGAATTTCTCACCTGCGTCGAGCGCGCGCTTCAGCTCGGCGGCCGTCATGGACTTCACCTTCGGCGGCGCGTTCGGGTTGTCCACGCGAAACCCTGCATCTTGCACGTAATCGATCGACACACCCTCTGCGCGCGCGGCGCCTGATTTCGCCACCAACACAGTGACACCGCTCGTCTCGACGACGAAGTCCGCGTCCGTCTTGCTATCGAAGTAGAGGTCCACCTCGAAGCGAGGGCTGACCTCGACCCGCAGCGGATCTCCGCCCGCCTCCTTCGACGCCGCCTTGATCGCCGCGGCGGCGCCGGGCGTGATGGTGAGTGCGGGTGCCTTCGCCTCTTTTGGGGCGGCCTTCGAAACGCCGAGCATCGACGCGAGCTCGCCGGAGTCGTGCATCTCCTTGACGATGTCCGAGCCACCGACGAATTTCCCGCCGATGTACAGCTGCGGAATGGTCGGCCAGTTGCTGTACTCCTTGATGCCCTCACGCAGCTCCGGCGCGGCCAACACGTTGACGGTCTCGAACTTCGGCACGTACTGGGCGATGACGCCAACGAGCGATGCCGAGAAGCCGCACTGCGGGAAATGCCGCGTGCCCTTCATGAAGAGCACCACGTGGTTCTTGCTCAAAAGCTCGTCGATTTGCGCGCGGGTGGATTCGTTGAGGGCCATGGAGGCTTGGATGTAGCACTGATAGACTCGGTCGCTATGCTGACCTTTAGTGACGATCCGAACCGGGCCGAGCAGCAGATGCACGCCATCATCTTTTACCTGGTGACGTTCGGGTACATCGACGGCGACTTCGACCAGAAGGAGAAGGCGTTCGTTCGGGACTACATCGCCAAGCTCGTCAAGACGCGCGCGGACGGCGCGATGCAGGGGGCAGACGAGAAGATGAAGGCGGAGGTCGTCGGCAAATTCACCGCGCATTTTCACGAGGTGTTCGAGGGCATCGACCAGTCCGTCAAGGACCTCTTCACGGAGTCCGTCGCCGACAAAGAGGACCAGACCGCGTTCGTGCACAGCAAGCTCAAGGTGCGCTGCTTCGAGATCTTCCAGAGCTTCGATCGCGGCGGCCAAGAGCAGCTCATGGAGACCATCGACGATCTCATCATGGCAGACGGCGAGGTCCACCCCGCCGAGGCGCAGTTCCGCGCGGAGATCGGCAACCTGCTCAACAACGCGGAGGGCGTCGATCTCGAGGAGGACGCCGACGATGGCGGCGCAGGCGTGCAGCTCGCAGACACCCTCGAGCTGCCGACGAGCGGGCAAGACCACCCGTTCTTCGCGCCCACCGAGTTTCACTACTCCGCCGATCCGGGGCGTATCTCCAAGCAGATCCAGGGCGACCGCCAGCTCCTCGATCGCGTCGTAGAGATGTGGGACGAGCAGCGGAAGATCGGCAACGGCAAGCTCAACGGACACAAGAACGTGACCGACTTCGCCGGCCAAGCGCCCTTCTTGGACGGCCACATCTACGTCGTGCCCACCCTGCCCGGTCACAAGTACGAGCTCACCGTGCTCGGTGACTTGCACGGTTGCTACAGCATCTTGAAGGCGACGCTCATGCAGTCGAGGTTCTTCGATCGCGTGGACGCGTTCCGCCGCGACCCCAAGAACAACCCGGAGCCGAAGCTCATTTTATTGGGCGACTACATCGATCGCGGGATGTTCTCGCTCAACGGCGTGCTGCGCACCGTCTTGCAGCTCTTCGCTACCGCGCCCGAGTTCGTCTACGTACTGCGCGGCAACCACGAATACTACGTAGAGTACAAAGGCAACATGTACGGCGGAGTGAAGCCGGCGGAGGCGATCAATACGCTGAAGCCGCACCTCCCGATCGACGTGTTTCGCCACTACCAGTCCGTGTTCGAGCAGATGCCCAACGTGCTCTTCTTCAATCGCACGATGTTCGTGCACGGCGGCATCCCGCGCGATCGGCTTCTCAAGGAGCGCTACGTCGACTTGTCTTCGTTGAACGACTCCGACATGCGCTTTCAGATGATGTGGAGCGACCCATCCACCGCGGACGTGATCCCGGCTGACTTGCAGGACAAGAGCGCGCGCTTCGCGTTCGGCAAGATGCAGTTCAAGGCGTTCATGCAACGCGTGGGATGTAACGCGCTCGTCCGCGGGCACGAGAAGACCAACGACGGGTTCGTGCGCGTGTACGACGATCCGCAGGCGCAGCTCTTCACGCTCTTCTCCTCGGGCGGAAGCGACAACGAAGACCTGCCGGGCGGCTCGAGCTACCGCACTGTCGTACCGAAGGCGTTGACCATCAACGTCGACGAGAACGGCATGATGACCTTCGCGCCCTGGACTCCCGACTACAGGACGTACAACGACCCCGAGCGAAACGCGTTCTTCAAGGCGCCGCCGGAGATCGCCTATCGCGCCGACTGAAGTTTGATGTAGAGTGCACCCATGCATTCTTACATTCTTCCCTTGGTTCTCGCGGGCTGTGTCTCTTCACTCGTCGCGTGTGGCGGCGACGACTCGACGACGACCGGCGTGCCGGACTCGAGCGCCAACGACACGAGTTCGAGTGCGGACACGGGCAGCAAGCCCGACACGAGCACCAAGGACAGCAGCGTCGCTGACTCGTCAGGCGGAAAAGACGCGAGCGGAACAGACGCGAGTGACGCATCGAGCGTGGTGGACGCTGCCGACGCGGGCTGCCTCGTACCGACGGACTGCCCGGCCAACATGGCGTGCGACACGACAACCGGTGGGTGCGTGACGGCTTGCTCGCAACAGCAGCTCTGCAACGGTGGCTGCTGCGACACGAACGGCAACACGTGCGTGATGGGTGTGATCGTGCAGGCGTGTGGCGGCAACGGTCAGGCTTGCGCTCAGTGCAGCAAGCAAAAAAAGTGCGTCAACGGCACTTGCATCTGATCATCCGCTCTCACGCACGGAGATGACGACGATCCTGCCGTCGCGGCGGAGCTCGACGATGTGGCGCCTGTAGTCATCGCCCGCGAGCGTGAGCTCGGTCGTCGCGAAGCCGTCGACGCTCATCACGACATCCATCGACGAGATGCCGAGAGCGTCCTCGAAGGTCGTCGCGCGCCGTGGCATCGATTGGGCGGACACCCACGCATCTACCAATGTGATGTCGTTCCCTTCGCGCTTGGCTTCCTGTGCGTACGCAAAGAGCGAAGCCGGGTCATGGACCGCACCGACCAACAACGATGCTGACCGCGTGGGACGTCTGAGCTGCGCTACGATCGGTCGCTTTCGCAGTGCGCGCTCACCGAGGTCGATGTTGCCGCTCGGCATGACCGTCGAGAGCGCAATCGCCGTGATGGCCGAGGCGCCGAACGCGCTGAGCCCTAGCCACACCCAACGCCAGCGTGGGTGCGCGAAGAGCGCGCGCGGTTCGGCGAGATCGCACGGATGCGGAGCAGAGTCGTCCGTGCAGGACGCATGTTGTCGGGGTAAATCCACGCGAGGCGCTGCGCGCCGATAGGGAGTGAGCTGCATGCATGCGCCCATCGCAAGCACAGTGCCAGGCACGATCCACCGACGTTTCTCGCGGAGGCGCAGGGTCCGCGCTCGCACACGGATCAATCTGGCAACCGCCCGCCACGGCTCGCGACAAGGTGACAAGTCGATCCACGCAGAGTAACTCCAACGTTCGATGCCGCCGCACCGTGCGTCTCCGTGGGCCGCCTTCCGGCACCGCGACTACCGTCTCCTTCAGTCTGCGCGCATCGCCCAGATTCTCGGCATCCAGATGCAGAGCGTCGCGGTGGGCCTGCAGGTCAACGCGCTCACCCACAATGCGTTCGATCTCGGCATGGTCGGCCTGATGCAGTTCTTGCCATTCCTAGCGCTCTCGCTCGTTGCGGGTCATGTGGCGGATCGCTTCGATCGTCGACTCGTTCTCGCGGCTTGCCACGGCTCGATCGCGCTCATCTCGGGCGCGCTCATGCTCAACGCGCGCGCGGGCGGAACGAGCGTCGCGCCGATCTACGCGATGCTCCTGTTGTTCGGCGTCGCGCGCGTCTTCGCGGGTCCGGCGGGTCAGGCGCTCTTGCCGAGCATCGTTGGCAAGGAGGACTTCGGAAACGCGGTCGCGTGGAGCTCGACGTTTTGGCAAGGCTGCACGATCCTCGGTCCGGCGATCGGCGGCATGCTCTACGCGCTCGGTCCCTCTCGCGTGTACGGCACGACCGCCGCGCTCTCCACCGTCGCGATGGTGCTCGTGCTCGCGATGAGGAAGCCGACAATCAAGCGCGACGTCGAGGCCGCGTCGTGGAAGACGCTGCTCGCGGGTGTCCGCTACGTCTGGCAAAAGAAGCTGATTTTGGGCTCGATTTCGCTCGATTTATTCGCAGTCCTGTTGGGCGGCGCCGTCGCGCTCTTGCCATTGTTCGCAGACTCGCTCCACGTCAAGTCGCTCGGCTTCGGTCTCTTGCGCAGCGCACCCGCGATGGGCGCCGCGTTCACCGCCATCGTGCTCGCGTTCCGCCCGTTGCGACGCAACACGGGAACATGGATGTTCGCGTGCGTGTTCCTGTACGGACTCGCGACCATCGGCTTCGGACTCTCCAAGAGCTTCGTGCTCTCGATGGCGATGCTCATGATCGTCGGCGCCACTGACATGGTCTCGGTCGCCGTCCGGCAGACCCTGGTGCAGCTCGAGACCCCGGAGGCGATGCGCGGTCGCGTCTCCGCGGTCAACCTCGTCTTCGTCGGCGCGTCGAACGAGCTCGGCGAGTTCGAGTCCGGCGTCACCGCCGCGTGGCTGAACCCGGTGCGTGCCGTCGTCGTCGGCGGCGTCGGCACGCTCTTGGTCGTTCTAGTGTGGGCCGGCCTGTTTCCGGAGTTGCGCAAGGTCGACCGATTGGGTTGAGGTATGCTGGCCACTATGCGCCCGTGGTCGTCTGCATCCATCGCTCTCATCGCAGCGTGCTCGACCGCCACCGCGGCAAAACCGCCCGACTTCACATCGGATGACTCGTCAATCACTCGACCCCAGGCACCCCCTCTCTCGCCGCTCTTCATCGGCACGGGTGGCTTCGGTTACGGGTACGGCAGCGCGTTCGTCGGGGCCGCCGCGCCGCAGGGCATGATCAAGGCAGGGCCAGACACGACCGGCGGTTGGGGCACCATCAACTTCCTCCACTACTCTGGCTACTGGTACGAGGACGACACCCTCCAGGGATTTTCGCACCTGCACCTGCATGGCACGGGCGCGCAAGACTACGGCGTGCTCGGCGTGATGCCGGTCGACACCTTCGACGCGTCTCGGACCACCGCCACGGGCTACGCGTCCAAGTTCGATAAGGCGACGGAGAAGGCCGTTCCTGGCCGCTACGACGTCACTCTGTCACGGGGCAATATCCAAGTATCGATCGCAGCCCTCCCTCACACGGCTCACCACCGTTACACGTTCGACAAGACCTCGACGGCGGGCCACGTCGTCATCGATCTTGATCACAAGCTCGAGAGCGGCACGATCAAGGACGTCACGGTCGATCTCGATCCGAGCACACGCTCCGCCGTCGGCAGCTTCCGGAGCGTCGGCCAGATGTCACGCGGCTTCGGCGGATCGATGATCTACTTCGCGATGCGCACCAAGCAGGACTGGAGCGGGAGCGTGATGTGGTCCAACGGGCAAGCGCCCGCAGCCGGCACGCATGCGGCGGGGACCAAGGTCGGCTTCGACCTCGATTTCGATCTCAAGAAGGATCCCTCCCCCGTCGAGCTGCAGGTCGGAGTGTCGCTCGTATCCGCCGACGAAGCGAAGGCGAACCTGGCAGCCGAGATGCCGACGTTCGCGTTCGATGACGAGTCCACCACCGCCTCGAACGCCTGGAAACAAGCCCTCTCGACGATCGCATTCACCGGCGGAGACGCCTCGGCGCAGGCGATGTTGAGCGCCGCGATCTATCACTTGTACTTGATGCCCACCGTGCTGAGCGACGTCGACGGGAGCTATGTCGGGCTCGACGGCAAGGTCGGCAAGGCGGACTTTCACTACGTCTCGGACATGTCTCTCTGGGACACCTACCGCACGCTTCACCCGCTCTACGATCTCGTCGCGCCCGACCGAGCGAAGGACTCGGCGCGCTCGCTCGTCGCCATGGCGAAGGCAGCCGGATACTTTCCGAAGTGGCCAATCGCGACGGGCGAAGCGGGCACGATGATCGGCTCGAGCGCCGAGGTCGAGCTCGCGGACTCGTACGTCAAAGGTGTGCGCGACTTCGACGCCGAGGGCGCCTATCAGCTCATGCGCGCCGCCGCGCTCGGCACGACCGAGCCCGCAAAAGGTCGCGCCGGCCGGAACCAGGCGATCAAGTACATGCAAGATGGCTACGTGCCCGGGACCGTCGGCGCCAGCGTGTCGTGGACGATCGAGTACGGACAGGACGACTTCGCGCTCGCGAACCTCGCCGACGCGCTCGGCCACTCGGACGACGCGACCACGCTGCGCGCTCGGATGCACGGCTGGCAGAAGCTGTACGAGCCGACGAGCGGCTTTTTATGGGCGAAAGCAGACGACGGCTCGTGGTCCACGCCACACGGTGATCCCTCGGTCGCCTCGAGCGATTTCACGGAGGCGAACGCATGGCACAGCCTCTGGGGCCCTTGGTACGACTCCGACGCGCTCATCAAGACGCTTGGCGGAAAGGACGCGTTCGTCGCCAAGCTCGAGAGCTTCTTCGTCCAAGGCAAAGCCGACTACGACGCGGTGGACTGGGTCACGCCTGGCGCGATCTCACGCGCGGCGATGCGCAAGTTCTATTGGGGTGGCAACGAGCCGGACATCCACTCGCCGTATCTGTTCGCGCTTGCCGGGCGCCCCGACCTCACGCAGAAGTGGCTTCGGTGGATCGAGCGCGAGGTGTACGGCGCCGGCGCGGACGGCCTGCCCGGCAACGACGACGGCGGCACCATGAGCGCCTGGCTCGTGTTCAGCGCGCTCGGTTTCTACCCAATCCCCGGCAGCGATCAGTACGTGCTGGGCGCGCCGATGGTGTCGCACGCGGAGCTCGTCCTCAGCGGCGGCAAGCTCACGATCGACGCGGACGGAGTGTCGGACGATCAGCCCTACGTGCAGGCGATCACACTCAATGGCGCGCCGATCACACAGCCCATCATTCATCACGCCGATCTCGTCAAAGGCGGGGCGCTCGTGTTCACGATGGGTAAGACGCCGAAGCACTAACAATCCGCCGCCATGTCCGGGGACAGGCGCGGCAGTGTCCATGGACAGTGCGGACGCTCGCGAGTTGGGCTGAATTCGACTCTCGTATTGATGGCGCGAGATTTGTAACGGGAAGATTGGTGCCTTGACCATTTTCGGCTGGCGCCAAGGAGGACTTCTGTCTCGTCGGCTCGCGCGCGCGACTCGATTGAGGTGTCACTATCGAACTACGAATTTCTAA
>JAYVYD010000053.1:0-7697 GCA_043784605.1 Myxococcales bacterium | reverse complement strand
GCTCGGGACTCCGTCGCCGCCCACACTCGCCGCGACCGCTCGTCGAGGACGCCCGAGATCGCTGCGTACTTTGCAACAATGACCTCCTCACTCTCAGTGTCGCGCCGCACAGATACGCTAGATCATGCGGCGATCAAGATAGCAAGATAATATTGACCGGAGGCCTTAGACTAGGCCGCTAGCGAAACGGCGTGCGGCGCGCGATGCTTTGAACATGCGCTTTCTTGCTCTTCCGATGGTCGGCTTGGGTTCGGTCTCTGTCGCATTCGCGTGTGGCGGCTCGGACGCCAACAACCCGTTCGATGGGCCAGACGCGAGCGGAGACGGTGGCCAGCAGGACGTTGTCGTCCCCGTGTTTCCAGAGGCGTCCTTCGCCGACACCACGAAGGCCTTGGGATGCAGCGCCCATCTGCGCAATGTCATCGACGCCAACGGGACCGTGCTGCAGACGTGCCCGCCGGACCAAGGTTCCCACTGACGAGACTTGATGCTGGCGAAGCCAAACCGCTCAGGTGTTGTCGTTCGCCGAAGGCGGCGACAATTCACGGGAGGTCGGGAAGTCGGGAAGACTGACGTTACCCACCCCAAGGAACACAGGTCTATTGGGATTTCGCGAGTCGTCCGTGCCGTCTTTCCAGCTTCCTGTGAATCAGTGGCGTCTAATTGGGCTGATCACGTCGAGAGTGCTTTACTTGGGAGATGCCTCGTAAGGCCACGATGACTCGCACGACCCAAGAGACGGGCGTCTCGATAGCGCTCGACCTCGACGGAACAGGCGTGAGTAAAATCGACACGCCGCTGCCATTTTTGAGCCACATGCTCGATCAGATCGCGCGGCACGGGATGATCGATCTCGAGATCAAAGCGACGGGCGACGTGCAGATCGACGGTCACCACACGACCGAGGACCTCGGCATCGTGCTCGGTCAGACCGTGCTGAAGGCGCTCGGTGACAAGTCAGGCATCGCGCGTTACGGCTGGGCGACACTGCCGATGGACGAGGCGCGATCGACCTGCGCGATCGATCTCTCGGGTCGGACGTTCTTCGTCTGGGAGGTGCCGCTCCCGAAGACCAAGATCGGCGACTTCGACACCGAGCTCGTCGAGGTCTTCTTCGAGGGGTTCGCGCGCGGCGCGCAGTGCAACCTCCACGTCGTCTCGCACGCCGGCACCATCCTGCATCACATCGTAGAGATCTCGTTCAAGGCGTTCGCGAAGGCGCTCGCGGCCGCTACGCGCATCGATCCGCGCGTGTCCGGCATCCCGTCGACCAAGGGCTCCCTCGATTGATCGTGCTGAGGTAGCATCCACCGAGCATGGTGGAGACAGAGGACATCGCCGACGCGGAGCGAGCCAAGCTCGAAGCGGAGCGAGCCAAGCTCAACGCGCGCTACGGGCGCCAGTTCACGGCGGGCGAGACCATCTTCCGCGAGGGGGAGCCGGCGACACACGCGTTCTTGCTGCAGGAGGGGCGCGTGCGGCTGGTGAAGCGCGTGCGCTCGATCGATCGCAGCTTGATGGTGTTGCGCCCCGGAGAGCTCTTCGGAGAGTCCGCCCTGCTCGACGCCGCCGCGCGGAGCTCGTCCGCAGTCGCGCTCACGGACGGCCTCGCGCTCGCGCTGGATCGTGAGACGTCTCGCTCACTTCTGAGTCACCATCCGACCATTGCGGTAAGGGTGATGGAGCAGCTGATCGTGCGCGTCAGAGACGCAGAGGATCAGATTGAAATCCTTATGCTTCGCGACGGCCAGTACAAGGTAGTGAGCAGCCTGTTGAAGCTCGCGCACAGGATCGATCCGCAGCCCGTAGGGGCAGGGGTCGAGCTCAACGTGTCGCCCGTCGAGCTCGCGAGTCGTGTCGGTCTCGACGTTGAGTCCGTGAAGCGGACGGTTCAGCGTCTGCGCGAGCAGGGCTACCTGCGCATCGTCGGTGAGAAGATCGAGGTCCCCGACCTGGACGCGATGCGACGCCTGTACACGCTGCTGGCTACCAAAGATGAACTGCAAGGGGACGCGGGCGCCTGAACGCGCGAGCAGTCGCCTGGGTCCTTGTGCATTGACGTCCGCTTTCTGGCTGGGTAGAAGTGCCCGTTGTCAGCAATCGAGGCCTCTTCATCTTCCATGACCATCACGCGCGTAGGGACTGGCTTGGCGCTCTTGGGGGCACTCGTCGCGGCATTATCGGCCTGCGGACACACGGGACCCTCAGCGCAGAGCCCAGAGCGTCAAGCAGAAGCCGAATATGACCTTGCCCGCGACTACTTCTACAAAGGCGAGCAGCGCGCCGCGCTGGACCACGCTCTGAAGGCCGTTGACCTGGACGACTCGAACGCGAAAGCCCTCTACTTCACTTCGGAGCTGTTCCTCGCGTTCTGCGCGGGCAATGAGGGTCTCACGGCGTCCGATTGCAAGCTCGCTAAGGCCGAGCAATACGCGCGCAAAGCCATCTCGCAAGACGACGCTTTCCGTGACGCCAAGAATCTCCTCGGTAACGTGCTGATCCTCGAGAACAAGTACAAGGACGCGATCGAAGTGCTGCAGCCTCTCGTCAAAGACCCGTCCTACACCGCGAGCTACCTCGCGTGGGGCAACCTAGGTTGGGCGCAGGTGCAGGATGGCTCGATCGACCAGGGCATCGCTTCGCTCAAGAACGCGGTAACTCAGCCCAAATTCTGCGTTGGCTACTACCGCCTCGGAGTTGCATACGACAAAAAAGGCGATCTCGGGCAAGCCGAGCAGAGCTTCACGCAGGCGGTTCAGGTCGAGAGCCCCGATTGCCAAGCGCTCCAAGACGCGTGGCAAGCGCGCGGCGAAGTCCGGCTCAAGCAAAACAAGAGAGACGTTGCCTGCCAAGATCTCACGCGTTGCCGCGAAATCTCCGACCAGACGGCTTCGGGCAAGGCGTGCATACAATCGATGACGAAAGCCGGCTGCGCACAAGCTGCAGCGCACGGATGAGTACGAGATGGAGAAGCCCCACGTGATGGAATCGATCGGCGCATTTTTGAGGCGCAGCCGCGAGTTCAAGCAGATGAGCGTGGCCGAGGTCTCTCGGGTCACGCGCATCCCCGCGCACACCATCGAGTCGCTCGAGGCGGACCGCTTCGACGATCTCCCTGGCGAGGTGTTCGTTCGTGGCTTCTTGAAGGCCTACGCGCAAGCCGTCGGTGTACTCGGCGCAGAAGTGCTCGCACGGCATACCGCGAGCCGCCGTGTCGCGTTCGCGACTCCTCTGCCCATGTCGTCTCCCGTTCACGCGGCGCGCGAGGGCGGCCGGCGATTCGGCGTAGCAATCGCGTTCGTGCTGCTCTTGATCCTCTTCACGCTCGCGCTCTCGATCGTGCTCAAGCCTCGCGGTCACGACATGCCCGCAGAGCTGTCACTGAACACCCCATCGACGCAAACGCTCGGCTGATGTCGGTGCGCGCCTTCGCGAGCGTGCGCGCGGCGAAGGTGTCTGCAGCGCTGTTGCTCCGCGCGGTCGAGTACGGAGAGTCCGACGTGATCGCCACGCTCTTCACCGAGCTCGAGGGCAAGGTCAGCGTCATCGTGCGCGGCGCCCGAAGCGGCAACAAGCGATTCGGTGGGGCTTTGGAGCCATTTCACGCGATCGAGGCACGCTACGAGGATCGTCGTGGAGATCTAGGCGTCCTCCGCGAGTCGCGTGTCGTTCGCGTGCGCGCCACCTTGGCCGCATCACTCGAGGCGATGGACGCTGCGGGCATGGCGCTCCGCTGGGTACGTCATTTGTGCCCGCCGCGTACCGTCGAGCCCGCGGCTTGGTTCACGCTGACCGTGTTGCTCGACGAGCTCGACAGACCCGTCCCCGTCGACACGACGTACATGCTCGCGGGCGTCGGCCTGCGCCTGCTCTCCGACGTGGGCTACTCGATGGACTTCGAGCGCTGCGTGCGCTGCGGCAAGGCCTGTCCAGACGCGCGCTCCGGAACGCTCGACCTGGCGCGTGGAGGCCTCATTTGTCGCGAGTGTGGCGGCGCCTCGCTCATCGTCTCCGCCGAGTTGAGGCAGGCAGCCCGCTCCGCGCAGCGAGGGGAGGCGTTCGACACCAAGCTTGCCGCACAACTGTTGACGATCGTAGATCGTGCGATGGCGGCTCACGCAGAGTACGAAGGGACCAAGTGATGAGCCCGGACGTCGTCAGCTTCGGTGAGATCCTCTGGGACATCTACGAGAACCCGAAGAGCCGTCAGCGGGGCGAGCCGATCGGCGCCGAGCTCCATCGCATGCTGGGCGGCGCCCCCGCGAACTTCGCGGTCGCACTCTCTCGCCTCGGTAAGAAGGCCGCGGTGATCGGCGGCGTCGGAAGAGATGCGTTCGGCGACGCAATGGTCATGCACCTCGAACGCGAGCACGTCGACACTCGCTTCGTACTTCGCTACCCGGCGCGCACGGGGCTCACGTTCATTACGCGGGACGCTCGCGGCGAGCCGAATTTCCTCTTCTATCGAGATCGCACCGCGGACATGGCGCCACGCGCCAAAGACATCACGCCGGCGATGGGCAAGGCCAAGTGGATGCTCTTCGGCACGAGCACGCTCGTGGAAGCGGGCCTCAAAGGGGCCACGCACAAGCTCGTGCAGACTGCACGCAAAGGCCGAGCGCACGTCGCCGTGGACTTGAACGTGCGGGCGCATCTGTGGAAGAGCGCGAGCACGATGCGCGCGAACATCGCCGAGCTCGTCGCGCACGCAGATCTCGTAAAGGCCTCGGCCGCGGATCTGGAGGCAGTCGGCGGCCTGCGCTGGCTCCGCGCGAAGGCGCCGAGAGCCACGCTTCTGCTCACCGGCGGAGCGCTCTCTGCGCGCGCCATCGGCCCGCACGGCGATGTAGAGGCGCGTACCCCTTTGGCGAGGTGCGTGGACGCGACAGGCGCCGGAGATGCCTTCTTGGCGGGGGCGCTCGCGGTGCTCCTCACGCACCGAGCCACTCCGGGCACACGCGCGTGGAAGAGCCCGCAGGTGTTCGTCTCCGCGCTCACGGTCGGTCATTTGCTAGGCAAGAAGGCCATTTCAGCGGTAGGAGCGACAACGGGTCTGGTCGATCTTGCCGAAGCCAAACGGCTCCTCAAACGTTAACGGCAAAGATGGATGCAAAGTACAAGTGTCGGGCCGTGCGCTCTCCGCGCGGCACTCGTGTGAGCGAGATCGACTGGGCCGACGGGCACAAGTCGGTCTACCCGCACGAGATCCTCCGCGGCTATTGCCCATGCGCCGGCTGCCAGGGGCACTCGGGGACCATCGCGTTCATCGCGCACGAGGACGGCATTGCGCTGGAGCTCGAAGACATCGGGACGGTCGGCAACTACGCTCTCTCGCTCAAGTGGTTCGACGGTCATGAGAGCGGGCTCTACTCGTACAAGTACCTGCGCTCGATCTGCCAGTGTGCCGAGTGCTCGCCCGACAGTGTCGCCGCGACGCGCGAGCCGCTCCCGCGATGACCGAGGAGAAGAGCGACCCGCTCGCTCCCCAGACCGAGGGCCAGAAGGAGCGGAGTAAGCTCGCCGGACGCGCCGGGATCGTCGGGCTCGGCACGCTCGCGTCTCGCTTGCTGGGGCTCGGGCGCGACATGGCGCTCGCGGCCATTTTTACGCGTGACGAGATGGACGCGTTCTTCGCTGCGTTCACTATCCCCAACGCGCTCCGCCAACTCCTCGGCGAAGGCGCTGTCTCGAGCGCAGTCGTGCCAGTGTTGAGCGAGCGCCTCGCCAAGGACGGTGAAGAGAACGCTCAGGCCTTCTTCGCGCGCGTTCGTGCGGCCTCGTTGCTCGCGCTCGTCGCCGTCACCGCGCTCGGGATGATCTTCGCGCGTCCGGTGACGGAGCTCTTCGCGGGTGGCTACCACTCGCGACCTGGTGAGTTCGAGCGCACCGCCACAATGACGCGACTGGTCTTCCCATACATCTTCTTCATGGGCACTGCGGCGCTGGGCATGGCCGCGCTCCACACCCACCGCAAGTTCGCGGTCGCGTCGTTCGCGCCGATGCTGCTCAACGTCGCGTTCTTGATCGCGGCGTTCACGCTGCCGGGCCGGCTAGAGGCCGCGGGATACGATCGCGTCTACGCGATCGGGATCGGCGCGCTATTCGGCGGCGCACTTCAGGTCATCGCTCAGTGGCCAGCGCTCCGGAAGATCGGATACTTGAGGCGTCCAGTGTTGGATCTACGCGACCCCGGCGTACGCGAGGTCATGCGCCGCCTTGTGCCGATGACGTTCGGCATCGGTGTATATTACATTGACCTCGTGGTCTGTCGTCGATTCCTCTCCGAGCTCGGGACAGGGTCGCAGAGCTATTTTTCTTGGGCGCAGCGCCTCTGTGAATTCCCGCAAGGCATCTTCGTCATGGCCATCTCCACGGCAGCGTTACCGTCTCTCGCGACGCTGGCCGCCAAGGGCGACCGTGAAGAGCTCGCGAAGACCTACGCGCACGGCATGAAGCTAGGCCTGTTCGTCGCGATCCCCGCGTCCGTGGCGCTCGCCACGCTCGGCGAGCCGCTCGTCGCGATGCTCTTTCAGCGTGGCCAGTTCGACGCGCAAGCGTCGATGGAGACCGCGCGCTCGCTCGTCTGGCAGGGAGGCGCCATCTGGACCCTCGCGGCCGTGCGGCAGCTCGTCCCCGTATTCCACGCGCTCGGTGATACACGCACGCCCGTCATCGTCAGCGCCATCGACCTGCTCGTGTTGATCGCGCTCGCCGTTGTCTTGAAAGGACCGATGGGGCACGCGGGGATCAGCGCCGCGGTCGCGGGCTCGTCGTTCGTGCAGATGGTGCTCTTATTCGTCGGGTTGAAGATGCGTCTCGGCACGATCCGCGCGCGCGAGCTCGTCAGCTCCGTGATGCGCACCGTGTTGGCGTCCGCGATCGCGGGCGCGTGCGCCTGGGCGTTGGCGAGACTCCTCGACGCGCCGCTCGCTCGCGGTCTCGTCGCCGGAGGCGTGTTCTCGGCCGTCTTCTTCGTCGCCGCGTGGGGCGCGCGCTCGGAAGAGCTCGACCACATCCTCGGCGGAGTCAGGCGCAGATTGGGTCGCACGCGGGCTCCGTGATAGACAGCACGCCATGCCACTTGCCGCGCCTCCAGTCATTCACAGCGCGGAGTTCACGTTTGCCGCGGCGTTGAAGGGGCAGCTGCCGCCGTCGACGCTGCCGGAGATCGCGTTCGGGGGACGCTCGAACGTCGGCAAATCGAGCCTTCTGAACGCTCTCTTGGATCGAAAGAACCTCGTGCGCACCAGCAAAGCGCCGGGCGCCACGCGCCAGATCAACATGTTCAAGATCAAGACGAGCGCGCCCACGGCCGAGCTCTTCGTCGTGGATCTCCCCGGCTATGGCTACGCCGTGCGAAGCAAGACCGAGCGCATCGGCTGGGGGACGCTCATCGAGGCGTACCTCGAGAAGCGGGACAGTCTCTGCGCGCTCGTGCTGTTGATCGACATCCGTCGCGGGCCCGAGGACGACGATCGACAGCTCGTCGAGTTCTGGAAGGGCGCACGCCCCGACAAGCCCATCCTGCTCGTTGCGACCAAGCTCGACAAGTTCGCGCTCTCCAAGCGCAAGCCCGCGATGGCCGAGATCCAGAAGGCGTGCGGCGTGCGAGTCATCGGCTTCTCCGCGATCACCGGCGACGGCCGCGACGAGCTTTGGCGCGCGCTGTTCAAGACGCTGCCCGAGTCCGCGTAGCT
>JAYVYD010000052.1:0-7633 GCA_043784605.1 Myxococcales bacterium | reverse complement strand
GCGGCTCGTTAGCGTCCTTTCGCGAGGCCTTCGCGAGATGGAGTGGGAGCTTGCATTTCGTGGTGCGCGAGATGTCGGCGAGCCGCAACATTTCGAGGTCACTCGACCCGAACGGCGCGAGAGCGCGCAGCGCTGCTTCGGCTGAAACGAAGCGTTTCTCAAGATCGTGCGCGAGCAGCCTCTCGAGGGGCGCGACGAGCTCCCGCTTCATCGGGCGGACCTGATCGATCGGTGTCATCACGCCGCGCTCGATGCGGCGCAGCTCGTTCATGCCGGGGCGCGCGCCCCACGGTCGCTTCTTCGCCAACAGCTCGTAGAGCACGACACCCACGGCGAACAGATCGGCGCGTGGGTCGAGGGCCTCGCCCCGCGCTTGTTCGGGTGCCATGTACCCGAGCTTTCCGCGCACGGTGAGCGGGGCCGAGAGGCGCTCGCGACCCGTGGCCAACGCGATTCCGAAGTCCGCGAGCTTCACCTCGCCTTCCTTTGAAACGAGGACGTTGTGCGGGGTCACGTCGCGGTGAACGAGCCCAGGGACCGCGCGCTGAACCGCCGCGAGCGCCGAAAGGATGGCGCAGGCGCAGTGCACGGCCACGCGATCCGGCAGAAATCCGTGGTGTGAGCCGACCGGAGCCGTGGCGCAGAGCGTCTTCAGGTCGGCGCCGTCGATGAGCTCCAGCACGAGCGCCGGTGCGCCTCGCTCGTCAAGGATGACGTCCAACAGCGACACGACGTTCGCGTGGCGCAGGCGCGCGAGCAGCCTCGCCTCTTCGTGGAGCTCTCGTATCGTCCGAGGATTCAGGTCCATGGCGAGGCGCTTGATGCACACGTCGCGGCGTAGTTCGTGGTCGAAGGCCCGCCACACGTCCCCCATGCCACCGCGGCCGATGCGTGCACGAAGCTCGTAGCGACCTTGATGGGGCTCCCGCATGAAGCCTCTTCGACCCCGCGGCGCCCGAGTTGTGTAGAGTTCAACGGCATGCGCACCACCGCCAGGACGGACCTCGACGCCCTCCTCGAAGGGCTCTCCAAGAAGAAGTCGGACTGGCTCGCCGTTGGCGTGCCCGAGCGCTTGACGCTGCTCCGGGCGTGCATGAAGGGAATCACCGACGTCGCCGAGCGCTGGGTGCTCGATGGTTGCGCCATCAAGGGTCTGGACCCCAAGGGCCCTAGCTCGGGGGAAGAGTGGTTCGGCGGGCCCGTCGTGACGATGCGGAACCTGCGGCTGCTCGTCACCGCGCTCGAGAGCGGCGGCGCGCCGATGCCGACTCGCCTCCGCAAACACACGAGCGGTGCCATCATCGCCGACGTGCTCGCGTCCGGTGCCTACGAAGGCGCGCTGTTCGCGGGGCACCGCGCGGAGGTCTGGATAGAGCCGGGAAAGCCGCCGACGCAGGGACGCATATATCGCGGACCGAAGCGCACGACCGGCGCCGTGTGCGTGGTGCTCGGCGCTGGAAACGTCTCCTCGATCCCGTTCATGGACGCTCTCTACAAGCTCTTCGCCGAGGACGAGGTCGTGCTCGTGAAGGTCAACCCGGTGAACGAGTACGTCGGGCCTCTCCTCGAGCGCGCGTTCGCCCCGCTGATCTCGGCGGGGTATCTCGCGGTCGCTTACGGCGGCGCCAACGAGGGCGCGATTTTGTGCGAGCACGCGCTCTGCGACACACTCCACGTCACCGGCTCCGATCGCACGTACGACGCCGTAGTCTGGGGAGCCGACCCGGAGGAGCGCGCGCGCCGGAAGAAGCAGGGCGATCGAAAGAATACTCGCCCGTTCACCGCCGAGCTCGGCTGCGTGACCCCCGTGCTCGTCGTGCCTGGCCCGTGGTCGAAGGCGGACCTATCGTTTCAAGCGAAACACGTCGCCGCGATGGTCGCGAACAACGGCAGCTTCAACTGCAACGCCGCGAAGGTCGTGGTTGTGGCCAAGGGTTGGGTGCAGCGGCAAGCATTCTTGACCGAGCTAGAGCAAGCGCTCGCCAAGACACCTCCACGGAGAGCCTATTATCCTGGGGCGCAGGACCGCTTTCGCGCGTTCTTGGAACATTACCCGCAGGCCGATCCGGTGGGTCCTACGGGTGAGAACGTCGTGCCGTGGACGCTCGTGCCCGACGTAGCTCCCAAGCACGGCGAGTACGCACTCACGAGCGAGGCCTTCTGCGGGGTGCTCGCCACGACTTCGCTCGAAGCGAACGAGCCCGCGGAGTTCCTCACGCGCGCAGTGAGGTTCGCGAACGAGGATTGTTGGGGGACGCTGTCGTGCATGATGCTCGCGCACCCGTCGACGATGGAGTCGTTCGAGCCGGAGATCGATCGCGCGATCACCGAGCTTCGCTACGGGTGCATCGGCGTCAACGCTTGGGCCGGTATGGGGTACGCGCTCGGGTCGATGACTTGGGGTGCGTATCCGGGTCACGCGCCCGAGGACATCCAGAGCGGTGTGGGCGTCGTGCACAACTCGATGCTCTTCGATCACCCTCGCAAATCGGTCGTTCACGCGCCGTTCCGACCGCTCGCAAAGCCAGCGTACTTCTCGGACCACCGCACCGCACACACACTAGGGCGCGCGCTGCTGGCGCACGAGGCCGCGCCTTCTCTACGCACGCTCGCACGCGTGATGCTCGCCGGAGCGCGCGGATGACACAGCGGCGGCGCGTCGCGGTCGCTGGCACCATCGGCGCGGGGAAGACCTCGCTCGTGGCTTGGTTGGTCAAGCGCTACGACCTCATTCCCTTCTACGAACCCAACGAGCAGAACCCGTACCTCGCAGACTTCTACGGCGACATGTCGCGGTGGGCATTCCAGTCGCAGGCTTTCTTCTTGGCGCACAAGCTGGAGCTGCACCAGCGGCTGGAGGCATGTGAGCACTCCGCCGTCATCGATCGCACGATCTACGAGGACGCGGAGATCTTCGCGAAGAACCTCCATCGCCAGGGTCACATGGCAAAGCGCGACTGGGACGTGTACCTGCGCCTCTACGAAGGGATTCGCCGAGCGCTCAAGCCGCCGGACGTGTTGATCGCGCTGACGTGCTCTCTGAAGACGGCGCGCACGAGGATCAGCAAACGTGGACGCGCGATGGAGTCGGCGATCCCCGACGAGTACTTGAGGAGACTCCACCGCCTCTATGCGGGCTGGTTCGATCGGTACGACTTGTCCCCGGTCGTGCGGATCGAGACGGACAAGCTGGACTACATCGAGGACTTGATCGATTTGATCGA
This sequence comes from Myxococcales bacterium, assembly GCA_043784605.1. Lineage (GTDB taxonomy): Bacteria > Myxococcota_A > Polyangia > Polyangiales > Polyangiaceae > JANYHY01. The sequence continues at coordinate 4,409 of JAYVYD010000052.1, read as the reverse complement.
GCTCACGCGCACGCTGGACAAGGTCCTGACCTGATCGGAGACCGCGGTACGTCGCTTGCTCTAGGAATCAACATGGCCAGAGAAAGCGCGAAAACGGGGCGAAACAGCCGCGTGCGCTCCTTCGGCTTCTCGCGCGGAGGGACAGTTCGCCTCAGCGCTTCTCCTAATCCAAAGGACGCGACATGATGACCGAAATGGAACGCCCCTCGCAGCCCGCCCCCGCTGTCGTCAAAGCAAAAGTGCTCTTGTTGGAGGACGACGACATGCTCGCGGGATTGCTCGCGCGCGTGCTCCGAACGGACGGTTACGTGGTGGAGGTGCTCGACTGCGCCGACGATCTGCCCACGGGCGCTAAGCTCGCGGCGTTCGACATCGTCTTGAGCGACATCCATCTCGCGAAGAACACGAGCGGGCACGACGTGCTCAACCGGGTGCGAGAGGCCGCGCCGAAGATGCCGGTGATCTTGATGACTGCGTACGCGGACATCGAGGGAGCGATGAGCGCGGTGAGCCGCGGCGCGTACGACTACCTGCCCAAGCCGATCGAGCCGACGGAGCTGAAGCGCATGGTCGGCGAGGCCATTGCACGACGCGTCCTCGCGGCGCAAGTGCAGGCGCCGAGCGACCCGCGCGAGATCGCGGCCGGCGAGACGAAGATCGTCGGCGCAGCTCCTGCGATGATCGATCTCTACAAGACCGTCGCGCACGTCGCACCCACAACCGCGACAGTGCTCATCATCGGCGAGAGCGGCACGGGCAAGGAGCTCGTCGCGCGCCAGATTCACACGACGAGCCCGCGCGTGAACAAGCCTTTCGTCGCGGTGAACTGCGCGGCGCTTCCCGAGTCCCTCTTGGAGAGCGAGCTGTTCGGTCACGAGCGCGGTGCTTTCACTGGCGCCGTGGGACTGAAGCGCGGTGTCTTCGAGGAGGCGACGGGCGGCACACTCTTCCTCGACGAGATGGGTGACATCACGCCCAAGATGCAGGTGCAGCTGCTCCGCGTACTCCAAGAGGGTGAGATTCGCCGCGTGGGATCGTCCGAGACCGTGAAGGTCGACGTGCGCGTCGTCGCGGCGACGAACCGCGATCTCAAGACGGACGTCGCGAGCGGGCGCTTCCGCGAGGACCTGTATTTTCGCCTCCAAGTCGTCACCGTGCGCGTCCCGCCGCTCCGCGAGCGCAAGCAGGATATCCCGCTGTTGCTCCGTCACTTCCTCGCGCGTCACGCGGATCGTCTGAAGCGTCCGGTGCCGAACGTCGCGCCGGAGGTGCTGGAGGCGCTCGAGGCGTACTCGTTCCCCGGCAACGTGCGCGAGATGAGCCACCTCGTAGAGCGCGCGATGCTGCTCGCGCGCGAGGGCGTGATCACCGCGGCGGATCTGCCCAAAGAGATGACGCAGACCTGGACCCTTGCGACCGCGAGCAACGCGCAGGGCTCGCTGAGCGACGACTGGCCCACGCTCGGGGTGCTCGAGCGCCGCTACATCGACCGAGTGCTCTCCCGAACCGGAGGGAACAAGACGCGAGCGGCCGAGCTGCTCGGCATCGATCGACGCACGCTGAACCGCATGTTCGCGCGAGAGCGCGCCGCCGCAGCGATCGCCCGCGGTGAGGCACCTCCTCCCGAGACCGACGACGACGACGACAGCTGACCGCCATCCGTTAGAGGTCACAAAAAGTTCGGGAAGATCAAAAAGGGATGGATTGAGGCGACCTGGGGTCCTCCCAGGTTTGCGTGCAGGTCCAGTCGGTTTGTAAGCATGCTGACAATCCGAAGATCAGTGGAGGACGGAATGCCCCAAACCCTTCCTGACCTTCGGATCTTTTTGTTCACTTCTCTCCGGTAAGCCGCCAGCGGTTGATCGCCGGGCGCGGCGGAGGTAACTCCGTCCCGTGGTCGCGCTCCTCGAACGCTTGATGGCTCAATCGACTGCGAAGGACACCATCGAGCGCGCGATCGCGTCGGGGCGTGTGCACCACGCGCTGTTGTTCGATGGGCCCGATGGAGTCGGCAAAGAGCTCGCCGCGTTCGGTCTCGCGCAGGCACTCGTCTGCGAGCGGCGCAGGCCGACCGAGGCGCGTGCGTGCGGAGAGTGCGCTGCGTGCAGCAAGGCGGGGCCGAGGGCCGAGACAGGCAGGCCGACACACCCGGACGTCATCGTCATCGAGCGCGGCGCGTACGATCCGGCGATGATCGGCCGACGAACTCAAGAGACTCAGGACATCTCGATCGATCAGATCCGCACGCTGGTGCTAGCGCGCGCGGCCTTCGCGCCTCACGAAGGGCGAGCTCGCGTGTACGTGGTGCGCCGCGCGGACGAGCTCTCCACGCCAGCTGCGAACGCACTGCTGAAAACGCTCGAGGAGCCAACGAGGAACAGCTACTTCATCCTCGTCACGTCCCGGCCCGGCTCGTTGCTCTCTACCGTTCGATCGCGCACGCAACGAGTTCGGTTCGGCTACCTCCCAGACGATGTCGTCGCGACCATCGGAGAGCGCAGTGGGATGGAGAAGGAGCACGCGCGATCGCTCGCCGTGTTGGCCGGCGGCAGTGCGTCCGCGCTCTTGGCCTTGAACGATCCCGCTGCGGCGCAAGCGCGAGACGCGTTCGTCGAGCGCGCGATGGGTGCGGTGGACGCGCCTCACATCGGGCCGGGCATGGACTTGGCTGCGGAGGCGAAACAGACCAAGGACGGCCTCGAGGAGCGGCTTCTCGCGCTCGCCGCACACCTCGCTTCGAAGGGCCGAAGCGCCGGACCCGACGCGCTGCGGACCGCCAAACAATACCGGTGCGTGATGCGCGCACTCTCGGATCTGGATCGCAACGCCTCGACGCAGCTCGCCATCGAGTCGATGGTCTTGCGAATGCGAAGCGCCTAGGCGCGTGTCCTCATGTTCGAGAAGGCGCTCTTGTCTCACGATATGGGGACACGCCCTAGTCGCCACTCGGAAGCACGTCGTACGTGCCTTCTTCGAGCTTCTGGCCGCGCCACGCGCGCGTGGCCCCTCCGCCCGACGAGACTAACGAGGTCGCGAGCACGAGCAATGTCTCGCCCGCCGCGCTCGTGTATTCTGCAACTATTACCGAGTCTCCGACGTCTGGCGCGCCGCTCCCGACGCGCTCGCAACGCAACGGCAGTCGGCGCGTGCGCTCGAAGCGCTCCCCGCCCTGCTCAAGGACGCTCGGAGGCTCGCCCGTGAGCTTCACCTCGTCAGGTCCGAGCGGCGCAAGCCAGATCATCGACGCGGGGCTCGGTCGCACGAAGAGCCCGCGATCGCCGCCTACGTCGGGGGCGATGAAGAGCGCCGCGACGGGGAGGTCCTCGGAGAACACGAGCGCGCCCGCGAGCCACGCCTCGTCTCCCCCGGCACGGAGCACGACGTCGCCGAGCTTGCAGGGGAACGAAGACCAGTCGACGCCAGCGGCCTTCTCCGTCTTCTTCACCGCATCTCGCTTCCTCGGATTCTCGGGCTCGTCGGACTCTTTCTGATTCGCGTTCGGAGGCGACGCGCTCGGATCTCGTTTCTTGCCTGCGGCCCGCGCGGCGAACCGACCGACCAACACGCCGGTGGCGACGAGCGCGCCGGTCAACAACAAGCTCATCGTGCGGCCTCGAAGAGCGCCTGAAAAGCCCGTGCGCGATCGACGACCCAATCGTACGCGGCGTCTTGCTCGAGGTGTCGAGGCGGCATGAGGTCCCCGATGACAGCGGCCATATCCGCGATTCGCGAGACCTCTTGCGCGCGATCGAGCGTGAGGCCGCCGATGGCGACGAGTGGGATTTTCTTGCATGCGAGCGCGGCGGACTCTAGGGCTGCCAAACCCACCGCGGGGTCCGCGTGCGTCTTGGTGCTCGTCGTGAAGATCGGTCCGAACGCTATATAGTGAGGAGCATCAGAGACCGCGCCGCGCAGCTGAGGTTCATCGTGCGTCGAGATCCCGAACGGCAAGCTCGGAGCGATCGCGCGAACCTCGGCAGCGCTGTTGTCGGTCTGCCCGATGTGGACCATGTCGCACTCGGCGCGCAACGCGAGGTCCGCCCGATCGTTGGCCACGAGCAGCACTCCCGCACGCCGACACTTCGGCGCGAGTGCGCGCAAGAGGTGGAGCACGACGTCGTCCGGGGCGTCCTTGGCACGTAGCTGCAACGCCGTGGGTCGAGCGATGAGGAGGGCGTCCGCCAGCATGAGAGGATCGAGGCCTCGCGCGAGCGTACTCGTGTGGTCGACGATGGCGTAGAGCCCGCGCATGCTCACTTCGGGTACCCGCCGGGGTCGGTCGCGTCAACCGCCGACACACGTGTTCGCTCCAAACGGATGCGCGACGTTCCTTCGTCCACGGGCGGCTCGAACGCGAGAAGTTCACCGCGCGCCGTCGCGTCCCAGGCGTCTCGTCCGCTCTTCTCGCG
>JAYVYD010000051.1:0-17370 GCA_043784605.1 Myxococcales bacterium | reverse complement strand
ACGAGAAGGGCAAATTCCGCGAGAGCCTCGTCTCTGCACGTTTGAACGGTGACTTCCACTTGGTCACGCCGGACATGACTCAGCTCATGGACGTCGCGCCCAATCAAATGGTGTCAGTCGCTGCCGCGCTCGTTCCGTTCCTCGAGCACGACGACGCAAACCGCGCGCTCATGGGCGCGAACATGCAACGTCAGGCAGTCCCGCTCATCCGTTCGCACGCGCCGTACGTCGGCACGGGCATGGAGGGCAAGCTCGCACGTGACTCTGGTGTATGCACTCTCGCGCGACGCGCAGGTGTCATCGAGAGCGTCGACGCGACTCGCATCGTCGTTCGTCCCGATAGTGACAAGGCAGAAATCCCCGACATCTATCAGTTGATGAAGTTCCAGCGGTCGAACCAGTCGACTTGCTACAACCAGCAACCCATTGTTCGCGCAGGCGAGCACGTCAAAGCCGGTGAGGTCCTCGCGGACGGACCCAGCTGCGACATGGGTGAACTCGCAATGGGTCAGAACGTGATGGTCGCGTTCATGCCTTGGCAAGGCTACAACTTCGAGGACTCGATCCTCGTCAGTGAGCGCATTGCGAAGGACGACGTATTCACTTCAATTCACATTGAAGAGTTCGAGTGCGTCGCGCGCGACACCAAGCTTGGCAAAGAGGAAGTCACTCGCGACATCCCCAATGTCGGTGAGGAGGCCCTCAAGGACCTCGACGAGAGCGGCATCGTCCGCATCGGCGCCGAGGTCAAACCGGGAGACATCCTCGTCGGCAAGATCACCCCGAAGGGCGAGACTCAACTCTCTCCGGAAGAAAAGCTCCTACGGGCAATCTTCGGCGAAAAAGCAGGCGACGTGCGCGACAGCTCCCTGCGAGTTCCGCCGGGCGTCGGCGGCATCGTCATCAACGCACGAATCTTCTCCCGCAAAGGCACGGAGAAGGACGAGCGCGCCAAGGACATCGAGGACCACGAGCGCGTGCGCCTCGAAAAGATGCGAGACGAAGAGGTCAAAATCCTCCGAGACTCGTTCTTCCGTCAGGTCAAAAAGCAGCTCACCGGTAGCACCACCACGGGCAAGCTCGTCGACGACAAGGGCAAAGTGCTGTTGTCCAAGGGCGGAGACCTGACCGAGGAAATGCTCGACGGCGTTCCCCGCAAGTATTGGGGCGAGTTGCCGGTGGAGGGCGCAGAGGAGATCTCCAACAAGCTCCGCGAGCTCGAAGAGATCGTCCAAGTCCGCGAAGAGCACTTCCGCGACAAGATCGATCGCCTCACCAAGGGCGACGAGCTCCCGCCGGGCGTGATCAAGATGGTGAAGGTCTACATCGCCATCAAGCGCAAGCTCCAGGTCGGCGACAAGATGGCCGGTCGTCACGGCAACAAGGGCGTCATCTCCCGCATCATGGCGGAAGAGGACATGCCCTACTTGCAAGACGGTCGTCCGGTCGACATCGTCCTCAATCCGCTAGGCGTTCCCTCCCGTATGAACGTGGGTCAGATTCTCGAGACTCACTTGGGCTGGGGCGCGCGCGTGTTGGGTTGGCAGCTCCAATACATGTTGGAAGCCAAGTTCGGCGCTGACGCGATTCGCCAACACATCCTCAAGATCTATGAGGGTGACGCGGCGCTCGCCAAGTGGCTCAGCAAGCTGAGCGATCACGAGGTCAAGGAAGTGGCGGCCAAGCTGAAGCGCGGCATCCACTACGCGAGCCCCGTGTTCGACGGCGCGCCCGAGAAGGCGATCAAAGAGTCCCTCGCAATTGCAGGTTTGCCCGAGTCCGGACAAGCCGTGCTGTTCGACGGGCGCACCGGAGAGGCGTTCGATCAAGAAGTGACCGTGGGCGTGATGTACATGCTCAAGCTCCACCACTTGGTCGACGACAAGATCCACGCGCGCTCGATCGGTCCGTACTCGCTAGTCACCCAGCAACCGCTCGGTGGCAAAGCGCAGTTCGGCGGCCAGCGACTCGGCGAAATGGAAGTCTGGGCGATGGAGGCCTACGGAACGGCCTACGCGCTTCAAGAGTTCCTCACCGTCAAGAGCGACGACGTCATGGGCCGCACGCGCATGTACGAAGCGATCGTCAAGGGCGAGCACAACCTCGAGCCGGGTCTGCCGGAGAGCTTCAACGTTCTCATCAAGGAGCTCCAAGCTCTCTGCTTGAACGTCGAGCTCCTCGAAGCAAGCCAGCTCAAGGACCAGGCCGCCGAAGAGTAGTCACGCTCCCGCTCCCAACTCGCATTTCGTCGAGAAGGGTTGGGAGCGGTCCAGAGCCCATAGAATTTATTGATACGTTTTTAGAGAAAGGCACTTTCCGATGCGCGATATTTTTAGCTTCTTCGAGAAGCCCAAGGATCCGCTCTCTTTCAGCGCGATCCGTATTTCGCTCGCGTCTCCCGAGAAGATCCGCGAGTGGTCGCATGGTGAGGTCAAGAAGCCCGAGACCATCAACTACCGAACGTTCAAGCCCGAGCGTGACGGGTTGTTTTGCGCCAAGATCTTTGGCCCGGTAAAGGACTACGAGTGCAACTGCGGCAAGTACAAGCGCATGAAGCACCGCGGGATCGTCTGCGAGAAGTGCGGCGTGGAGGTCATTCAGTCCAAGGTGCGCCGCGAGCGATTGGGCCATATCAATTTGGCCACGCCGGTCGCTCACATCTGGTTCTTGAAGAGCCTGCCGAGCCGCATCGGCAACATGTTGGACATAACCCTGAAGGATCTCGAGAAGGTTCTCTATTGTGAGGCCTATATCGTCATCGACGCCAAAGAGACCGGATTGGCGCGCGGCGAGCTGCTGAGCGAAGAGCGCTACATGCAGCTGGTCGACGAGTATGGCGACGACAAGTTCAGCGCGGGCATGGGCGGCGAGGCTGTCCTCGAGATGCTCAAGCAAGTGGACGTGCACACGCTCAGCGAGACGCTGCGCGGAGAGATGCGAACGGCGACGAGCGAGGCCAAGCGCAAGAAGATCGTCAAGCGACTAAAGGTCACCGAGGCGTTCCGCGAGAGCGGCAATCGCCCCGAGTGGATGATGCTCACGGTCATCCCGGTTTTGCCTCCGGATTTGCGCCCGCTCGTCCCGCTGGACGGCGGTCGATTCGCGACCAGCGACCTCAATGACCTCTATCGCCGAGTCATCAATCGCAATAATCGATTGAAGCGTCTCTTGGAGCTCAATGCTCCCGAGATCATCATCCGTAACGAGCGCCGTATGCTCCAAGAGGCGGTCGATGCCCTCTTCGACAACGGCCGCCGTGGCAAGACGATCACCGGCCCGAACAAGCGCCCGCTGAAGTCATTGAGCGACATGCTCAAGGGCAAGCAAGGACGCTTCCGCCAGAACCTCCTCGGCAAGCGCGTCGACTACTCTGGCCGTTCGGTCATCGTCGTCGGCCCCACGCTCAAGCTGCACCAGTGCGGTCTGCCGAACAAGATGGCGCTCGAGCTGTTCAAGCCGTTCATCTACAACAAGCTCGAAGAGCGCGGATACGTCAACACCATCAAGTCTGCGAAGAAGATGGTGGAGAAGGAGCGTCCCGAGGTTTGGGACATCCTCGAAGAGGTCATCAATGAGCACCCGGTTCTCTTGAACCGCGCGCCCACGTTGCACCGACTCGGCATCCAGGCGTTCGAGCCCGTGTTGATCGAAGGCAAAGCCATTCAATTGCACCCGCTCGTCTGCGCGGCCTTCAACGCCGATTTCGACGGCGACCAGATGGCAGTGCACATCCCGCTCTCCATTGAAGCTCAAATGGAAGCGCGCGTGCTCATGATGAGCACCAACAACATCCTGTCGCCGGCGAATGGTCGTCCGATCATCAACCCGACGCAGGACATCGTGTTGGGGCTGTATTACGCCACTCGCGAGCGCAAGTTCAGCAAGGGCTCCTATCGCGAAGAGGCCTTCAGCGTAGACAAGAAGGGGCACGCCGTCGGTCACTTGCGAGGTGTCTATTCGTCGCCCGAAGAAGTGCGCATGGCGTACGACAACGAAGAGGTCACCATCCACACTGGCATCAAGGTGCGAGTGATCGATCCGGAGACCAACCTCCGGAGGATGGTCCTGACGACGGTCGGACGTTGTCTCATCTCGGAGGTCCTCCCCGAGGGCCTCTCGTTCGACCTCGTCAACAAGACGCTCGACAAGAAGGCGCTCTCGGCGCTCATCGACGCTTGCTACCGCAAGCATCGCAACAAGGCGACCGTGCTACTCGCGGACCGTCTGCGCAGTCTCGGTTTTGATTATGCGACCAAGAGCGGATCGTCGATCTGCATGGATCACATGGTCATCCCGGGCGCCAAGCAGGTGCTGCTTGGTGAGGCGCAAGAGGAAGTGCAGCGCGTCGTCGACCAGTACCAAGAGGGTCTGATCACGGACGGCGAGCGCTACAACAAAATCGTCGATATCTGGGCCGGCGTCGCCGACAAGGTGACCACGGAGATGATGCAGGCGATCGGCAAAGAGAAGATCACCGACCCGGAGACCGGCAAAGAGCTCATCGAGCCGAGCTTCAATCCGATCTACATCATGGCGGACTCTGGAGCGCGCGGAAGCACGCAGCAGATTCGTCAGCTCGCCGCGATGCGTGGCCTCATGGCCAAGCCGTCAGGTGAAATCATCGAGACGCCGATCACCGCGAACTTCCGCGAGGGTCTCAGCGTGCTCCAGTACTTCATCTCGACGCACGGCGCGCGTAAGGGTCTCGCCGATACGGCGCTGAAGACCGCGAACTCCGGTTACCTCACGCGGCGTCTCGTCGACGTTGCGCAGGACGCCGTGATTAGCGAGTTCGATTGCGCCACGCTCGACGGCATTCGAGTCACCAAGCTCGAAGACGCCGGCGAGGTCATCCAACCGCTCGGCGACCGAATCCTCGGCCGCGTGACGTTGGAAGACGTGGTGGATCCGCTCACGGGCGAAGTGCTCGTGCCGCAGAACACCGAGCTCGACGAGGCGCTCACGCTGAAGATCGAGGACGCAGGAATCGAAGAGGTCGTCATTCGTTCGGTGCTCACGTGCCAGACGAAGCGCGGCGTCTGCGCCAAGTGCTACGGACGTGATCTCGCGCGCGGCTACAAGGTCAACATCGGCGAAGCGGTGGGTATCATCGCCAGCCAGTCGATCGGCGAGCCCGGCACGCAGCTCACGATGCGTACGTTCCACATCGGTGGTGCGGCGGCGCGCGGCAAGATCGAGCAGAGCTCGCTCGAGGCACGCAACGAAGGCTTCGTTCGCATCCGAAGCGCGACCCTCGCGCGGAAGAAGGACGGCACCGTCAGCGTCATGAATCGCCACGGCGAGATCGTGATCGTGGACGAGACCGGCCGCGAGCGCGAGCATCACCGCCTCGTGTACGGCGCGATCCTCAAGGTCAACGAGGGCGACAAGGTCAAGCCCGCCCAGCTCCTCGCAGAGTGGGACGCGTTCGCGATGCCGATCCTCACAGAGGTCGCCGGCATAGCTAAATTCGGCGACATCGTCGAAGGCGTCACCATGATCGAGAAGCTCGACGAGGTCACTGGCCTCTCGCGCAAAGTCGTCATCGAGTCACGCGCCGCGGATCTCCGCCCGCGTGTTTCGATCAAGGACCCGAAGACGAACGAGACGCTCAAGCTCCCGAACTCGGAGCTCGAGGCTCGCTATCTCCTCCCCGTAGGCGCCAACATCGTCATCCAGGACGGCGACTACATCGAGGGCGGCGAGGTCATCGCGAAGATCCCGCGCGAGACCACCAAGACGCAGGACATCACCGGTGGTCTGCCCCGCGTCGCCGAGCTGTTCGAAGCCCGCAAGCCGAAGGACCACGCGATCATCGCGGAAGTCGACGGCGAGGTCTCGTTCGGCAAGGACACGAAGGGCAAGCGCAAGGTCATCATCACGCCGTTCGCACCGGACGGCGCGTTGCAACCCGACCAAGAGCGCGAGTACCTGATCCAAAAGGGCAAGCACATCCAGGTTCAGCCTGGTGACCGCGTTCGCGCGGGCGAGCCCTTGATGGACGGTCCGGCGAATCCGCACGACATCCTTCGCGTCAAAGGCGAAAAGGAGCTCGCGGCGTACCTCGTCAACGAAATCCAGCAGGTTTACCGCCTGCAGGGCGTTGCCATCAACGACAAGCACATCGAGGTCATCGTTCGTCAGATGATGCGCCGCGTGCGCATCAAGGACGTAGGCGACACGAACTTCCTCATCGACGAGCAGATCGAAAAGCACATCTTCGAGCGCGAGAACGAGAAGGTCATCGAGCGCGGTGGACGTCCGGCGATCGCGGAGCCCTTGCTCCTCGGCATCACCAAGGCGTCGCTGTCGACCGAGTCGTTCATCAGCGCCTCGAGCTTCCAGGAGACCACGAAGGTCCTCACGGAGGCTGCGATCTGCGGCAAGACGGACCATCTGCGCGGTCTCAAAGAGAACGTCATCATGGGCCGCCTCATCCCGGCCGGCACGGGTCTGCCGCCGTACAAGCAGCTCCACGTGATCATCGAAGGCAGCGACGAAGTGCATCGTCCGCCGCGGCCGACGACGCCAATGACCCCGGCCGAGCTCTCGGCGGTCAACGAAGAGTAAGCTCAGCTTACGAAGCGACACTCGCCGAAGCGCGAGTTCCTCGAGAGAGGGGCTCGCGCTTTCGGTTTTGTGCGTGGGGGTAGGAAGAAGTGCGGGAGCCGACACGTATACTGCTGGACACAAGGCAACGATTGCAGGTGGTTGGCCGGACCACTTGCCATCTAACGCGCATGTAGTACAACGTGCCACTCGTCGTAGGGATACCCTCATGCAATCTGCACGCATTTCACTTTTGCCCCCCGTCGAAGACCCCACTCGCCGCAACCTCGCGGACCTAGACGTCGATCTCGACGACGACTGGTCCACACCTGCGCTGCCGGTCAAGGAAGAGTCTTACGTCGGTACGCTGCCGCGCCAGCCAGAAGAAGCGGAGTCCACGCTCGATCATGCGCGTCGTCGTCACGCGTCCCTCGTCTCGGCGGTGGAGCTCGTGGAGCGCGAGTGCGCCGAGTTCGACTCGTACGATATGTCCGCGCAAGCCGCCGAGCTCTCGCTGCGCAAGCGCGTGGGTCTGCTCGCGCTCGTACGCAACGCGATCGAAGCGGTCGTCGACATCTCCGCCCAGGAGAATCGCCTAGAGGGTCCGCTCGCGCCGTATTTCGCGGGCGCTTACTTGTGGCTCGACGGCGTGACGGAGGCTCTCGGTTCCCTCGCGATCGAGCTGAATACGATGCAGCCGAACTGGTCGGCGCTGCGCGCATGCCTCGCGGAGGTCACGTGGCTCTACGACATGACGATCGTCGAGCAGAAGCGCGTCGAAGTGAGCGATGAGTTTGGCGGCACCGCTCTCGGTGAAGCGCTCGACAACCTCGCGAGCACTCTCGTGAGCTTCAAAGTCGAGCTCGACGAACCCTTCGGCTGACGGGTTCTCATTTTAGGGCCATACTGACTCGTGCATTGGCGCGACTTCCCTAGAGGCATGTGGTTTGCGGCCGCATTGATGCTGGCGCCCGCGTGCAGCTGCGGGCCTGACCTGTCCAGTAGCCGCGGCTGCGCTGACTCTGACAGCGACTTGCACTTCGGCTCCAGCAACCAGGGCTGCGGCGGCGCCGGGTTGGGCTCCAATTCTGCTTGCGCGCCCGATGCCAGCCGTCGCCCGCATGTCGCCTTCGCCGAGCGTGGACTCTTCGGCGAGTGCGACATCCTCTGCGAGCCGGGGTGGTTTCATTGTGATGGCTCGGTGGACGACAAAGGATGCGAATCGAACATCGCCTGTAGCGATTTGGCGAAGAGCGACTCAGGCGATTCGGGCGTCGCTTGGCTCCAAACGCTGAGTGATGCTCCGCTCGGTCTTGCGGTCTGCGGAAGCCAGATCGTGTTTGCCGACGGAGCTCAGCTCACCGCCACGGACAAGTCTGGCGGAGTGACGCGCACGCTCGCGTTGCTCGATCACGCGCCGACGGGCGGCCTCGCGTGCGACCAAGACTACGTATACGTCGCGCTCGACGCGAGCGACGGCGGACCGAAGGACGGTCGCGTCGCAGGGATTCGGCTTAAAGACGCCGGATCGGACGCCAATCTCACATGGGTAGGCGCCGTGGACCCCGCGCGCTCGCTCGACCTCGACGACGCAGGTGGCGTCTACTGGCTCACGCGAAAGGACGCGGGCACGTTCGTCACGCGTAACACGATCGACGCGAGTGACGGACTGTTGCTGCCGATCGACGAGCCGCAGATCTACAAGACGTTCGCGCTGCACGACGGGGTGTGGGCGATTCGCGGTGGTGACGTCAGGCACCTCTACGCAGATGGCGCGGTCGATCTCGTCGGGGACGCGAGCGCGGTCGCGATCACTTCACGGTCCTCTGGTGTGAGCGTGCTCACGCGCATCGATGGTGGTGCGGCACTCGGCGACGCATCGTTTCCTCAGGCGCGCGCAATCGCCTCTTGGGGAGACGATGTCTTCGTCGCCACCGATACCAGCATCACGCACATCTCCAAGTCCGGCGCCCTGGCGATCGTCGTTGCGAACGTCGCCCACGTGGTCGATCTCGCGGTCGATGACAAGTATGTCTACTTCACGACGCTTGGCCCACCGTCGACGTTGTCGCGCGCCCCGTGGTGATCACCCGCTGAGTCGTTTGCCGAGCTTTTGGATCGCTGACGCGACATTCGGTGCCTGCTCCAGCATCGAGCGCATAGGGTCTCCGTCCTTCGCGACACGACCAGGAACCGTACGGATCGTGAACGCAGACGCATCGAGCTCGGGCGTGACCTCGTCCCATCGAAGCGGCGTCGATACGGTCGCTCCGTCTCTCGCGCGCACGGAGTAGGGCGCGACGATCGTGCGCCGCTTGCCGGTCTGACCGACGTCCACGAACACCTTCGCGCCGCGCTTGCCGACGCTCATCTCCATCGTGGCGATGTCCGTGTGCGCGGCCGTGACGAGCCTGCCCAGCAGGACGTTCAGCGCTTGGGCGGTCTCGAAGCTCACGCCCGGTCCGAGCGGAATCAGCACGTGCAAGCCGCTCTGGCCGCTCGTCTTCGGAAAACCGACGAGACCGATGTCGTCCAACATGTTGCGCAGCTCGTACGCCAGCGTGACGCCGTCTGCGAACGACGCCTTGTCCACGTCGAAGTCGATCGTGCAGAAGTCGCATTGCGCAACCGACTGCTCTCTGCACGCGAGGATGTGCATCGGGATAGCTCCCGTGTTCGCGAGCGTGAGCAGACCGATCGCGTCGTCCACCAAGAACACGCGCTTCTTCTTCACGTCCTCGTCTTCGTCTCCGAGCGCGGCGTGTCGCATCCACTTCGGAAACCCGAACGGGATGTTCCACTGAAAGAAGTTTTTGCCCGCGATGCCGTCGGGATAGCGCACGACGACGATCGGGCGATCACGCAAGTAGGGCAAAATCGTGGGCGCGATGGCCTCGTAGTACGAACAGAGATCGCCTTTGGTGTAGCCCTCCTTGGGCCAGAAGATCTTCTGTTGGTTGGTGAGCGCGACGCGTCGTGAGTTCGGCGCAGCGGTGCGCAGTGGTGCTTCTTCTCCGTCCACGGGCGCCTTGAGCTCGTCGCGATGCGGGAGAACGGTGCAGTCTTTGGGTTCGCGATCGTGATCGACGCCGCGGAACGATGGGAAGCGCAGCAGACCCTCGTCAGAGAATCCGAGGAAGCGCACAGACACGACGACCTCGGGCTTGACCATCGTGCGGCCCAGCGGCGCGTCTCCGGGATCGCCGGCGTACATTTTCTTCGTGGTCTTCAGCGCTTCGAGCTGCGGCAACAAGAGGTCGATTGTCTTCTCGTCGAGGCCGCTGCCGGCCTTGCCGCACGCGGTGAGCACGCCGTTCTCGTCGTATGCGGCGAGTTCGAGCGCACCGAGCCGAGAACGACCTTCGTTGCCGCGCGTCCAACCGATCACGACGAAGCTCTCGTCGCGCTCGCACTTGATCTTGATCCAGTCGCGCGTTCGCTTCTTGCTCGCGCGATACGGAGAATCTGCACGTTTCGCGACGACGCCCTCGAGCCGGCGCGAGCGACAGAAGTCGAAGAGCGCGCGTCCGTCTCTCTCGAGGTAGTCGAGGGGTCGCACGAAGCCTCCGCCCGGCAAGATCTTGCGGAGGAGCTGCCGGCGCGCCAAGAGCGGCAGGTCGCGCAGATCGAGCTCACCGATCGCGAGCACGTCGAACACGAGATACACGACGGGGATCGTGCCGCCCTTGAGGCCGATGCGCTGCGAGAGCTTCTGGAAGTTGGGCAGGCCCTCGTCGTCGAAGGCCACGATCTCTCCGTCGAGCACCACGCGGTCCGGGCACATCGCCTCCACCGCTTGGACGATCTCCGGATACGCGGCGCTCGCGTCTCTGTGCGAACGATACGTGAGGATCACTCCGCTGGCGTCCTTCTGCGCGACGATGCGGACGCCGTCGAGCTTGAGCTCGAACGTGTAGCCTGCCGTCGGCATCTCCGCCTCCTCCGCAGAAGCGCACAGCATCGGCTCGAGCGTGTGCGCGGTGACGACGCCGATCTTCGCGCCTGCGGTGATCGCCTGCATTTGAGCCTCTTTGACGAGGTCTGCCGCCCGCTTCAGCTCGTCGATTGTCAGTCCGCTCAACACGCTTCGCGTCTGCGCTTCGATCACGACTGTGCCCGGCGCGGCGAACGCGTCGTTCTTCTTGATGAGCAGCCACTCGTTGCCCTTGTCGCTCTTCGCCAACTTGATCAGCGCGAAGCGACCCTTCAACTTGAAGCCCGTGAGCACGAAGTCGAGCTTGCCCGTGACGAGGCCCTCTTCGGCGGTGGTGTCGAGATAGCGGATGCCACCGCGGTCCCACGCGATCATCGGGCCGGCGCCGTACTGTCCTTTCGGGATCACCGCCTCGAACGCGAGGTACTCGATCGGGTGATCCTCGGTCTCGATGGCGAGCACCTTTTTGTCGGGATCGAGCGTGGGTCCGTGCGGCACTGCGAAGCTGACGAGCACGCCGCCGATCTCGAGTCGCAGATCGTAGTGCTTGCCCGTCGCGTGGTGCAGGTGCACGACGAACCCTCCGTTGCGCGTGGACGTCGGGCGCCGCAGCGACTCACCCATCGGCTCGGGAGTCGCGTTGGCGTCGCGCTTGTCTCGGTAAGACTTGAGCTTGTCGGAGTCCTCAGGCACGCGCCGAGGATTCTACTGCATGCTGCACACATGCGCAGCAGAGCCTATTATTTAGCCTTCTGACGACGCGCCCACTTACCATTCGTCCCATGGCAGCTCGTTCAATCGGTTCAGGCACGATCAGCTTTGGCCTCGTCTCCATCCCGTTCAAGCTCTTTACTGCGGCCTCGTCGCAGAACGTGAGCTTCAACATGCTGCACAAGAAGTGCGGCGGGAGAATGAAGCAACAATACTTCTGTCCAATCGACAACTGCATCGTGGAGCGCACCGAGATGGTGAAGGGCTTCGAGTTCGCGAAAGAGCAGTTCGTCCAGTTCGACGAGACCGAGCTCAAGAAGCTGGAGAGCCCGAAGACAGACAGCCTCGAGCTGATCGAGTTCGTCCCGGAGGACACGGTGGACTTCGTCCACATCGAGAAGAGCTACTACCTCGGCCCGGACAAAGGCGGCGACAAGGCGTATCAGCTGCTCTCCAAATCGATGCAGCGCACCAAGCGCGTCGCTGTCGGTCGCTATTGGACGCGCGGCAAAGAGCAGCTCGTGCTCATCCGGCCGTATCGCTCTCGCGGCCTCATCCTCCACTACGTCTACTACGCGAACGAGGTGCGCGCGTTCGACGAGATCGAGCTCGGCTCTGAGATGGCGTTCAAGCCGATGGAAGAGCAGCTCGCGGACAAGCTCATCGAGCAGCTCGCCAAGCGAGAGTTCAACGCGAAGGAATTCAAGGACGAGTACGAAGAGCGCGTGAAGTCCGCCGTCGAGGCGAAGGTCTCCGGTCAAGAGATCGTCGTCGCGCAAGAGGCTCCGAAGGCGCAGATCATCGACCTGTTCGAGGCGCTCAAGCGAAGCCTCGATCAGTCGTCCAGCGTGTCTTCTGACGTGGGTACCGCCTCGGAGAAGCCGCCGCCCAAGAAGGCGAAGCCGCGCGACAAGGGCGAGAAGAAGACGGGCTGACGCGTGCGTTGAGGCGCCGCTTGCGCAACGGCGGTGGATTGTGATCAGCTCGACGCGTGCAGCCTGGAGACGTTGTCGCCGGTAGGTTCCGCATCGAGTGGCTCCTCGGCAGCGGCGGCATGGGCGAGGTTTGGGCGGCGACCAATGTCATGACCGGTCGCGTCTGGGCGCTGAAGTTCTTGCACAAGAACGGCGACGCTCGGTCCGATGAGCGTTTGGTGCGAGAGGCTCGAGCGGCGAGCGCAGTTCCGCATCCGAACGTCGTGCCGATTCAAGACGTCATCCGGCATGAGGGTGCGCCGGTGCTCGTGATGGAGCTGCTGATCGGCGAGAGCCTGCGTACGCGTCTCGATCGCGACGGCAAGCTCTCGGCCCCCGAGACCGTCCGTTTGCTGCGCGCGATCTTGGAGACGCTCGAGGCAGCGCACGCGGCGGGTGTCGTGCACAGAGATCTCAAGCCCGACAACGTCTTTCTCGAACGAGACCCACCCGCGATCCGCCTCCTCGATTTCGGCGTGGCGAAGATGCTCCACGCCGAAGAGACGAAGACACTCACCGAGAGCGGCGCGACCCTCGGCACTCCCTATTACATGGCGCCCGAACAGGCGTTCGGTGAGCCTGACGTGGACGGACGCGCGGACCTCTGGGCCGCAGGCGTGTTGGCGTTCGAGTGCTTGACCGGCAAGCGGCCCACGCAAGGTGACAACCTCGGCCAAGTGATGCGCCTGTTGGCGACAGGCGCGATCCCCAAGCTCGCGACGACGGCACCGGAGCTCCCGCCGTCTTTGTCGGGTCTGGTCGACGCGCTGTTGTCGATCGATCGACAGGCGCGGACGCCCACCGCGCGAGCTGCACTCGACGCGCTCGACGGAGCGCCCGCAGTCGTCGCGCCGCGTCGATCTTCTCGGCGCTGGTTGGCGATAGGCCTTGGGGTGGTGGCGATGACGTTCGCCGTCATGGTCGCGTTCCGCGGCAAGTCCGCGCCTCTGCCGACGATCGCCCCCATACCGTTAGCGACCGCAGTCGACGCGCCCGACGCATCGTCGCCTCTCGTTGTTCCGATCACGTCGGCTTCTGTCGCGTCCACGCCGTCGATGCCGCGCCACTCGGCATCCACCGCACCGCCGCTCCTCACTGCCACGCCATCCGCATCGACGCGCGCGAACAACCCGCTGCTGACAACGCCGCCTTTCTAGGTGACGATGCCGCATGCGACTTGCCGTTTTCGCGCTCGCGCTGACCCTCGCGAGCGCGGCGGCAGCGGACGACACCGAAGACGCGCGTGAGGCATTTCGCAAAGGCGCTTTTCTCGCGCAGGACACGCAGTGGGCCGCGGCGCTCGCGACGTTCGAGCGATCGTACGCACTCGTCCCTCACCCGTGGACCACCTACAACATGGCGGTGTGCCAGCGCGCGCTCGGTCAGTACGTCCGCGCTCGTGCGACGTTCGGGCGCGCTCTCTTGGAGCGGTCGGCAAGCGCCGAGCTGCCCGCGGACACGGTGAGAGACATCGATCGCTTTCAAAAGGAGATCGATGCCGTGCTCGCGACGCTCGACGTCACGCTCGATCCCGCGGACGCCGCCATCGCAGTGGACGGCGCGCCCCTGGTCGCAGACACGTCTGATCCACGGACGCTGGTCGCCGGGCTCGGTGCCGGTCAACCCGCGCGACCTCCGACGTCGAGGTTCCAACTCCTGCTCGACCCTGGCGTGCACGTCATCCACGTGACGCACGCCGGATTCGACGACGCCGTGTTGACGGAGACCGTTCGTCCGGCAGAGCACCGCGCGCTGACCATCCGCGTGACCGAGCTATCGGCGTCGCTGAAGATCACCTCGAACCAGCCAAATGCTGCGGTGAAAGTCGATCGCGTGGACGTCGGCACTGCGCCGCTCGTACTCACGCGTCCGGCGGGCGTCTATCGCGTCACGGTCGAGAAGGCAGGCTTCGATCCGTTCGAGACCGACGCCCGCCTCGGACCCGGACAACGCTCGGAGCTGTCCGCGCCAATGCGCGAGCATCACCCGAGCGTCGTCACGAGGTGGTGGTTCTGGACCGTCGCCGGTGTGGTCGTTGCGGGCGTCGCGGCGACGACCTGGCTTGCGACGAGGCCCTCGCCCGAGAGACCGCCCGTGGACACGGGCGGCCTCGGATGGGCGGCGAAGATTCCTTGATAAGTCAACCGGTCACTGACCATCCATGTGGAACTCGACGCGTCGGTTGCGTTGCCTGCCGTCGTCGTTGTCGTTCGTGTCGAGCGGCTTGCTGTCTCCGAATCCCGCGCTGGTAAGGCGCGAGCGCGCGACCCCTCGACTCACGAGAGCCGCCAACACCGACGCAGCGCGTCGCTTGCTGAGCTCGAGGTTCGCCGCCGATCCGCCGGTGTTGTCCGTGTGACCTTCGACGTGGAGCTTCGTGATGTTCGGGTGCGCCGCGAGGATCTCGGCGACCGCATCGACGATCGGATCGCTGTCGCCCAGGATGTCCGCACTGCCGACGCGAAACTGGATCTGGTCGTTGATGACGATTTGGTTCCTCTCGATTTGCGCGAGCGGCGCATCTCTCGCCTCGAGGAGCACCTCGATCGGAGGCACGTGCGAGGGCGATCCCGAGATCAGCAGGGCGTTGGCGAGGTTGAGCTGCGCGAGTCGCACAGACTTCCACTCGAAGCCGTCCGACTTGAAGTCGACACGCGCGTTGGTAGACCCGCCGGGATCGATCGTAGTCGTTTGCCCGGAGCCCTTCGCGGACAAGACGTGACCGTCCGGCAGCGTGAGGCGCGCAGCAGACGGGTCGAGCACCACCGGTGATCGCGCGTCGTTGAACACCTTGAACTTCACGATGAGCATCGACTTGTTCGAGTACACCTCGGACGGCGAGACGCGGATGCCGCTCGCGGCGACACCCTCGGCGTGCATGAACGTCTTCGCTCCTGCGCAACCGGTCGCTTGTGCGGCAAGCGCGACGATGAGGAGAGCGGAGGCGAGTCTACGGAGCTTCATTGGCACACCCCGTTCGTGCAGTTACCGCCGGTGCACTGCGTGGCTGCCAAACAAGCCGCGATCAAAGAACCCATGACCCAATCACGAACCAACATTGCAGGCCTCCAAGCCGTGTAAGCGACGGCCTCGAAGCGGCGCGAGCATCGCGCTGTCGTGCCATCTGCCCTTCGACGCTGCCCGCGTCCGGCTGTAACAACGAAAGTCGCCGCGCCGCAGGCGACGACAAGTTGCTGGCGAAGCCAAACCGCGCAGTTGTTGTCGTTCGCCGCAGGCGACGACAAGTCGTCGTTACAGATCACCTCGGCCCGCGTCGAAGGGAGCGAAGGAGACCATCGTCCTATGATCAACGTTCGAACGATTGCCGCGAGCTGCTTTTTGACTGCCGTCCTCGTGTCCGCCTGTGGTGGCTCGGGGCCCAGCAACGGAACTGGCAAGAGCGGCTACAGCAGCAGCTCTTGCTGCTTGAACTACAGCTATTACTCGTGTCCGAGCGAGGGCGACGCGAAGGGCTGCTTCGACAACGGCAGACCTGGCAAATGCACTTCGACCCCGTCCAAGGACAAAGATTGCTGCGCGGCCAAGGGCGACTCTTGCTCGGGCTCTTCGCAGTGCTGCAGCGGGACGTGCGGCACCGACGGGACCTGCGGCTGATTCACCTCGCGGGTCGGATCACGTGAGCAGTCGGGCGAGGCTCACGTCGAGCTCGCTCAAACAAAGGCGTGTGAGGCTCGAGAGCTCGTCGCTCGTGACGCTCAACTTCGCCCTCAGCGAAGCGCGCGTGCGCTCGAGCAGCGCCGCGCGCGCCTCACCGAGCCATCGCGCGACGCTCACGCGATGCACGCCATACGTCGAGCCCACCTGCTCGGCGGTCAAGCCGTCCAAGTGGGTCATGCGGAGCACGTTGCGCTGTCGAGGCGAGAGCTCGACCAACGCCGCTTGAAAGGCCTCCCGAAACGCTTCTCCATAGCGTTCGCGAAGTCGTACGAGGTCTGGGTCGCTTGCGTCGTCTGGCAAGCGAGAGAGCGACACGTCCTCGGGCGCGCGTGCTCGCGTGCGTAGCGTACTCAGCGCAGCGTGCACGAGCGTCGCGCGCAGCCAAGCGCCGAGCGGACCGCGGCCGGAGTAACGACCGATCGCCGACGCGCTCGCGCCGGACTTCGGTACGAACAGCTTCTCGCGGACGATCTGCCGCACGTCGTCACGTGCCGCTTCGTCCAACCCCAACCTCCCGAGTGCGCGACTCGCCTCGGACATGACGAGCGAGTCGACCGTTGCCACGGCCGTTGCGTCTCCGAGCGAGGCCGCGCACGCGAGGTAGAGGTCCTCGGCGTAGACGACGAGCTCGACGGCCGTGAGCTGAGTCTCGACGAGCCGCGCCTCGAATGTCGCGCGTTCGAGCTTGATCGTGGGCCAGCGCTGCGTGGCGCTCGCCCACGCCTGGTCCGACCCCGCCATCGAACCAACATAGCAACACGGCTCTCGAGGCGCTATCGTGACTGCTTGCGGGTGGCCGAACCTTGCCTCGACGAAGAGCGACTGTTCGCGCTCGGGGATACGCCGGCCGAGCGTCGCGCCGAAATCGACGCACACCTCGACGGCTGCAGCGACTGCCGCAAGCTCGTTACGGCGTTCCTTCGCGCGAGCGAGGGCATCGACGATTTGCGCACGCCGTTCGCGCGCACGCTGCCGAGCGAGCGCCCCACCGCAAGCGACGATCCTCTCGCCGGGACACTCTTGGGCGGCCGCTACCTGCTCGACCGCATCGTGGGTGAGGGCGGAATCAGCGTGGTCTGGGCTGCGCGCGATCTGCACATGGGACGAGACGTGGCGCTCAAGATCCTGAAGGCCGAGCTTCCGGAGTTCGCGGGCCGCGCCGCTCGCGAGGGCGCGCTGACGAAGCTCCTCAAGCATCCGAACATCGTCCAAATCCGCGAAGTGCTCAAGCTCTCACCGAACTCGCCGCCCATCCTCGTCATGGACTTGCTGATCGGCGAGCCGCTCGATCGTTTCCTCGAGCGTCGCCATTTCGTCGGCGCGCGCGAGGCGCTCACGATCTTGTTGCCGCTCACCGACGCGGTTCGCGCGGCGCATGCGCGTGGAGTCCTTCACCGCGATCTGAAGCCGTCCAATGTCTTCCTCGCGCGTGAGACTCCGGGCGCGGAGCCCGTGACGATGCTGCTCGATTTCGGCCTCGCGAAGCTCCTCCACGAAGGCTCCGGCAATACACTCGAGGCGCTC
>JAYVYD010000050.1:0-28283 GCA_043784605.1 Myxococcales bacterium | reverse complement strand
TGGCGATTGAGGAGTCCAGCGCCGCCATTGCGAAGCGAGCCCGAGTTAAAAAGTCATAGCTCGCGCGAGTGAGTCACGAACGGAGAACCTGAGCTAAGGTTGCGTCGATATGCAGCCTCCCCCCGGCTATGGCGCGCCTCCCTACCAAGTTCAGGCTCCTCCTCCGCGCTCCGGCGGTGGGGGCGCGATCGTCGGGCTGATCGTCGCGGCGATCGCGCTCGCTTTCCTGGCTTGTATCGGCGGCGCGCTGCTCGTGTTCCGCTCGCGCGGGAAGGCCGTCGCCGTCCCTACGACGAGCATTTCGTGGAGCGATCTCGACTCGCCAGTTCCGGTCTCGAGCGACGACCCGATGCGCGGCGACCGCAACGCTCCGGTGACGATCGTGGTGTTTTCGGACTTTCATTGTCCGTTCTGCAAGCGCCACGAGAGCACGCTGGACGCCGTGATCGCGCACTACGGAAAGGACGTGCGTATCGTCTGGAAGAACGAGCCGCTCGCCTTTCACACCAACGCAAAGCCCGCAGCGGAGGCCGCGCGTGGTGTGTTCTTGCTAGGTGGCAATGATGCGTTTTGGAGCTTCCACGACTCCGCGTTCGCCAATCAAAGCACACTAGATGAGAGTCATTACGAGACCTGGGCGGCGCTCGTCGGAGTCGACGCGAAAGCGATCAAACGCGGAGACGCAGCTCACACTTGGGCTACCAAGGTCGACGACGATCATCTGCTGGCGAAGTCACTCTCGGTGACGGGGACTCCCGCGAGTTTCATCAATGGAATAGAGGTCAGCGGCGCGCAGTCATTCGCTGCCATGCAGACGACGATCGACAGCGAGCTTGCCAAGGCGCGTGCGCGATTGGCGAGCGGCACGCTCCCCGGCCGCTTGTATGTGGAGCTCTCGAAGGCCAACTACACGTCCGCGCCTTCCACCGTAGCGACTGGGACGGCTCCCACGGGCCCCGAGGTCATCTACAAAGTGCCCATTGGCGGGAGCCCCGTGCGTGGCCCGAGCGCCCCGCTCGTGACGATCGTCGAGTTTGGTGACTATCAGTGTCCATTCTGCGGCAGAGCAGAGTCCACGATGACCACCCTCCGCAAGGACTATCCCAATGATGTCCGCTTCGTGTGGAAGAACAAGCCGCTGCCGTTCCACAACCGCGCGCTGCCCGCGGCGGAGCTCGCGCAAGAGGGTCGCGCCGAGAAGGGCGACACGACGTTCTGGTCGCTGCACGACGCGATGTTTGCAGACCAGACCCACTTGGAAGACGCCGATCTACTCGCGCTCGCCGGCAAGAACGGCGTCGATAGCGGAAAGGTCTCGACCGCCATCTTGACCAAGAAATGGGCGAGTACGATCGATGCCGACGACAAACTCGGTGATTCGGTCGGCGCGGCAGGCACTCCGACATTCTTCATCAATGGCCGGCAGATCATCGGCGCTCAAGCGTACGCGATGTTCAAGACAGTGATTGACGAAGAAATCATCGCTGCCAAGGCGGCGCTCGCCCGCGGCGCCACGCAAGCCACGCTCTATGACACCATGCTCGCGCGAGGCACACTCGGCGGCAGCACGCCTCCCACCCCACCTTCGGCGACGCCGACCGTGACCATCGTGGACACCATCGTAGGCACAGGACCCGCAGCGAGGAACGGCGACATCCTCAGCGTGCACTACACGGGCAAGCTCGCCGACGGCTCCAAGGTCGACAGCTCCATCGATCGGAAGACACCGCTCGAGGTCACACTCGGAAGTGGAGGCCTCATCAAAGGATTCGAGCAGGGGTTGCTCGGCATGCGCGCCGGTGGACACCGGACGCTGACCATTCCGCCGGAGCTCGGCTACGGCACCGAGGGCTCGATGCCCAAGATTCCTCCGAATGCCACGCTAACCTTCGACCTCGAATTACTCTCTATTCGCTAAGGGCTCGCGACTAGCGAAGTGCGACGCGGCGTGGTCTCGCGCGCGCACCGTCCTCTCTGTCTCAAGTGTGGTCTCGCTCGCCAATTGCTGAGCCCCGCGGACCAACGAAGCTAACGCCCCAATCGCAGGATCTCGACGACGAACGGGCGCATCACGAGCGCAACGCCGACCATCAGCACGAGCGCGATGACCGCTATCTTCTTGAAGCCCGTAGCGGGCAAGGCGAGCCACTCGTCGGTCTGGAAGTCGAACACCATGCCACGACCAGGCACGTGGGCGAGGCTCCAGAGCATGCCCGCGGCGACATAGAGGGCAATCGACACTGGCGCGTTGGACGACCACGTATTGGGATATCGACCGTCGCGCCAAAACAGATATACGTCGTAGCACCACGACGCCGAGAACAGGCAGGCCACTAGCGCCGTGAAGATTTGAGCCTTTGAAATGGGACGGCGGCGGATCGTGCGGACCACCGTGCCGACGCTCCACGCGGAGGTGAGATAGGTGAAGACGCTCATCATGGCGCCGTCGACGCGATCCCAAGTAGGGTCTCCCGTATACGGCGCGGCCAGGATGAAGAAACCCGCGGCGAGCGCGAACGACGCTGCCTTCCACGGAGTCAGCAGACTGCGAATGTGCGCGCGCGACAGCAGCCCAAACGCAGCGCGATGACGGATCGCGAGGACGATCGCCGATAGTGTGAGCGCGCTCCATGCCAACGTATACGCGATAGCGATTGTCACGTTCGTGGTCAGTTGCTCACTCCTCCCCCGTCAATCGATGGAACAGCCCACTCGCACGATGCCTAGACGCCAATCGGTCGTCGTTGGTTCAAATCCAACTCTCCTTTGGAGATAGCTCAGTCTGGTAGAGCACCGGGTCATTCACCCCTTTTGAGCACCGAGCACTCGGGCTGTGAACTCTTTAGTCGCTTCGCCACCATTGCCGTTCGCATGGACGACCCGGAGCCGGCGCGCACTCACCGAACTCGTCACCATCGCCTGCCTCGCATACACTGAGCGACGATGATCTTCCGCCAGCTGTTCGACGCCCCCTCGAGCACGTACACCTATCTGCTCGCGGACGAGGCGACTCGAGAGGCCGTGTTGATCGACTCCGTGTTCGAGCAGCACGCGCGCGACGCGGCGCTGATCCGCGAGCTGGGGCTGCGCCTCGTCTACACCATCGACACGCACTGCCACGCCGATCACGTGACGGGGGCGTGGTTGATGAAGCATGCGCTCGGCAGCAAGATCGCGCTCGCGGCTGCGGTCGGTGCGGCCAATGTGGACGTGCCGCTCGTGCATGGCACCGTGCTTCGCTTCGGCGCACACGCGCTCGAGGCGCGGGCGACACCTGGGCACACGGACGGATGCCTCTGCTTCTCGTCGGCCGATCACCGCATGGTCTTCACCGGAGATGCACTCCTCGTCCGCGGCGCAGGTCGTACCGATTTTCAGCAAGGCAGTGCGGCGCGCCTCTTTCAATCCATCCACGCGCAGCTCTTCTCGCTCCCCGACGATTGCGTGGTGTATCCCGCTCACGACTACGAGGGACGCACGGCGACGAGCATCGGTGAAGAGCGCAAGTTCAACCCACGGATCGGCGCGGGCGCGAGCGAGACGGACTTCGTCGGGTACATGACCAACATGGGATTGCCTCCGCCCAAGCAGCTCGCCGTCGCCGTCCCCGCGAACATGCGTAGCGGTCAGCCTGCAGACGGAGTCGCGCCGCGCGCCATCGAGTGGGGGCCCGTCGTCACGACGTACGCCGGACTACGCGAGATCGCGCCCGAGTGGGTGGCGAGCAATCGTGACGCGGTCCACGTGCTCGACGTGCGCTCGGCGGCGGAGTTCGACGGCGAGCTCGGTCACATCCCGAGCGCGCAGCTCATTCCACTCGACGAGCTCCGGAGCCGCGTCGACGAGGTGCCGAAGGACAAGCCCATCGTCGCGGTGTGCCAAACCGGAAAGCGCTCGGGCATGGCAACAGTGATCCTCAACAAGGCGGGCCGCACGTCGGCGAACGTCGCGGGCGGAATGGTTCGCTGGCGAGAGCTGGATCTGCCGACCAAGCTCATTCCCTCTTGGGACATTTGAGGTTGTGCCCCGTTGAAGCGAACATGGGATTACTCGGTGGGGCAAACGCTGACGGCTGACGGCGAGTCGAAGACGATCTCGTACGAGGACCCTCGGCGCGGCTTAGAGGCGGGCGAGGAGCAGTCGCAGGATGACTTCGTCGAGCATGGTCCCACGGTGGGGTTCGAGACTCTCGGACGCACCGTCTCGCTGGAGGTGCTCGAGTTCTTCGGCCTCGGCTCGGCGGGCGGATGGGACCCCAAGAGCACAGTCACCGTGAACGTACGCGGCGTGCAATGGGTGTTTTGGGACGACCCGTGGCTCGAAGCGTATGGAGACGCGCTCGATACGATGGTCGATGCGTTCGTCATGACGCGCGCCGCATTCCTCGAGAAACAAGGCGTAAAATCCGCCGTGCTCGCGAAGACCACGGTCGTGGGGCAGCGCGCGTACCTCGCGGGCGCCACGGTGCACTTGTCGAAGGACGGCCACGTGGTGTCCTCTTCATGAACGAGAGCGGTCCGAATCGCGGGTGCTGGACGTCGGTGAACGCTGGTGATACCCACTTCTTTGAAGGCGCCACTAGCTCAGCTGGATAGAGCGTTGGTCTCCGAAGCCGAAGGTCAGAGGTTCGAATCCTCTGTGGCGCGCCCCTCCCTAGCCTGAGCTCCGAGGCAGATTGCCGAGGCAGATTGCCAAGTATCGCGAATCGCCTCGTCGCGTCATCAACAAGGATGACCGGCGGGCAGTCACGCGCGTCGAGGTTGCTCTTGTGTGAGAGCGCGGGGGGAGCGCACGATGCGGACGATGTTCGAGTTCGACGATCTGCTCTCCATGTTCGAGGCCACCGTGCGCAAGTACCGCACGCGGCCCGCGTTCGGCGTCCGCGCGCCGGACAAGCGCTGGACGTGGATCTCGTGGGGTGAGCTCGCAGGACGCGTGAACGCGATGCGCGGAGGGCTCGCGCACGAGGGCGTTTCGCGCGGCGATCGCGTCGCCATCATCTCGAACAATCGCATCGAGTGGATCATCGGATGCTTTGCGAGCTACGGCCTCGGCGCGACGTGGGTGCCCATGTACGAGGCGATGATCGACAAGGACTACCAACACATCCTCGACGACTCCGGAGCGAAGGTCTGCGTCATCGCCACCGCGGAGCTCGACACGAAGATCGCAAAGCTCGCCCCGACGGTGAAGCGAATCAAGCTCGGCGCGGATTTCGACGCGCTCATGGAGCTCGGTAAGAAGCACCCAGTCGCCGCGATTCGACCCGCCGGCGCGGACCTCGCGTATTTCATCTACACCTCGGGCACCACGGGCAAGCCGAAGGGCGTGAAGCTCTCGCATCGCTCGCTCGCGTCGAACGTGCAGGCCCTAAAGCACGTATTCCCCTTGTCGCACGAGGACAGGACGCTCGCGTTCTTGCCGTGGGCGCACGTCGGAGGCGCCGGCACCGAGGTCAACTCGATCGTCTACAGCGGCGGATCTGCGGCGATCTGCGAGAGGCCCGATTGGATCTTGGAGAGCCTGCCGGTCGTGGAACCGACGATGCTCCTCGGAGTGCCTCGTATTTGGAACAAGATCTACGACGGCGTGAACAAGCAAGTAGCGAGTCAGCCGCGCGCGATACGGGTGTTGTTCGCGATGGGCCTCGCCGCCTCCAACAAGCAAGTCCGCGGAGAGCCGCTCACCGTGCTCGATCGCGCCGCGCTCGCACTCGCGCGCAGGCTGATCTTCTCCAAGGTCAAAGCGCGCTTCGGGAGCAGGCTCAAGTACGCGTGCTCTGGCGCGGCGGCGCTCTCGCCCGACGTCGGGCGCTTCGTCCAAGCGCTCGGGCTCGAGGTCTACGAGGCGTACGGAATGACCGAGGTGTCCTCGATCGCGACCACGAACCCCTTAGGCCACCCGCGCATCGGCACGGTCGGCAAGCCGCTGCCGGGCGTCGACATCCGGCTGGATGAAGACGCCGCGGCAAATCCGGGTCAAGGCGGCGAGATCATCATCTATGGGCACGGCGTGATGAGCGGCTATCACAACTTGCCCGAGGAGACGGCGGCCGCGATGACCGCAGACGGAGGCCTGCGCTCGGGCGATCTCGGCTGCTTCGACGAAGACGGATATCTCGTCATCACGGGGCGCGTGAAGGAGATCTACAAACTAGCGAACGGCAAGTATGTCTCGCCCGCGGCGCTCGAGGAGAAGCTCACGCTCTCTCCACTCATCTCCCAGGTGATGCTCCACGGCCAGGACAAGCCGTTCAACGTAGCGCTCGTCGTACCCGACGCGACGACGCTCCGAGCGTGGGCGAAGGAGAACGGAATCGGCAGCGACGACCTCGCGACACTCTGCAAAGACGAGCGCGTACACTCTCGCTACACGAAGGAGATCGCCCACGGCGCGGGAGACAAAGGCTTTGAGCGTGTGGAGGCGTTCCTACTCGTCCCCGACGAGTTCACCGTCGACAACGAGATGCTCACGCCAACGATGAAGGTGAAGCGCCGCGTGGTCACAGATCGCTACAAGGACGCGATCGAAGCGCTCTACGCGGCAAAGCGCTAATCGATTAGCGACTCGCGGTGCCGACGGGTGCGGTGCCGATCTCGATGATGCGCGCGCGGTAGAGGACCTTGCCGTCGGCGGTGGCGATCTCGCCGCCCATGTCGCCGAGCGCTTTGTTCTCGATGACGCTCATCGTGGCGGGTTTGCCGCCAATCATGACCTTGTACTCGGTGCGCGTCGCGGCAAACGACTTGCCTCGGACGTCGACGACGATGGGCTCCGCGTCCAGCATGCCGTCGTTGCTCTGAACGGCCGGAACGGTCTTCTGCAAGAGCGCTTCATAGGCCGGTACGCCGAACGCGTGCTCGGCACCTGCGACGACCTTGGTGACGTCGGTGGTCTGCTCACCTGCGGCCGTCTCTTCGACGCGCACGCGGTAAGTGTCGGCCTTGTTGCCCTCCTTGAACGAGACCTCGAGCACCGCGACGGCTCCGTCCTTGGACAGCACGCGCTCGGTCAGCACGAGCGTCTTGTTGGCGGCCGTGATCTCGCGAACGAGGTAGTCACCGGCGACGCGCGCGGAGGTCAACCGCACGGCGGGTGTGTCGTACGCATCCGTGTCGATCATCACCGGGACGACGTGCGAGGCCTTGACGCTCGTGATCGGCGTCTGCGCGATCTGCGCGTGTTGTGTAGCGCCACCGCAGGCGACGCCGAGGATTGAGAGTGTGGAGAGGAGGGCGATGTGCTTGCGGTTCATAAGGACGGAATTCGCCCGAAACCGGATCATTGGCCAAGTTTTGTGGAGCGCATCTCTTCCGCTCCGCGCGTTTGTTCACTACGTACTCCCCATGCGGCGCGACGCCTTCACTCGCTTCACCTTCGTGGTGCTCGGGTACAACCTGCTCGTCATCGCGTGGGGAGCTTTCGTCCGCGCGACGGGCTCGGGCGCGGGATGCGGCGCGCACTGGCCGCTCTGCGACGGAGAGGTCGTGCCGACCGATCCCTCCGTGGCGCGCATGATCGAGTTTAGTCACCGCGCCTCCAGCGGGCTCGCTATGGTGCTCGTTCTCGCGATGGCGATTTGGAGCTTTCGCGCGCGAGACAAGGGCGACCCGGCGCGAAAGGCAGCGGTGTTCTCTTTCGTGTTCGTCCTCACCGAGGCGCTCATCGGCGCCGGGCTGGTGCTGTTCGAGCTCGTGGCGCACGACGCCTCGATGAAGCGGGCGCTCTCGATGACCCTTCACCTGACCAACACGTTCGTCCTGCTCACATGCCTGGTACTCACGGCACGAGCGGCTACGGGAGCTCCGCGGTTACGCTTGACGAGTCAAGGAGTCGCGCCTTGGCTCGCGCTCGTGGTGATGGCGGTCACGTTGATCTTGGGAATGTCTGGAGCGATCGCGGCGCTCGGAGACACGCTGTTCCCGGCCAAATCGCTCTCCGAAGGTTTCGCCCAGGACCTGATGCCCGGCGCTAACCTGTTCGTGAAGCTGCGGACGCTCCATCCGATGATCGCGACTGCCACGGGCGCGGCCTTGATCGGATTCGTCACCGTGGCGCCGATGCTTCGACGAACGGAGCACGTGAAGCAGAGTGCACGGCGGCTGTTCGTGTTGTTCGGCGCTCAGTTCGTCTTGGGCTTGGTGAATGTCTACTTGCTCGCGCCGATTTGGATGCAGCTCGTTCATCTCTTGATGGCAGACTCGGTGTGGATCGCCTTGGTGCTGTTGTGTGCGGAGCTCCTGCGGTCGGATCACGCGGCGATTGAACCGCGAGTCGCGCAGGAGAGCGTGGCTCTCTGATCTACGGAGTCGCGGGCGCGGCAGGTGCGACAGGCTGCACCGCGGGAAGGGGCGTGGGGTCGGCTTCCGGCGCGGGAGGTGTCTTCGTCTCGAACGCGTAGATCAGGTTGACGGTGGTCGTCGTGTCCACGGTCTCCTTGCCCGGCAGAGGCGCGTGGTCGTAGCGAGCGCTGAAGCCGAGACCGACCGCGAAACCGGCGCCCACCTTCGCTGCAAACAGTGCCTCGAAGTTGATGCGTGCCTTGTTGGTGTCCACCACGCTCTGCAAGTACTCGGCGCCTGCCGTGAAGGTGACCTGCTCGTTGAACGAGTGCCGCAAGCCGAGGAACAGTCGCGTCGAGTGGTCCACGTTCGTCTTGTCGAGCAGCGTGGGGTTGCCCCCGGCGTCGAGCACCGGCTTGCCGTTCGCGTCGAGGATGCCGCGCGCGTCGTCGCGGCGGATGTCGTACTGGAAGTCGTAGCCCGCCTCCGCCCAGAGCTTCGTCGGCACTTCGTTGACGAAGAGGAACTTGAAGCCGGGATCGAGGTTGAGCCTGAAATCCAAGCCCTGGAAGCGATCATGACGGCCGGTGGCGATGAGAAAGAGAGCGCCGCGCTCGAACAAATAGCGGTCGTACCGGATGCGGCCCTGGAGGTTCTCGGTGGTCGCGACGATGGGCGAACCGAGCGGTGCGCCTTGACCGTAGTTGCCTACGATCGACGCGCCGATCGCGTTCTTGCCGAAGCGTTTGTCGAACAACCCGTTCGCGCTCATCGATAGCGAGCGAGAGTTGCCCGTGGCCCAGAGGCCGCCAGCGGCGAACGCGATCGAGGTGCCGTCCTTCGGGGCCTCGATCTTCGGCGCATCCGCCCCCTTCTTCTCCACGACGATTGCCTTGGCTTCGGGCGGCGGCGCGCCGGTCGGATCGCCATCGGCGAGCGCGCGCGATTCGACGAGCGCGAGGGACAAGAGGACGAGGGACGGAACGAGGGTGGAGTTCGTGAGCATTGATTCACCTTTTGTCGCAGTTTGCGTGCCACGAGGCCAGAGCCCATTTCGGGCCTATTTCCCGCGGCCCGCTGTGACAGTGATGCAACCAACGTGCAGTCTTGAGGTCGAGCGACATCACCCAGCTCTCGCGCGATCAGGATAGAAAACGGAGATCACCGTGGCGCGTCGGTTGCAAACCGCGCCTCGTAACCACAAGGAGACGTTCGATGGCTTCGATGTTGAGAGACTTCCGTGACTTCGTAGGTAAGGGCAACGTGATCGACCTGGCCGTAGGCCTCATCGTGGGCAGCGCGATCGGAACGATCCTGAAGTCGTTCGTCGACGAGCTCATCGTCCCTCTCACCGGTCTGCTCGGCAAAGCCGACTGGGCGAACTCGTATCTCGTGCTCAAGGGCACCGTCGCAGCCGGGACGCCGCTCGCAGAGGCGCGAAAGACCGTCGGCGTCGTCGCGCTCGGATATGGCCAGTTCGCGACAGTGGCGATCAACACGCTCATCCTCGCGTTCGCGGTGTTCATGGTCGTACGCGCGGTCAACAGGATGAAGGCAAAAGAAGCCGCGGCCCCGCCTCCCGCGTTGGCCGCCGACGTCGTCCTCTTGGGCGAAATTCGCGACCTCCTGAAGAACGGCAGATGATGCGGCGTCACCTCAGGTGAGGTCGGCGTGCTGCATCGGGTCTTGGTCTGTTATGACCGAGGTATGCAGCGAGATCTGCCTGCCACTCACCCTCAGTTCTCCTCGACGGTCGCAGCTCCGCGTATCGAGTTGCTCGTCGAGCGAGAGGCCAACGTCGAGGTGTCGCGCACTGTGGTGCTCGACGGCGATGGGCTCCGCATCGGGGTCCATCCGTCCAACGATCTCGTCCTCGACGACCCGAAGGTCTCGCGGTTTCATTGTCGGTTGTCGCGCCAAAACGGCGCCTGGCGCCTCACCGATACGGGCTCGCTCAACGGGGTGCGCATCAACGGCGTCACCGTGCGGGACGCGGACCTCTCGATGCCCGAGTCCTTCGTGGAGCTGGGAGATTCGCGTTTTCGCGCGCGCGAGCTCGTCGCCGAAGGGGAGATCCCCGTCCTCGTTCGGGCGAGCTTCGGCGGCCTCTACGGCAAGTCGCTCGCGATGCGCAAGCTCTTCGCGGTGCTCGAGCGCGTCGCGCAAAGCGAGGTGAACGTCCTCGTCGAAGGTGAGAGCGGTACGGGCAAAGAGCTCGTCGCGACCGAGATCGTCAGGCGCGGACCGCGCGCGAACAAGCCGTTCGTGATCGTGGACTGCGGTGCGATGTCCCCGAGCTTGATCGAGAGTCAACTCTTCGGCCACGCGCGCGGCGCATTCACTGGCGCAGACCGAGAGCGCCCTGGCGCGTTCGAGGTCGCGAGCGGCGGCACTGTGTTCTTGGACGAGGTGGGCGAGCTGCCGATCGACATGCAACCCAAGCTGCTACGCGTGCTTGAGTCGCGTGAGGTGTGCCGGCTCGGCGAGACCAAGACGCGCCCCGTGGACGTGCGCGTCGTTGCCGCAACGAACCGAGAGCTCGAGCGAGAGATGAACCAGCGTCGATTCCGCGAAGACCTATATTTCAGGCTCGCGGTGGTCACCGTGCGAGTGCCTCCCCTGCGCGCGCACCTCGAGGACATTCCGCTGCTCGTGCCGGTGTTGCTCGAGTCGCTCGGAGTGGGCACGTCGTCTTCGTTGTTCACGCCGACCGTGATCGAAGAGATGAGTCACTACGAGTGGCCCGGCAACGTGCGTGAGCTGCGCAACTACATCGAGCGCACCGCGGTGCTCCAGAGCACTACGCCCATGAAGCGGGCAACCGATTCGGACGAAGAGGCGCTCGACACGCTGCCCGTGGAC
Source organism: Myxococcales bacterium (assembly GCA_043784605.1). GTDB lineage: Bacteria > Myxococcota_A > Polyangia > Polyangiales > Polyangiaceae > JANYHY01. The sequence continues at coordinate 17,139 of JAYVYD010000050.1, read as the reverse complement.
ATCGAGATCCCGTTCCGCACTGCCAAGGAGCAGGTGATCGCGTCGTTCGAGCGTAGCTACGTCACGGCCCTGCTCCTTGGGGCGCAAGGCAACGTCAGCCTTGCAGCTCGCAAGGCAGGAATGGACCGCATGAACCTCCATCGCTTGATTGGTCGATACGCGATTCGCTCTGCCTCACCCTTCCGCGATCCGGCCTGAGCCTTGCAGACTCGTCCGCCGATGCGCCTCTCTCTCCGGCTCAAGTGGACGCTCGCGCTCGTGTTCGTGGGCGCAGCTCCGCTCTTGTTACTCGCGACGCTCGGCCAGAGCATCCAGCGCCGTGGGCTCGAGGAGAACGAGCGAGCGCTCGAGAGCGCCGTTGTCGACGAGGCTTCGGAGGAGCTGAGCGTGACGCTCGACGACCTCGAGGGGGCGACGAAGGACGTGGGCCGCGCGCTCGGCGATCCCACGCTCCCCCCCGACGCGCGCATCGCCGTGGCCCAGCGCGCCGTCGTTCGCGCGCGCGGGCTGGACTACGTCGCCGTGTACGATCCGACGGGCGCGTTCGTGGACGCGATCGCGTCCGGCGCGGACCGACATGGCGTGGACGCGCCGAAGACGCTCGACGTGAAGAGCATCGGTGCTGGCGGCAAGCTGCTCCCCCTCGCGTTCGGCACACACGGCGCGGACGTGTTCTGGTGCGAGCGCATGTCGAGCGGCGAGACGATCACCGGGTATGCGCTCGGCCGCATCGATCCCGACAAGCTCGACAAGCGCGTGCGCGCGCTGTCCGACGCCCGCTTCGCCAAGTCCGATCGATTGGTGCTGGTGGACCCTGAGCTGCGGCGCATCGCCGGAGGGAGCGTCGCTTCGGGTGCGAAGGTCCCCGAGCTCGCGACGTTCGGCGGGCTCGGCACCGAGGGTGTCGCCAAGACCGTCCCGTTCCTCGATGCGTCCGGCACGCCGATGGTCGGCACGCTCCGCACGGTTCCTTCGCGCGGCCTCGGCGTGTTCGTGTCGCGACCGGAGTCCGAGGCCTTCGCCGCGCTCGCCGATGCACGCCGCGCCCTCGTCATTGCGTCGCTCGGAACGATCCTGCTTGCCGTGGCGCTGGGTCTCTATCTCGCGCGCCGAAACACGCGCCCCATCCTGTCCTTGGTCGGGCTCACCGAGCGGTACGCCCGTCGCGACTTCACCGCGCGCTCCGACGTGAGGTCGGGCGACGAGCTCGAGACACTCGCGACGAGCATGGAGGGCATGGCGACGAGCCTGAAGTCGAGCGAGGAGGAGATCACGCGGCGCGCGGCGGTAGAGGCCAGCCTCTCTCGCTACATGCCTGCAGAGGTCGCACGCTCCATAGCGCAGGGAGACAGCAAGCTCGCGCTCGGCGGCGAACGACGCCTCGTCACCGTGCTGTTCGCGGACGTCGCGGGCTTCACGACCTTCGCCGAGTCGGCGCCGCCAGAGCAGGTCGTCGCGTTCCTCAACGAGCTCTTCACCGTCCTCTCGGAGGTGGTCTTCCGCCACGGGGGAATGGTCGACAAATTCATGGGGGACTGCGTGATGGCCATCTTCGGCGTCGACGACGACAAGGAGCACGCCGCGCGCGCGGTGCGATGCGCCGAGGACATGCACCGCTTCGTGGAGGCGAGCGCGCCGGCGTGGAAGGAGACCTACGGCTTCGACGTCGCGCTCGGCATCGGCGTCGCCTGCGGGCCTACGATCGTCGGCAACCTCGGAAGCGAGACGCGCATGGAGTACACGGCGATCGGAGACATGGTGAACGTCGCCTCTCGCCTCGAAGGCTTGGCGCGCCCTGGTCAGACGCTTGCAACCGCTGACGTGAAGGCGAGCGTCGGCGATCAGTTCCCCTTCCGATCCCTCGGGGAGCAGCCGATCCGCGGCAAGCGACAGGCGATCGAGATTTTCACATTGGTGGAGTGATGAGCGAAGAGCACCCTTGTCCCAGCTGCCGTCTGCCGCTCGACGTGGATGCGTGCTCGGCGTGCGGCTACGAGAAGAACGACCCCCGCATCGGCATCGTGCTCGACGGGAAGGTACGAGTGGAAGAGCTGATCGGCCGCGGCGGCATGGGCCGCGTGTACTCGGGCGAGCACCTCACACTCGGCGCGAAGGTCGCCGTGAAGTTCTTGTCAGGATCCATGATGCGCGAGTCGCTCGTTCGAGCGCGCTTCCGCCGTGAAGCGCTCGCGCTCGCCAAGCTCCGGCACCCGGGCGTCGTCTCCGTGCTCGACTTCGGCGAGCACGGAGACGAGCTCTACATGGTGATGGAGCTCGTCAGCGGCACGTCACTCGGCGCGCAGCTGGAGGACAAGGTGCCGATGGGACTACCTGCCATCGGGGCGATCTTCGATCAGCTCCTGCAAGTGCTCGAGACGGCGCATCGCGAGGGGATCGTGCATCGCGACATCAAACCCGACAACGTGATGCTCGTGATGTCCGCCGATCGCGTCCCCCGCGTGAAGCTGCTGGACTTCGGGATCGCGCACGTCCCGATGGAGGCCTCCGCAGCAAAGCTCACGGAGACAGGAACTATCCAAGGCACGCCCCACTACATGTCTCCTGAACAGTGCCGCGGATCGGACATCGGGCCCGCGAGCGACGTGTACTCGACCGCGGTGATGCTGTTCGAGGCGCTCGCAGGCGCGATGCCGTTCGAGGCCGAGGAAGCGACCGGCTTGATGGTGCAGCACATGTTCGTGGAGCCGCCCCGTATCGCCGAGGTCGGTCGTCACGCGGAGGTGTCGATCGGGCTGGAGCGCCTCATACGCCGCGCGCTCGCCAAGATCCAAGCGGAGCGACCGACCGCGTCCGAGATGCGCGACCAGCTGTCCTCCGCCATCAAAGGCACCGACCCTGACGCGATGGCCGTCGCTGCTGCTGCGACGCGACAGCACATGGCGGCGCTGTCACGGGGTGAGCGCGCGCCGACGGGCCCGCAGGCCCCCGCGCCCGTCATCAGCGTCGCGGTAGACAAGGCGCTGGTCGTCCTGTGGATGCCGCGCGGGCAGCGCGCTCTACTTTTGCGCGATTCTTTGGCCGTGAACGAGCTCTCCGTGCGCATCTGGGCCGAACCTGCGGCACCGCCGAACGAGGTGGATGGCCTAGCCGTCAGAGCGGTGATCGTGCTTGCAGAGCCCGACGGCGACGCTCGGACGCGAGCGCTTCGAGCGTCGGCGCAGTTCCAGCAAACACCGGTGCTCGTGATTGACGTTGTCGACTCTGCTCGTACCGCCTCCGCGATTCGCGCGGGGGCGAGCGATGTGACCCATGCTGCAGTGGGCGATGAAGACGTCCATCGAAAGCTACGACGACTCATTCGGAGGTCTCGATGAAATCCTGGCTGCTCACCACCTCCGCCGCGATCATGATGATCGCGACCACCGCGTCCGCGCAACAGGCTCCCAAGCTCGTCGCCTACAAGGTCGAAAAAGAGATTGGCTGCGCCGAGCTCGCGCAGAAGCTCTGGGGCGATCGCAACAAGTACGACTTCATCCACGCGAACAATACGTGGCTCGGGCCGCAGCCGCACATGCTCAAGGTGGGCACGGTCTTGATGGTTCCGCCACCGACTGTGGGCGTCGCGGAGACGCCCGACGCCCACCTCGATATCGTGCGCAATCAGGTCGCCGTGGAGGCACCGGACGCCCGCCCCGGAAGGCCCAACGATCCGCTGTTTCGCGGCAATCGAGTCGGCACCCGCGAGTCGTCGCTCGCCGAGGTCGGTTTTCGTGACGACACCAAGCTCTGGTTGGGGGAACGCTCGCTCGTCATCATCCTTGGCGACACTCGCAGCAAGGTCGGTCAGGGGGACGAGGCGACACTCGTCACCGGCGGACTTCGCGCGTTCGTCTCGACGACGACCACACGCCCGCTCTCGATCGGGAGCGGCGCGGCGAGCGCGGTCGTTGGCGAGGGCGAGGTGCAAGTCACCATCGACGCGACCAAGACGACGCGCCTCGCGCAGTACACCGGCAGCGGGGAGCTCTCGAACGTCGGAAAGACGACCAAGCTCAACGCGGGCTTCGGCAGCAAGGCGATCGACAAGACGCCGCCGTCACCCCCGAAGCCGCTGCCCCCTGCCCCGACGTGGTCGCGCGCGCTCTCCCCGCTCTACGCGAGCGCGCAGCCCGTGGATGTATCTGCAGAGTACACAGAACCTCAGGGCGCCGGAGATCCGATCGCGCAGTTCCACGTGCAGCTCGCCAAGGACGCGGCGTTCACGGACCTGATCACCGACACGCGCGTGCCATCGACGATCGTGCGCCTCGACGCGAAGGGGCTCACGGTCGGCTCGTACTTCGCGCGTGTCTCGGCGATCGACAACGACGAGTTCGAGGGGCCGTACGGCGTGCCGACGAGCGCGGAGGTCGTAGCGATCGAGGCGGACGAACAACCGCACTCCGCGCGTCTGCCCATTCCGCTCAATCGATTCACCTGCAGGATAGACGGCGGGCCTTGGACGCTCGTGACGGCGCCGCTGCGCGTGTCGCGGACGCGCGCACACAAGGTCGAGTGCTCGACCCAGCCGAGCGGCGCCGATCCGAACACGTTCGATCTGGCGGCGGACAAGCTCGGCGCGAAGGTCAACGACGCGAAGCTCATGCCGCACGGCGACGGTGCGGCCACGCTGACGTTCAAGCTCACGGACGCGTCGAATGTGCCGGTCGCCGACGCCGCGCTCGTGATGAAGCCACCTGCGGGTGTCGAGATGTCGGCGCCGGTCGCTCTCGGCGACGGTCGCTTCACGAGCGAAGTTCACTGGAAAAAAGGCGTAATGGATCTCGCGGCGATGATTGCCGTGAACGACGTCGAGACGACGCCCACCGGAGCGCTCCCAGTCCACGACGCTCCCGTGACCGTCGACATCGAGCGACAGGTGCATGGCGAGCTCGCCGTGTCGTTCGACGCGAGCGCTGTGAATGACTCGGTCGCGTCCGGAGGTGTCGGCGGCTCCCTCGGCTTCAGCGTCGGCGTCCCGATCGGACAGTCGACGCTCGCGGTCGGCGGTCGCGGCAGCTACTCACGATTGATCGCGTATGGCGATACGCGAGACGCGGTGGTGGGCGCCATACCCTTCACGCTATCGGTCGGCGCGCGGCGAGTCAGACCCACCTTCGAACTCGCTCCCATCATCGCGAGTGTCGGCTCGACGGGTCGTTACGACGCGCTCCTCTTCGGCGGCGAGGCGCGCATCGGCGCCTCGATCCGCGCAGGCAGCGGCGCCTTCTACGCCAATGTCGGCGGACAACTGACCAACTCGGTGACCACCAAACGCGGACCGACGAGCCTCTCCGGCCTCGTCGGTGCCATCGGCTATTGCACGTATTTTTGAGTCACGAACGCAGTGTTGCGTGGACGCGACGTTAGGCGTCGATGATGACTTTGATCGCCCGTGTATCGGCCGCGTGCGCGAACGTCTCGTACGCTTCCACGATTTGGTCGAGCTTGAACCGGTGCGTAATCAGCGGCGTGGGGTCGATCTTCCGAGACCGCACCATCTTGAGCAGCAGGGGAGTGCTGACCGTGTCGACCAACCGGGTAGTGATCGTGACGTTGCGGTCCCATAGACGCTCGAGATGAAGTGCGACCTTCGTTCCGTGCACTCCGATGTTGGCGATCGTGCCGCCGGGCGCGATGATCTTCTCACAAAGCTCGAAGGTGGCCGAAACACCGACGGCTTCGATTGCGGTATCCGCGCCACGCCCGCCCGTGAGCTTCATCACCGCCTCGACGGTCTGATCCTCGCCACCGCTGACGATGACCGCCGTGGCGCCAAACCGCTTTGCGACTTCTAGACGATTGACGTCTAAATCGATCACGATGATCTCGGCCGGCGAGTAGAGGCGCGCCGTGAGTAGCGCCGCGAGCCCGACGGGCCCTGCCCCGACGATGACGACGGTGTCTCCAGGCTGAACCCTACCGTTCTGCACTCCGCACTCGAAGCCCGTTGGCAAGATGTCGCTCAGCATCACCATCCCGTCTCCGTCCGCGTCTTCGGGAATGGGGTAGAGGCTGGTGTCGGCGTGCGGAGTGCGGACGTACTCCGCCTGCGTGCCATCGATCTTGTTGCCAAGGATCCAGCCGCCGACCTGACAGTGCGAGTACATCCCGCGCCTGCAACTGTTGCACTTGGCGCAAGAGGAGATGCACGAGATGAGAACACGATCGCCCGCCTTCACGACGGTGACGGCCGGGCCAACGGAGTCCACGACTCCAATGCCCTCGTGCCCGAGGATGCGACCTGGAGCGCACGTCGCGACGTCTCCCTTCAGGATATGCAGGTCCGTGCCGCAGAGGGTCGTCTTCACGATCTTGACGATCGCGTCTCCACCTTCCTGGATCGAAGGCTTAGGACGGTCCTCGACGCGCTTGATCCCCGGGCCGCCGTAGACAAATGCCTTCATGGTATTTTCTCCCAGCGACTTGCGCTGCAAGTTCATGTCCGGGCGCGCTGCCGCCGCCATTTGCGCAGCTCTCGCGCAGTTCCTTGCCGTAACGCTCGTGCGCAAGACGCCGCGTTTGCGCGCAGCGCCGCAGCGCATGAGCGGAGCTCTACTCAATAACGAAACCTCCAAAACAGATCGAGGATAGATGTTCCACGATCGCCGACTTTCGCTTCGACGGTCCATCTCGCCTTCAAGCGCCAAGCGAGCGTTAGCCAATAGACGTCCGGAGCATCCGTCGGACTGGGGACACCAAGCACGACGGAGACCATCGCGGAAATGTTCCTCGCGATCTGGACCTCCACCTCGGGCTTTGGACTCTGACTCGTCGTGTCCACTCGCGTGACGATCGCCGCGTGCGTCAGCTGATCCAGCGCTTTGTTGACCGGTTGAGCGATGTAAGAAGCGCCGGCTCCGAGCGCCTTGGTCTGCGTATCAGTGCTTGGGCCGCCGGAGTTCGGCCCGTCTGCGCTGCCGAACACCAACAATGCGACGATCTCGTTGTGAGCGCGGCTCGGCTCGGAACGGAGAGTCACTTTGCCGCTCTGGAGCGGCCCCGTAAAGTCTGCAAAGACCTCGGTGCCGTCTGGCGCCAACCAGCTCGCGGTCACGACCACTATCGGGTTCTGCGGATCGCCGGCGAAGGTGACCGTGCCTTGGTCGATGTCGAAGCTCTTGCCTTCGACCTCGAGCTTGCCCTTGACCACGCGGATCTGTCCATTGACCTTGATGGCCTCTCCGATGTCGATCGTCGGGCTCCCCGTGACGAAGACGCTCACCATCGTCCCCTGACGTATCTCGACGTCGTCTCCCAATCTGACAATGAGGTGCAGTGGGCTCGAACCGCTCTTCGCTATGACTGCCTTTTGGGGCATTGTCGTCGCGACGGGCGCAAAGCCGTGGGCCCCGCGCGCGCCGATCTCGACCTTCACGTTTTTGTCGAGCTTCTGGACCGTGTGCGCAGACGAGTCCGGCAAAATCAAATGCATACTCGGGAGGCTCGTGTCCACGGACCAGCCAGTCCCCTGAGGCTTGATGACGATCTTGGCATTGCCATAAACGTCCGCGAAGTGCTCGCCATCCACGATAATCGGAAACGCCGCCTCCGGCATGATTTGAGGCCCGATCGAGATGTCTTGGATCACTCCGTTGGCGACGTGCGCGACCGCGCCGACCGTGAGTTCGCCCGTCATTCCGTGCGCATGCCCATTGTCCAATCGGATGGTCCCGTCGTTCTGTACGGTCAGGTCCGCGGAGATATCATTCAATTGTCCGAAGGAGGTGGAGTGCGCACTACCTTGTTTGAGCTTCGCCCAACCTTGGAATGCCAACTTGGAGCCCTGAGACAAGGAGGCGCTCAGGTCCGCGTTCAATCTGCCGTCCACCTCCTCGAGCTGGTCCGACACGAACCCTTGCGCTGACTTGAGGCTCAGGTTGTGTGCGCGCGCCGTCAACGTGGATGGAGCATTGTCGTTCAATGACGGGACCATCTTGTCGCCCCAGGTAGCCGCGGCTCTCGCCACGATATCCGCGTCTCCATCGGGCTGTCGCATATGGACGGTCATCAAGAGCGCATTGCCATCGAAGCCGCCATTGACGTCTGCATGCCCGAGCGGAGTGCCCTGCGCCACGATGTCGTCCAACTTCAAATCGGCGCGGAGTCGTGCATCGCGATGAAGATCATCCAGCTTCACGGCGCCGTTGACTCGCGCTCGAACGCGACCGGCCTCGGCCTGGCCGGGGAGCCTGAGCGGAAAATCGTGCAAGAGAGCGACACCCGAAGCGGTCCAATCGCGCGAGGGATGCGTGAGCGTCGTGTGAGCATCAAGAGACTGCGCCTCTGCAGTCGTTGCGTGGAGCCCTGCCTCGATGCGATCGCCGTCATAGGTAGTCTCGAAGAGCGCATCCATCGGTCCGAAGGCAGGCGACAGCTCTCCGCGAAACCCATTGAGCCTGCCGTGCACGAAGCCGCGCGGGGCCGCGACGGTTCCGAAGGCCCGCGCAAAGATCTCCACCTCGCCATCGCACGTGCTCCCCATAAATAGGCAGATTGGGCGTGCGTCATGCAGCGGAACGCGCGCGTCGAGGTGAAACGCCGTGGCCTTGAGCATCGGTACGATGGGCTCTCCGCGCCACGCGCCCGCGTAGTCGATTCTCGCGTCGAGATCGGCCTCGGCGACCATCTCTCGTACGTCTCGACCAAGGACGTGCGCGACGAACGCGCCGTCTGGAGACAGATGCGCCGTCGCAAACACATCGATGCCGCTGACCGACTGGTCGCCCGAAACGACTGCCGACAATCCTGTCGTAGAAGCCTCGACTACGACGTCTGGAAGGACGCTCGGATCAGTGCGAGAAACGGTAGCCCCGAGCCGCACGTCCCCGGCGACTGGCTCCAAAGACGGCGCGAACCTCCGCAGCGCCAACAAGCTGGCTTGGCCGGCCACTCGAACGTGCCCCGTTGCGGCGCGCCAAGACGAGAGCGCGAAGGGCGAGCCCGAAGGTCGAACTTGGTTGGCGTCCACGGCCACCCAACCCGAAGTCGCCTCGTGCGCCTTGAGCAATAGAGACCAATCGTCACCCGCAGAGAGCTCCAAGTGCAGACCGCCGCCATGAATTTCTTCGTATTCCAAAGCGACGACATCGGCGGTGAGTGCGCCATTCACCGATTGACGAGTAATGTCGATGTCAGCGTCGAGCGCCACGTCTCCATAGAGAGGCGTCTCCATGGAAAGCAGAGTGTGGAGGCGTGCGAGATCGAGATCGCTACACGACAGTACGACCTTGCCATGACCCTCCGTCCAACGAGCGTGTCCTACGACGGGTGCACCGGCCCCAAGAATGCGCAAGTCATCGACGCTCAGACCACCGCCGCGACGCGCGACTCGTCCGCTGAGGTCGAGGTCACCCTTGCCGACGGCGTGCACGGTCACGCGAGCGTCGTCGGTGCTTCCGTCGAGCGTGGCGTCTAGCTCATCGAGCGTCAGATCGGCGCGTTTCAGCCCAAATCCGCGCGCATCGATCGTCAGCGCCGCAGAAGCGAGGGGACCTCGCGCAGATCCCGCGAACGTGAGCGCGTGCGCGTCGATGCCCGAGGTCGAGAGGTTCGTGAAGGCTCCCGTGACCGTCGCGTCCACGAGGCGAGTCGTGAGGTCGAGCCGCGCGTTGGCGCTCAAGCTTCCGGCGCCACGCAATTGCGTCGATGGCGAAGCAGAGGCGACGATCGGTCCCAGGCTGGAGATCGTACCGGTCGCGTGCGCATCCAGCTTGTCGCCCTCGAGGCTCGCCTTGACGTCCAATGTGATGCCGGGAGTCGTCGTGCGGCCCTCTGCTTTGACGTCCGACCCATTGGCGTGAATGTCGAAGTCGCCATTGACGGATAGTGGAGGGGCGGTCGTGGCGAACGAACGAACCTCGACGTCTCGCCATGCAACGTGTGCGTCGATTGACGGAGCCACCCATTTCCCGTTGGCCCTCAACTGTCCATGACCCACGGTCACGAGTCCTGCGAAGCCGACCGCCTTCACAGTGCCGGAGGCCTCTACGTGCGCAGACAGGTCGTCATGAATGGGCGCCTCCGGAACGAGAGCGCGTGCGTGCGCTTCGTCCAACTTCGGGATGTCCAACACTGCAGTCAGCGCGTCGTCGTCGATGGTTCCGCGCGCTCTCGTCGGGAAGCCTCCGACGGCACCGTCGAACAGCGCGCCAAAGTGCAAGACGTCGTCCACGACGAGCCTGGCTCGCGCTCTGCCTGCAGGGTTCGAGTCTCGAGGCATCGCGCGCGTGACGAGAGTCGCCGTCTCGAGACCGACCTCCGCGTGGCCGCCATCCACACGCAGGATCCCATCGAGATCGGTAACGTCGCCGTCGATGATTCGTCCGCCGACGACACCATGAACCCAGACGTGGTCGACCTCGATGTGATCGATGCGGAACTGCACGCGAGAGGGCGTGGAAGACGGCGCGCCCCTTGATTTCGGCTGGAACGTTTGCGCAAGGCGAGACCGTCCGCCGGAGTCCGAGTCGAGGTTCACGTCGGCGTTCGACAGATGAACGCGGTCGAGGACCATCGCGTCTCCGCGCGTGACCTCCCGAAGCAATTGCACCATCGAGACCTCCACGTCGAGGTGGTCCACCGAGATCACTCGCACACCTTCGGGGTCGCTCGCGGTCGCGTGCGCGTTGGTCACACCGAGAAGCGTCACGTCTTGCAGACCGTCGAGCGCGAGGGTCCCCGCGAACAGTGTCGCCAAGAGGGCCGTCACGCGTTGCTCTGCGACTCTATGCGCGACGGGTGTCCGCAAGTGCACGAGCACGCCGACGACGAGCGCGCCCACGAAGACAAAGATGCCCAAGAGAGAGAACCCGATGCGCCTCATCTAATAGGCCTCTCCGAGCCCTAGCTGCAGAGCGACAGGCACTCCGCGGATCAGCTCGGGCACGTACTCCGTCGGCCCCGCGAAGACCTGCGCGCCGGGGATGCGATAACCGATATCGATACGAATGGGACCTACGGGCGTGTCATAGCGCGCGCCTCCGCCGCAAGAGAGATGAGGGCGATTGAAGCGTAGATCGAAGGTCAGCGGTGAGACGTCTCCCAGGTCACAGAACACTGCAGTCGAGAGCGGGCCCACGAGGTGAATGCGCACCTCCAGCGAGCTCTCCCAAAGTGACAATCCCCCGAGCGGTACTACGCACTCGGGCCGAGTATCGAAGCTCGTGCACACCTTGTTCGCTTGTTGTGCGTCGACGGCAGGGTTGTAGAACGCGACTACACCCTGTGGGCTGATTCCACGCGGCGGATAGCCTCGATTGGTGGTCGGGCCGCCCGAGAAAAAGCCGCGGAAATAGACGATTTGAGCGTCTCTCGTATCCGTGCCTGATTGATAGTTGAAGGGTATCAAGAACCCGAGTGAGGCGCGCGCGGCGATCGTGACTCGCCTGCCCAGGGGGAGATATCCGCGAGCCTCGGGCTGAACGCGAATGTCGCGCGGCGCGCCGCCGAGGCCCGCGAATTGAATGTCATTGCCGAAAAACGCGCCCAGTCGAGGGTGAATGGGATCGTCGCGAAGGTCGAGTGTCGTATAGAGCTCTGGGTAGGAGATGACGATCGTCTGGGGCGGCGGTTGGGAGGAGGCTGGATCGAACGCGCCGCGATAGAGGAATGGGTATTCCACTTGGAGTGAGTGAGAGAGCGTGACGTCGAGGCGCGAGCCGAAGCGTCTCTGGAGACCCGTGGTCGTCTTGACCTCCGCGTAGCCGAGCACCGGATCCACCGGGTTGTATTCGGGTCTCACCAAGACCGGCGCGACGTTGAGCTCGGGTCGGAAGAAGCCCGTCGTGCGCGCCTCCAAAAAGCCGGAGCGTCGTAGCTCGAGCCGAAGCTTCACTTCCGGCAGAACTGTCTCCGGAGCCTGAAAGTAGCCGAGTCGCGTCGGATAGAGCACGAGCCCCGGCGTGAGACCGATGCTCACGTGGCGCAGCCCACCGAGGAAGTTCCTGTCCTCCCAACGGGCGCTGACGTGAATGTCCGTCTTCAGTGCGTCGAGCTCGAAGCCTCCGCCGAGCTTGACCGCGCGCAAGCGAGCAGCCTCCACCTTCACGAGGATCGGCACGACTCCAGGAGTCGCGTCATTGAACGGAGTCTCGATCACCACCAAGCTGGTGACCCCCAGTTCCAAGACTGCCTGCCTCGCGCTGTCGAGCTCGGAGAGCGAGTAGGGCGAGCCCGGTGTCAGGTCCAGCGCTCGACGAATCGGCGGGTCTGGGAGGTTGCCCAGGCCAAGGATTGTGATAGCGCCATAGACGTACTTCTCGTGAGGCTCTACCGAATAATAGAGATTGGCTTTGTGCTTCGGAAGGTCCACCTCGACGCGTACAGCGACCGTCGCCTTCGCGTAGCCTCGGTCCGCGAGCGCGCGCTGGGCGGCGTGTTCGCTCGCGTCGAGTGCAGTCTCGTCGAGGATGGCGTCTTTGGACAATGCCTTCTCGGCGGCGGCGCGCATGCGAAGTACGTCCTCGTAGGAGAGGTCGCCGTTGAGGATGAATTGCGATTGTGCCACGTGCACCGGCTCGCCCTCTTCGACGACGATTTCGATGCGCACGTGCTTGGTGTCGCGGCTCGGGAAGACACGGCCCGCGCGCGCGTGAGCGTCGTAGAAGCCACGCGCTTTGTAGAGCCGCTCGATGCGCGCGAGATCGTATTGCAGGACGTAGCGGTCGTAGACCTCGTACTCGTAGACGACTCCGCGGAACACACCGAGGAACATGGGGCTCTCGGTCGTCGCGAGCTTCTCTTCGATATCCTCCTCGTCGAGGTGGTGCGCCCCAAGGATCGTGATGTCGTCCACAGAGCTGCGCCCCGGAGGGAGAGTCGTGCACCCAATCGCGCCGAGCGCGACGGCGAGCGCAAGCCAGCTCATCGCTCGCCCGTTAGAGCAATCTGGAGACCCGAGTTGGCACGTCAGGTGCTGCAATGACTCGCGTGTCTCGTTGGGTGCTGGTGTTCCTCGTGGCGTGCGGCGGCTCTGCTCGCGAGCCTGCTTTTGTGCCACAGTTGGGGACCGCATTGGTGGTCGTTCCCTATCCGCCGCCTCCTGCGCGAGTGGAGATCGTCCCCGATGCGCCGACGTCGAGCGCGGTGTGGATCGATGGCGAGTGGAGTTGGCAGGGCGACAAGTGGCTCTGGGGTCGCGGTCGGTGGGCCGAACCGCCGAGTCATGCGAGCTACTCACCGTGGACCACGGTTCGTGGGTTGGACGGCGTGCTGTATGCGGCACCGGGCGTGTGGCGAGACGCCCGAGGCGTGGTCGCCGCGCCAACTCCGCTGCTGCAAGCGGTCGATGAACCGGGCAAGCTCGTGGACGCCGAGGGCAATCGCGTCGCGCCCGGTGTCGTCACCGATGCACCGAGAGCACCATGAGCGACACGATCATCTTGGGCGCATTGATCGTCGCCTTCGCGATTTTCGCGACAGTCCACGTCCTCTGCTGCGCCTCTTTCGTCGGGCGAGCTCCACTCTGGCACGCGGGCCTCGCCCTCGTCATCCCGCCATTGGCGCCCGTCGTCGCTCTGCGATTGAAGTCCAAAAGGCTCGCAGCGAGTTGGATTGCGGCGGCGCTCCTCTATGCGGTTTGTCTCGCTCGCGCGGTCCTTTGAGCGGAGCAAGGAACCCTCACTGTGGCGCGGGTGAGGATTGCGACAATAACTTCTTCACGGTCTCGACGATCGCCAAGCCGACCTCATCGCCGACAGCCGACTGAGACAGAGCGCGCGCGCCGTATCCCACGGAGAGCAGGGCGCCCCATCGGATGACTCGTGAGCTCGCGAGCAAGCCGAGTCCCACACCGACCGCGACTCCTACACCCAACAGGGCATAGGGATTCTTGCGAACGCGATCGTCGAGGTTCGTGAGTATGGATTCGTTGGATGCGCTCATGACGCCACCGGCTTCGTCGCGTCAAACAGCGCCCCGAGCGCGCGCTGCGTGACCCACCCCAACACGGTCGTCGCGAGCGTGATACCTACGGCGCGCACGATCTCGTTTCCCACCGACGGCCGCGCTTGTGCCGGCTCCGCCAGGCGCGAGAGGCCTCGCTCGACTCGCTGACCCAGGGTTTGCGACGGGCGGCGCACCAAGTGGCGAATACCCAAGATGGCCATTGCCGCGAGCCCCCCTATCAAAAGTATTTTGCCCGTGGGAATGACCACGTTCTCGACGTTCTTCTCGATCTCGACGACCTTTTTACCGCGCGCGTTGAGCTCGTCGATGATGTGCACGAGTCGCGAGCGATGAACGTCCGCGCGACCCGCTCCTCTTAGTGTCATTGCCGTCTCTGGCTTCGAATCGGTCGTCATCGGACATGCTCCTTGAGGTCGTCGACGTCGTGTGAAAGTCGCGCACGTGTCCGGGTCAGCGGCGCGCGTCGAATCGCGCCATAACCGACTATCGCCACACCAATCCCGAGCGCGAATAGACCCACGCCCAAGCCGAGCGCCGTGGTCGCGCCGTCTCGCAACGAGAGGACGAGCGCGACCAGCAACATGTCGAGGCCGATGACGATCGCGACCGCCCCAGACACCAAGATCACTGCGGCACGCGAGAGCAGCTTCAGATCGCGAAGGGCTTCCTCGCGAACCAAAGCCGCCTCTTCACGGACTAGGCCTTTGGCCTCGTCCATTGCCTGACCGACGAGCTCCGCCGTCGACATATTTTCGAGCGCCGCGTCGTTCATGGGGTCGGCTCAGCCCCTAGACCGACCCATCAGTGCGTGCTTCACGCCCAGCACGACTATCGCGCCCACGACGGCGACGAACATGCTCCAGAGATTGAAGCCGGTAACGCCGGTCGCGCCGATGACATGAAACAGAAAGCCGCCGACCAACGCCCCTACGATACCCAACACGATATCCAAGAGCAGCCCCTCGCCGCTGTTGTTGACGACCTTGCTGGCGATGAAGCCTGAAATCAGCCCGAGCAGAATCCATCCGATGATCGACATGACAACCTCGCTCTCGACGCACGGTTAGCAAAGCTCAGGCCATTCGTATAGGCGCAGGTGGCCTTGCGTTTCCGTGTGCATGCGCTGGTGCTTTTTGCACCAGTCGAGGCAGTCTTACCAAACCCGCGGATGGCACGCGACTCGCAGTTCGGCAGGCTCATGAAGGCTGATAGAACTAGGTGTTCGGCGTGCGGGGCTGGGTCGTTGAAGCGCTCGCGGCGTAGAGGTATCGAGCACCTGTTGTCGCGGCTTGGGCTCGTGCCGTTGAGATGCGATGACTGTTTTCATCGAACGCTCTACTTCACCAAGCTGGTTGGCTCGCTGTCTGCAACACAAGTTGTGACCCCGCGCTTCGGGGGAGGAGAAGAGGACTCATGACCATCATGTCGAATGCCAAAGACGCTGCAGAGCACGCAACGGATGCGATCAAAGATACAGGCGCGAGCGCCAAATCGAGCTTGCTCGATGTCGGCGTCCAGTTGATGCGTCTGTTCAACGACGCGCGGGCGATGGAGTCGCGTGGGGTCGAGAGCCTCTTGGGTCGCGTGGGCTTGCAGCGTCAACAGAGCGCCGCCGTTCCGGTTCTGTGGTTCGCGGCGGGCGCAGCCGTCGCAACGGGAGCGACTCTGTTGTTGGCTCCTACTTCTGGCGCCGAGCTTCGTAAAAAGCTGAGCGGAATGCTCTCGAGTGTCGAGAAGAGCGCGAGCAAAGAGCTACAAGAGATCGAGACCTCCATCGGCTCGGCGCTACACCCGGTCGCGAAGAAGACCGAAGTCGATGGGCATCGCGCGGCCGCGCCCAACACGCCCGCGAAGAGCTAAAAGCGTCGTCGCGTTCAAGCGCCCGAGTTCATCGCCACGTATTTCGGCCGTTTACGCGCGTGCTGGCGTAAACGGCCGGGCGTGATAGGCTTGGTGCCTTTCCTTTTCCAATCGAGGCCCTTGAATGAAAACTTCCGTCCTTACGTGCGCCGTCGGCATTTTTGCTGTCGCCTGTGGTTCTAGCAGTACCGCAGTGCTTCCAGACGCAGGTCCGGCAGCGGATGGATCGCCTTCCGGGTTGCTCGGATTCGCGGCATCGAACGTCAAGCTCGACGGGATCGACGTCTCCAAAGTGGAAGCGCAGAGCTTCACCGGGAATTGCTACATCGACGGGGAGACGTCTCTCAGCGACTGTTTCACCACCAATGGTTTTGCGAGTGCTGTGGTCTCGCAGGCGGACGGAAGCAAAGTTGGCGTGTTCATCGTCAAGTCTTTGCGGGTCGAAGCGACCGCGCACGTCACCGTCGGAGGAAATATTCCGCTCGTCCTCGTGTCCCTGGGCGATATGACGATCCTCGGCTCGATCGCCGCACACGGATTGTATGACGTCGCCACGGCAGGAGGCTTCAGTCAGCCCATGCAACAATCCAAAGGCGGCGGACCCGGCGGCGGACCCAAAGGCACGGGCGCGGGCGGGGCCGTGGGTGGAGTCGCTGGCGGTGGCGCCTCCTTTTGCGGATTGGGTGGTAAGGGCGGCGCTGAGTTCATGACGATGGACGTCCCAGGCGCCCCTGCTGCAGCATATGGTGCAGTGGATCTTCGGCCCTTGATCGGCGGCTCGTCAGGCGGCTCTGGTGACGGCGTTGCGGGCGGCGGCGGCGGTGCTCTTCAATTGGTCGCCGGCGGCGCCTTCGCAATGAACGCAGGCAGCTCCATCAATGTCGGCGGAGGCGGCGCGGGGCCCGGCGGAACGACGGGGCAAAATCCCGGCGGTGCAGGCAGCGGCGGCTCCGTCTTGATTGAGGCGCTCACGGTCTCACTCCAAGGCGTCATTGCATCCAATGGCGGTGGCGGCGGCGCAGGCGGTTCATCAGCAGGCGGCAAAGATGGCTCGCCGGACTCGACCCCGGCACCGGGCGGCGTAGGCACAAATCCAGGAGGAGCCGGATCCGCAGGCACCTCCGTCAATGGAGTCGATGGCAAGAGCGGAGAGATGGCAAACCCCGCGGCCGGCGGTGGCGGCGGTGGTACGGGGCGAATTCGCATCAATTCGCTGAGCGGAGTGGCCACGATCACTGGAACGTTCAGTCCGGCCGCGAGCACTCCGTGTATGACTCAGGGCAAAGTATCGTCAAATGTGTAACCGTAATGCTACAAGATTTTTTCCGGGTCATAATAGAAATTAAATTAAATCTTTTCAAGCATTTTTAT
>JAYVYD010000049.1:0-31356 GCA_043784605.1 Myxococcales bacterium | reverse complement strand
GAGGTAGTCCTCATCCATCGCCTTCTTGTCGAGCGCCTGCGCCTTGCTCTCCGCGCTCTGGGCGAGGGCGGTGCGGCTGGCAAAGAGCCCAGCGATGAGGATCAGCAGCAAGCTGAAGCGGCGAAGGTTCGAAAGAGCAGTGGCCACGTCGACGTCTCCCTTTGGGCGTTTAGCCCGAAATTCGGCGAGCAGAGTTACACCCGAAATTCCGGCCGAACGCTACCATTGATTGCGCCCAAGACACCATTCTCCAGCATTTTCGGACTCCCCCCCTATCGCTTCGCGAGGACTGCGGCGGTTTTCGTCGACACCAAGCGAGCCCGAGGAGCCGACGAGGAGCCGTACTCCGGTGCTTCGCGACGTACGGTGACGATTCCCGCCTATCGCTTCGCGAGGAGTGCGGCGGTTTTCGTCGAGACCAAGCGAGGCCTAGGAGCGGATGAGGAGCCGTACTCCTGTACGGTGACGATTCCCGACGACGGCTTCGCGCCGGTATCGGCGAAAAACGCCGCGCTCCTCAGTTGCGCTGTTCAGGGGGTGGGAGTGGTGAGTTGGGACTGCGTCTCTTCGCGGATGAACTGCACGCGTCGGTTCAATGCGCGGTTGCCTTCGCTCGTGTTCGGGACGATTGGCTGGGCCATGCCGTAGCCCTTCGACGTGAGGTGGCTCGGGTCGATGCCGTGGCCGACGAGGTACGCGCGAACGGCGTCTGCACGAGACTGGGACAGCTTCGCGTTGTACGCCGCGCTACCGACGTTGTCGGTGTGACCTTGGACCTCGATGACGAACTTGGAGTTGTCCTTGAGGACCTGAACGATCTCGTCGAGGATCTTGAAGCTGATCGCGCCCTTGATCACGGCCTTGTTGAACTCGAACTGGATCTGCTGCGTGATGCGGATCTCTTTGGCGGTGACGATGACGAGCGAGTTCTTCTTCGGGCAGCCTGGGCGTTCTCCGCCGGGCGCGCCTGGAGTGTTCGGGCAGAAGTCGTCGAGGTCCAACACGGTGTCGCCGTCGTTGTCGGCGTCGATGCAGCCGTCCGTGTCCTCGAAGCCGTCCATGTCCTCGGGCTTGTTCGGGCACTTGTCCGCGCCGTCGAGGATGCCGTCCGAGTCGTTGTCGATGTCGGGGCAGCCGTCTTCGTCGAGGTAGTTATCCTTGTCCTCGGGATCGAGCATGCACTGATCCCTCGAGTCCGGGATGCCGTCGTTGTCGGTGTCCGGATCGTCGGGGCAGCCGTCCGTGTCCTCGAAGCCGTTGTACGTCTCGGGTATGTCGGGGCACTTGTCCACCGGGTCGAGCAGACCGTCCCCGTCTTTGTCGCCGGGCTTGGGCGCGTTGACCTCGACGAACTTGCGCTCGGCGCAGCGCTCGACGGGACTGTTCGCCAGCGCGGCGCGCGCGTTGGGCTCGGCGATGTCCGCGAGGGCGAGCGCGTTCGAGAGCTCACCCTGATCCATCTCGACGGTGGCGAAGCGAAGATTGGCGCGCGCGAGCGCGAGCTCACGGGGCGCGCAGCGCATCGCGCCGTTCTTGTCCGCGCGGTCCACGAGAGAGTTCAAACCCTCGATGCGGCCACGAAGCACGGAGGCCTGAGAGCACCCCTGCGAGAAGGCCGCACAGCCAAACAGCGACGCGAACACGAGGACTGCGCGGAGCTTGTTCATCAGTCGCGCCCCGACGCTTTGCGAGCCGACTTTGCCAGTTCGATCGCCTTGGACGCATACTCTTCGGCGGTCTCCGCGAAGTTGGCGGCATCCGAGTAGCTAGCCTCGGAGGCCTCGAACTGCGCGCGCTCCAGGTGCGCCTGCGCGTAGTAATATTCGTAGGGAGCGAGCTGCTCGGCGCCGAGGGCCTTGGCCTCTTCGAGACGCGAAGACGCGCTGCTCGCGTTCACCGCATAATAGATGCCGCCACAGCCGGTCGTTGGCAACATGAGCGCCATGACCAGTACGCACGGACCGAGTCTACGCACGTCGAGCCTCACACGAGCCATCCTTCTTCGCTTCGCCAATACGGCACGATTGGAGACGGTAACAACCTAGAAAGCCCGCGGTCAACGCCCGTGTAAGCCTTGTCAGATCTTTCGGTAGAGACCAATGACCACGCCGAGGAGCATCGTGGGCTTGAAGTCCATCGCCCGGACATAGATCGGCGCCATGGTCTTGTTCGCCGGCGCGAAGCGAACGTGGTCTTTTTCGGGGTGGTAATACTTGACGGTCGCCTCGTCTCCGATGAGGGCAACGACGATGTCGCCCTTTTGCGCCGTCAGTTGCTTGCGCACGAAGATGTAGTCCCCGTTGAGGATGCCCGCCTCGATCATCGAGTCCCCATGGACGCGAAGCCCAAACACCTCACGGCCTCCCTTTAAAAGGCCTCGATCGATGCGGACGGTGTCGATGACGTGCTCTTCGGCCAGCAGCGGCATTCCCGCGGCTACTCGCCCAAGAATTTGCACCTCGATCATGTTGTCGTCGTTCGCGGGCGCAGGCGCGCCGTCGGTGCCTGGAAGAGGCAGCTGCATGCTCGTCGGACGGAGCGCACGGCTCTTCATGTCCTCACGCGTCAGGTACCCTTTGCGCTCGAGAGCGCGGAGGTGATCGTTGACGCCGTTGGTCGACCGAATCCCCATGCGCGCACCGATCTCGCGGAGCGTCGGAGGGTATCCGCGGTCAGTGATGGATTCGCGGATGTAGTCGAGGACCATTTGCTGACGTTCGGTAAGACCTTCCATGGTGAACAGGAGCCTACTGAACGTGCGCCTAGGCGTCAAGAAAGCAGGCCGGCGCTAAAGTGCACACGCTCAAAAGCGTCCAAAAGGAGGCCCTCGCTGCGCAAGCGTTGTGCGCCTCTCACGTTCAGCACTGTCCGCGATCCACAAGTTGCCAACGGCAAGCTCACCATTGAGCCGTGCCAACTGCTCGATTTTCGGTTCTGGCTAAGAGTCTCGCTCGAGCGAGACGGCTTGGAGGTTTTCAGGCGCTCAGCGTGCCCACGTCGAGAGGAAGTGATCGTCTCGTGGGTCACCGTGGCAGGTTCCGCAGGTGTTCTCCCTGCCGTCGCGGCGCGAGAGTCCTTTCGTGAACGTGACGTCCATCCAACGCGAGAGCGCTTCGTGATCGCTCCGATCGAGCTGCGGGATCCGCCCTTGGTGACACGAGTCGCAGAAGATCGGACCTTGGTCCGTCGTCTCCAGCTTCACGACGAACTCGTTCCACATCTTCTCGGCGACTTTTTTTCGAGGCGTGGACGCGCGGATGTCGTCCGCGTGGCAGCCGTTGCAGGTCACGCCGAGCGACTTCGTGAAGAGCGGCATCAGCTTGCGAAGCACGCGAGGCTCGAGCATCGCGAGCGGCGGGAGGTGCGCCATGTCCAACCCCAGCGCTTCGAGGTCGACCCTCATGTTGGTTGCAAGGAGTGCCTTCAACTCGATATGCGCCGGCGCGACGCTCGTGGAGGCGCTCGGCTCGCTAGTCGCGCTCGAGCGGCTAAGCCCCGCCGGCACGCTCGGCTTGCCGACTTCTCCGCTCGCGCCGCCGCACGCGAACGGCGCGACCACGGCAAAAACAAGGGCGCTTTGCAGCGCCAACCTCATTCGAACTTGCCGCTTGTCGACAAGAACGTGAGCTTGTCATTCGTCTCTCGGAGGCGCGCGCTCAACATGCGGACGCACGCCCAGAGCACCTCGTAGGCAAGGTCCTTGTGCAAGAACAACAGATCGTCGAACGCGTCCTTCGTCATTACGAGCAGACGGCATCGCTCGTGCGCGCGCGCGTCGGCCGAGCGCGGGGACTCGTCGAGCAGCGCCATCTCTCCGAACACCTCGCCCGCGGCGAGCACGGCGAGCGCCTCCTCGCCGATGCCGCTCACCTCGCGCGAGATGCGCACCTTGCCCTCGAGGATGATGAAGAGCTTGTCGCCGGGATCGCCGAACTGGAAGATGCGCGTGCCAAGCGCGTGCGTCTCCTCGGTGGTCGCTTGGGCGATCAACGACAGCGAGTCCCGGGTGAGGCCGTCGAAGAACGGAACCTTCGCGAGCTGGTCCTCGCGCTGGATCGTCGTCGAGGTCGTCACTGCGGCGTTCACGCTGAGAGAGAGTAGACGCCCTCTACGCGCAAGATCCACCTTTCTTGGTTAACGCTCGGCGCAGACGGCCAAACGAAGAATGCGGAACAGAAAGCTCAAAAGATCAGGCTGTCCCCAAATCCGAACGCTGATCTTCCCGACCTTTTTGTGAGCCGCTCCGAAGGGTCGACGCGTGAGCTTCAGTGGCCCTGCATCACGAGCCAACGCTCGGCCTCGAGCGCGGCCATGCAGCCAGTCCCTGCCGCGGTGACGGCTTGACGATAGACGAAGTCCTGCACGTCACCCGAAGCGAACACGCCAGCGACGCTCGTCTGCGAGGTGCCCGGCTTGGTCCGGATGTAGCCGTTGTCGTGGAGATCGAGCTGGCCCTTGAAGAGCTCAGTGTTCGGCGTGTGGCCGATCGCGACGAAGATGCCCGTGACGGGGACGTCCGTCTTGATGCCCGTCTTGATGTTCCTCAACCGCGCCGCGGTGACCTCGCCCTTGCTGACGTCGAGCACTTCGTCCACGACCGAGTCGTAGATCGCCTTGATTTTAGGGTTCTTGAGCACGCGGTCCTGCATCGTCTTGCTCGCGCGGAACGAGTCTCGTCGGTGAACGAGCGTGACCGAGCTGCACATGCCCGAGAGGTACATCGCCTCTTCCATCGCAGTGTCGCCGCCGCCCACGACCATGACGTCTTGGTTGCGGAAGAACGCGCCGTCGCAGACCGCGCACGCCGAGACGCCCCTGCCCTTGAGCGAGTGCTCGGACTCGATGTCGAGCCACTTGGCCTGCGCGCCCGTCGCGATGATCAGGGTCTTGCTCTCGACCATCACGTCGTCGTCACCGGCCCACACCTTGAACGGGTGCGCGGACACATCGACCTTGTTGACGTCCTCGCCGCGAATCTCGACGCCCTGGTGGACCGACTGGTCGCGGAACGCCTTCATCAAGTCCGGACCCGTGATCTTCGCGGGGAACCCAGGATAGTTCTCCACGTCGTTCGTAATCATGAGCTGACCGCCTGGGATGCCGCCCTTGACGTTGCCCTCGAACATCAGCGGCATGAGGTTCGCTCGCGCTGCGTAGATGCCCGCCGTGTGGCCCGCGGGTCCCGAGCCGATGATGATGACGTTGCGAATCGACGAGGTCATACGGACAGTACGTAACCCCGACTCGGCGCAAGGGAAAGGGGCTCGATCGCGATCGTTCGCCTGTCAGAAGCGGTATGCGAGGCCGACGTTGAGGACGTTCAGCGCGTTGGTGATCGTTCCCAGGTTCACCGGCCAGTTCGTGCGGAACTTGGTGCGGCCGTCCGTGCAGAGCGGCTGGCCAGGGACGTTGTTCGTGGACGGGTTGCACTCGATGCCGCCGAGCGCGGATAGACCTTGGCCGTTGGGGTTGTTGTTCGACTGCGTGGCGACGAACATGTGCATGAAGCCGAGCGAGATCTCGAGCGCGCTCTTCTTCTCGGGGTTCTTGCCGAGCTTGAGGCGATACGCGCCGCCGATCGCCATGCCGAAGCGCGCTGCACCGATGAAGTCGATGTTTTGATAACGCGGATCTTGTCCGTCGGTCTCGGCGAACACTCCGCCGCGCACCGTGAGCCGGTCGGGCAGAGCGTTCCAGTCGCCGCCAAGGCGTACGCCGATGACGTCTTTGTAAGCGTGAATTTGATCGGCGTTCCCGGGGAGCTTCCCGCCGGTTCCGTTCACGGGGATGATCGCCGAGCCATCCGGGTTGCTCGGAAAGCGGATCTGGAGCGCATCGAATGCGCTGTTGTTGGCCCACGTGAAGTCGAGCTCCGCGTCCCACACGTCTTGCGACACGGGGTCGCGTCGATTCGGATCGGCGCCCGCGACGGGCTTGTGGATGCGCACGCCGATCTTCGCCTCCATCGGGATGACGAGCTTGACGCTGCCTTTGTCCGGGCCGCAAATCGGACCATTCGGGCCAGGGGGCGTGCCGCCTGCGCAGTCCGCCTCCTTCGAGTAGCCAAAGACGACTTTGTTATCCATGCCGCCATTCGCGACTGCGGGGCGAAAGTAGTTCGCGTACGTCGCGACGTCGGCGGTCAAGTTCGCCGGCGCGCTCCACTTGAACCAGCCCGCGATGTCCACCATCGTCGACGGTGACGCGATCGCGCCGAGCGTGAAGCCAGGGATGAAGTAGCTCTTCGCGAGCAAGGTCGCCTTCACGTCGTTCTTTTCGGGCGGCGAGCCGTCCGTGTTGAGCGCGTCCGAGGCGCTCGAGAACTGGGCGGTCGCGAAGCCCCACTGGAAGCTCGCGCCCACGCGGAGCCAGTCAGTCGCGCGTACACCGATCGCGACCGTCGGAGTCAACAGCAGCGCGTTCGCCTTCAACAGCAGGTAGCGCTGCGGCGCCGCCTTGCCATCGACGAACTCGGGCCACGAGGTGTTCGCCACGCCGCTCGGTCCAAGCAGCGCGAGCCCCACGCCGACGCGATCGTTGACCTTGATCGTCATTGCAAGCTGCGGGTTCGGAAATGTGCCGCCCTCGTTGCACGCTTGCGGATACGCGCCGCCCGGGGCGATGCCGTCCGCGGTCGTGTCGTTCGTCGCTTTGATGCGGTTGAAGCACGTGTTCTTGAACGCCAGGTTCGCGTTCAAGATCAACCGCGTGTCTTGCCCCGCCAGCCCCGCCGGGTTGTAGAACGCCGCGAGCGGATCACTCGCTCGCGCCACCCACGCGCCGCCGCGCGCAAGCTGCTCGGAGCCGTTGTCCGGGAACTCGGTGATGTTACTGGCGAGCGCGAGCCCACTGGTGGTGAGCGAGAGTGTCGTCGCGATGAGCAGGTGATTGGAACGCATGATCTTCCTTGACGTCAATCTTTGACGGGCGTGGCCTTGAGTGAAGCTCGGCCGTCCTTCACGTAGACGGTGAACTTCACGCGCTTGCATCCGTGCTTCTGCACGAGCGCATCGCGGTTCTTCTTGAGCGTCAGCGAGAACTTCTCGAACGTGAGGCCTTCGACGGGCTCGTTGCATTGCTTCTTCGTCTTCACGAAGTCGTCAAAGACGACCGGCCACTCGGCGGTCTCTTGATCGACGGGCCTCTGAGGCCCACTCGCCTGCGCCATGATCTCGCGTGGAATCTGCGCGACCATCGTGGACTCTTCCTCGTGGTCCATCGCGGCCATGGGCTTCGGTGGGGTCACGGCGAGAGCGGTCGCTGGCTTCAGCGGCTCAGAGCTCCCGGGGAGCTTGTTGACGAGCGTCGGGGCCGTGAGGGGTTGCTGCAACTTATGCTGTTGGAGGGTCTGCGGCTGCTCCTGGATCGCTGCGTGCGGCACTTCCGCATGTGGCGAGTTGCGCGGCGGCGGCGGCGGACCGGCGTTCGACGGCGATCGCGGACCTGAGGGCGGATTGTTGGGTGGCGGCGGTCCGCCTGGATGGCTCGGATGGCTCGGGCTCGTGCGAGATGGCGGCACCGGGGGCACGATCATCGGCATGTCTCCGGTGTGCGCCTCCGGAAACGCGAAGGCGCTCATCGCGGGCTGCGCCGGGACGGGGCCGAGGATGGACTCGAGGTCGGCGGTCTTTCGAGGCGCGCCCGTGCCCTTCTCGGCGACACGCTCGATGCCGGAGTTGATCTCCTCTGCGATGGACCGATACCCGCGGCTGACCGCCTGAAGCTGGAAGAGATCGATCTCGCCCTTGCGGAGTCGTCCCGCTTCCTTCGCGAGCTTGCGCATCGGCATGTCGTGCTCGAGGAAGCTGAGGCCGATGCCGACGAGGATCCCGATGAGGATGATGGCGATGATTGTCAGCAAGCTGACGGACGCCTTGTCCTTGTCGTCCGCCTGGGTGATGAACGCGCTCGCCTGAGGGAGAGAGATGCGCATACGCACCACCGCGAAGCCGGCGCCGAGATCGTAGGCCTCGCCGTCCAGCTTGGTGAAGACGGCTCCGTAGCTGCCATCTCCGAGGGTGCGTACGTCGCTGCGGCCCTTCTCTTTCCAGGTCTGATCTTGATCGAGCTTGCCGAGCTCACCGGTGATTTGATCGAGCGAGCCCTCGTCGAAGCCCTCGCCAGCACCGCTCGCGACGCGGGCGCCTGCGGCGAAGAACGCGATGTTCGCCCGAGTGAGCGTGGAGAGATCCTGAGCGAACTTTCTGTCGACGAGCTTCAGTCCGATCACAGCTCCCGCGGGCGGCTGCGAGACGTCGTACTCGACGGGTCGCGCGACCACGCGATAGACGGCCCCACCCCAAACCCACGTGTCGTCGCGAAGGTACCCGTGGAGCGCGTCGAACACTGCGGGATAGCCGCCGAGCTCGAAGTCGTCCGCGGCGGCGAGCGGCCCGAGCTGTTTGTCGAAGCCGATCTGCGCGACCATGCGACCGTCGCGATCGACTGCGAACATGACGTCGCTCTTGTACGCTGGCGGGATCTTGTCGTTGACGGCGCCGAGCGCCTTCTTCGCGTCGTCCTTGGACTTCTGTGGAATCTTCTCTTTGTCGATGCACCCGACGAGGCTGTCTTGGATGCCTTTGTCCACGCTCGCGATCAACATCGCGTCGAGCCTGCGGCGCGCGTCGATCTGCAGCGCCCACTTGACGACCTGGCTGTCGGCGGCAAGCGCTTCGTTCGTCGCCACAGTGCTGCGGCGGTTGTACTGGCCCACCGCGAGGAACACCGCGTACACCGCGACGCCCGCCAATATCGCGAGGATCGCGTACCAAAACCTAGACAGGAGCATCATGGCGTGGCGACCTCGCCGACGTTCAACGCTTCCTTGATCTCGATTCCGCCCCGGGTCGCGACCACGGCGATCTGCTTGCCCACGGGCTTGCCGTTGAAATACGCGCGCAGGTAGTAGTCACCTGGCGGGAGGCTGCCGAACGCGAAGGCGCCGTTCCGGCCCGGGTACACGACGTCCACCACACCGGGGTCGACGACGACCGTGAAGCGCACGCTCGAGAAGAGCTGGTCGCGAAACTCGAAGCGGCCACCGCCGCTCGGCGCGGTCCAGTCGCGATTCTTGCCGCTCTGCAGCTCGTCGGGCTTGAAGGTGTCGGCGCCCACCTGGAACAACCGGTGCGGGAACGGGTCATGGTTCAAGAAGGAGAGGATGGTCCCCGGCGAGACGACGATCGTGCTGGGGATCGTGTGACCCCCGGTGAGGATGATCGCGATCGGATCGTGCTTCTGCGCGACTCCCGTGGAGATCGCGGCAATGCAGATGTCGCGTGAGGGGCTCGCCGCGAGCGTGCGGAAATCGGCCTTGACCGTGGGAGACGGCTCGCGCCACGTGTAGTGGTGCACGTCCGCCTTCGCCGCCTCTGCGTAGACGTCGGGGATGAGCTTCTCCGCGCTGACGATGTGACCTTTGACGCCGCCGGCTTCTGCGGTGGACGTCAACGGCGCGATCCCGAGCAGGATAGCGAGCACGAGGAGAGACTTTGGTGACTTCTGACCGTTCGAACGCATTCGACTCCAAAGGGTGGGCGGACGAGTGCAAACCGCCGGCTTGACCGTAGCTTGGGCGGTCCGACCCTGTAAACCGCTTCCTGGAGTTTCGGTCCTCCTACTGGCAGCGCTTGAACGCGACGCCCTCGACGCTCGGGAACTGGCCGCCGACGGCGGTGCAGGTCGAGCCGGTCGGGCAGAGGCCGTCGCCCGAGCAATCGCGCGAGCACTTGCCGCCCGAGCAATATCCGAACGCGCACTCTCCGTCTTTGGTGCAGCTCTGACCGACCTCGAGGTTACCGAGCGCAGGCAGGCAGAGACCGGAGCGTTGGCTCTGGAGGTTAGCGACGCCCGCGCACTCGTAGCCGAACGCGCAGCCGCCAGCGTAACGACAGGTGTCCGCGCACGAGTCACCTGCCACGCCTGCGACCGAGACGCTCGAGGGGCAAGACAGGACGGGTGGGTTCGGGATCGAGAATTTGTCGAAGTCGATGTGCTGCGCGTCGTTGCACAGATTGACCACTTGGTTCTGTTGATTGCACGCGTACTCCGCGGCGACCCCCTGTCCGAGCGGGCCGACGACGTCGCTGGGTCGCATGCAATTGCCGCTTTGGCACGTCCACTTCGCGAGCACGGACGCGCGCTGCGGGCAGTCGCTCGGCGACGCGCAACTCAGCGTGCAGCCGGACGCCAATATCGAATTATCGCATTTGAGCGACGAGCACGTCTTGCCGCCCATTCCGCAATACTCTTCTGCTCTGACACACACCTTCTGATTGGAGATGGTCGTGCACCCATAGCCGTTGGGGCAGTCCGCTCCCGAGTTGCACGCCACTGTGCAATAGCTGCCGGGCGTGATGCACGCGTAGTTGCAGTCGGTTGCCGAAGAACAAGCCCTTCCGGTGTCTCCCATCAGACAATAGGTGTCGGCCTTGACCGTGAGACAGCGACCGGCGCTCATACATTGCGCGTCAGTGTTGCAGTTGGGCGTGCAGCGATTGGGGCCGCCGACGTAAAGCGGTTTGCAGACCAACCCATTTTGGCAATCGTTGGTTTGATTGCACGAGTCGAGAGTTCGCCCCGTGCCGACCATTGCGGAGTCGGGCTGCGACGCGTCGGGGTCTGGCGAGGTGTCGGGCTGCCCGCCGTCTGGGATGGCGCCGCCCGGCTTGCCTCCGTCCGGCGGTCCGCCGTCGCCATTGGCGGGTTCGCATTGGCCGTTTTGATTGCAGACCGAGGCCTTGGGACAGTCGCGCACCGAATCCGAACAATTGACTAGGCAACCACCGGCAGCGCCGCAGTACTGCCCTACTGGGCAATCGCTGTTCTTCTCGCACGGCCCGGCTTTGGCGCAGCTGATGGCCACGGGCACCACGGCGACGACTGCGGCGAACAAGAGTGCGAGCGGAGACCGACGCCGCATCATCATGACATCGTAGCTTTGTTTTCAGCGCTTGATCGCGTGACGGAAGACCACGGTGCGGCGTGCCTTCTCGGACGCGGTAGGAGTGATCGGCGCGTCGAGCGCGAGGCGAGCTCCGCTTTGGATCGGAATCCTCGGCGGGTCCGCGGTGTCGAGCGTCCACGGGACACCATGAGAATAGGGCACGACCCACGGCGGGCTCGGCCAGAGGCCCACGGCAACGATCGCGTCCTCGCCGCTCCGACCGAGGATCTCCACGCCTCTAGGCTTCTCCGTGACGCCCTCGATGATCGTCGGATCGAAGCCTCTCGCGGTCAGGTGTCGGGCGAGGCGCAAGACGGCGAGCTTCGCTATCGTGCTGTCGCGACCCGTCGTCGCGTCGATCGCGCTCATCCAAAACGGGAGCGGTCCGTACGCGACCCCCGCGGCGGAGAGCGCGCCGTGAGGCTTCCAAGTGAGCGGCGCCGACTGCACGCAGAGGCTCTCCAGCGCATCGGTGCCCGGCGGCTCACACGCGAACGCGATGTCCTGCACGGCGTCCGCGTCGTACGTCGGCGCATTGCCCAGCTCGTCGGCAGAGGCGTGGCCGCCCGCGCGTCCCACGAACGAGAGCACACGAGCGTTGGGCGAGACCTCCTTGCGGAGAGCGCCGCGCACGCTCGCAGGTTCCGGGACGAGGACGGCGGCGAGAGTGGTCGCGGCGACACGGCCGAGATCGTCGTCGGAGACCCAAGTCACGAGCTCGCGGGTGCCCTCCTCTCGCGAGGCCTCTCGCAGGCCCAACAGACCTCCGACGCGACGCGCGGGCGCGGAGACGACTTCGATCTTGCTGGTGCCGCTGAGTACGCGAAGCTCGGCGCTCACGTCACACCACGCGAGCGTCGGTCCGGTCACGATGGGCGCGCTCTCGGCCGACTCGAGCGTGATCGGCGTCGGGCTCGTCGCCAGAAAGCACGTATTTTCAGCCGCGCCGTGCACCACGATGAACGGCGGACCTCCGGCCGTGACGCCTGCGAATCCGACCTCGGTGAGCGCAGGAGCGACAGTGGGTGACGTAGTCGGCGGCGCATGGGGCCCAGACACCCAGGCGGTGAACGCGTCGATCGCGCAACCCTCACCGCTCGAGACGAGCGTCGCGGGGAGCGGGTTCAAGAACGGTGCGGCGCGCATCCCGCCGACCGACGAGGCTTCGATACTGACGATGCGCACGGGGACGTTGGCCGTGGCGTGGACGTGCTCCGACGCGCACGTGCAGAACATCCCCGAGCCCTTGATGGTGTCGGTCGTATTCGCGTGCTCGATTCGC
This sequence comes from Myxococcales bacterium, assembly GCA_043784605.1. Taxonomy (GTDB): domain Bacteria; phylum Myxococcota_A; class Polyangia; order Polyangiales; family Polyangiaceae; genus JANYHY01. Next base: position 19,126 of record JAYVYD010000049.1, on the reverse strand, counting down.
ACCGACGCGCCTGCGACGTCGGGAGCGGCGACGACCACCACGCACGCGCGATCCGGGACGTCGGCCTCCGCCTCGTTCTGCTTGGCGCCGAGAGCGCGCGGTGCTGCCACGAAGCCGCGAGCGATGAAGCGCGCGGCCGCCGGCTCGACGCGAGCTGCCTGCGCCGATTCGCGCTCGACGGCCCGAGACACGGCGTATCCGCCGCCGCCCAGCGCGATGACGACGACTATGATCGAGAGAGCTCGGTTGCGCGTCCGACGCTTGGCGAGCACGGCTTGGGCTTCGAGCTCCCTGCGTCGGCGCTCTTTGGCTTCACGCCCCTCACGCTCGGCGCGCACCATCTCGGGGTGACGTCCTCCGAGTATGGACAGCGCGCGCTCTACCTCGGCAAGGCCCTGTTGAGGGCCGTTGCGCTCTACGCCATCGTCGAAGTCGTCATCGTCGAGCATTCCCCTGCCGTACCGCTACTGCCCGTCGACGATCGCGAGGCGCAGCTCGAGCGGTGCTCCGTCGCGCTCGAAATCGATGTGGAGTTCGCTCGCGATCTCGATCGAGCGGAACACCTCTATCGCTTGCTCGGGCCGCTCGATCGGCATGCCGTTCACTTGAGTCACCACGTCACCCGGGAGGAGGCCCGTGTGCGCGTACTGAGGCGCGAGGCCCGAGATGCGAAAGCCATGGAACTTACCCCTCTGAAAGACGGGGTGCTCGTCGATCGCGACGGTCTGCAAGAACATCCCGAGGCCGGCGTGTACGGTCGCGCTCACCTGACTGCGAGGGATCGACGAAGACGGTTGCGCCTGAGGAGAGGACGCGGTGGAAGAGGTGGCCTGCGCGGGCGTCTTCGAGACGGGCGCGTCACCGCCGCAAGCCGTGAGGAACAACAGAGCGGCAACAAAGCGCATACGCCTACCCTGCCCAATGCACGCCGCTCCGGCAAGTTTTCAGGTCGCGTCGAGCGCTTCGACGGCTCGGTACACGCGGTCGGCGACCGCATCGGGATCGCCGTCGCCGTCGACGAGTGCGATGCGATCGTTCGGGAGGTACTTGGGGAGATTCTTGTAAAATACACTCAAAGCGCGCTGCACTTCGTTCTGCTCGTAGAGCTGCGCGGCCTCGCCTCGGGCTTCGCGGCGAGAGGCGGCGATGTCCGGGTTCACCTCGAGAACGACCGTGAGATCCGGGCGGCGTGCGTGCTGGTTGAGAGCGCGGATCCACTCGATCGCCTGGGGCACCTTCGCGTCGCTCATCACGCTCTGGTACGCGAGGCTGGACGCGTCGTAGCGATCGGAGACGACCGTGCCGCCTTGCGCGAGGAACGGCTCGATCTCCGACTCGACGTGATCCATGCGGTCCGCGGCGAAGAGGAGCGCCATCGTCGCCCACCCCGGCGCGAGGCCTTGCGCACCGACGATGCGACCCGAGAGCACCTGGCGAATGATCGTGCCGACCGGTCCGTCCGAGGGCTCTCGCGTGGGTCGTGCCGTGCGGCCCGAAGCCTTCAAGCGAGCGACGAGGCGCGCCGTCTGAGTCGTCGTGCCTGCGCCGTCGATGCCCTCGAGGACGATAAAGCGCCCGTGGCTCATCTCACATTCCTCCGAGCAGCGCGAGGCACTGGCTGCCGCATTTTCCGTTGATGCATTGGATCACCGCGAACGCCTGCTGGATCGCCTGAAAGTCGTTGTTCGCGCACTGCGCCACGCACTGGGGATCGAACATGCCGTTCATCGCGCACTTCTGCGTGGCGCACTGGAGCAGGTTGCGACACGCCGTGCTCTGCAAGCAAGCCTGCACCTGTATGCTGCAGTTCTGTCCGATGCACTGCGCGCACGCAATGGGCGATGGCGGCGTGTCTGGCAGACCGGCATCGAGCGGCGTGGGAGAGGTGTCCGCCCGCGCGTCGCTCGCGAACGCGACGTCTGCGCCCAAGCTCGCGTCAAGCGCCGCGAAGTCGGAAGGCGAGTCGTCGAGAGGGCCGCGGCTCCCGCACGCAACCAGGACGAGCGAACCCATCAACGCAATCACGAACGCTTGCTTCATCATGTGAGCTCTCCGGGGCCAGCGGGCGGAAGATATCCCGAGATGAGGTACCTTCGGCACATGAACTTGGCGCCGCGTCTCATTCCGCTCCCAGAGGACTTCCGCAACGCTTGCGCCGACGCACGCAAGAAGGGTTCGCGCGTCGCGTTCGTGCCGACGATGGGCGCGTTGCACGAGGGCCACTCGGCGCTCGTCCGTGACGCTCGGGCGCACGCGAACTTCGTCGCGGTCAGCATCTTCGTCAACCCGATACAGTTCGGCCCCAACGAAGACTTCTCGCGGTACCCGCGCGACCTCGACGGCGACGTGCGCAAGCTGAGAACTGCCGGCGCCGACGTCGTGTTCTGCCCCGAGGCGCGGGCCATGTACGCGAAAGGCGAGCGCACGCGCGTTCACGTGGGCGAGCTCGACGAGCCGCTGTGCGGCGCCTTTCGTCCGGGGCACTTCGAGGGCGTCGCCACGATCGTGGCCAAGCTCTTCGCGCTCGCGGGACCCTGCGTCGCCGTGTTCGGCAAGAAGGACTATCAGCAGCTCGCGATCCTGAGGCGGATGACGACCGACCTCATGCTGCCGGTGGAGATCGTGGGGCACCCGATCGTGCGAGAGGTCGACGGGCTCGCGATGAGCTCGCGCAACGCGTACCTGTCCGCCGAAGATCGGATTCGCGCGCTCTCACTGTCGCGCGGCCTATCCTATGCGCACGGCGCGTTCTCGTCCGGTGAGCGGGACGCCGTGGCGATCGAGTCGCTCGTGCGCGACGCCGTCCGAGTCAACGCAGACCGAGTCGACTACGTCTCGGTCGTGGACGCAGACTCGCTGGCGTCGCTTGGGCGCATCGGCGATCGCGCGCTCGTGGCGCTCGCCTGCCACTTCGGAAAGACACGGCTCATCGATAATGTCGTGCTCGGCGAAGACTCCGCGCCGACCTGATACGCTGACTTCGTGCAGGCGACCTTCGGCCCCAACGCGAAGCTGCCAGGCACGCCGTACATCCTCGTCCAGAAGATCGGCTCGGGGGCCATGGGCGACGTCTACGAGGCCTATCACCTGGAGCAACGGCAGACGGTGGCACTCAAGGTGATGGCCACACGTCACCTGGCGCGCGCGGACCTCGCGGACCGCATGAAGATCGAGGCGGCGACGCTCGGGCGAATCCAGCACAAGAACCTCGTCGCGCTCTACGACACGGGCTTCGCCGAGGACGGTCGGTTGTACTTCGCGATGGAACTCTTGAGGGGTCATACGTTACGAAGGACGATCGACGCCAACGCGCCGGTACGACCGGAACTCGCGATCGAACTCTGCACGGAGCTGCTCGCGGGGCTGGACGCGGCGCACGCGGCGGACGTCGTTCACCGCGACATCAAGCCCGAGAACGTGTTCGTGTGCGCGAGCGGTGAGGTGAAGCTGCTCGACTTCGGCGTCGCGAAGGTGGGCCAGCTCACGGCGTCGCTCACGCAGACCGGATTTCAGCTGGGGACGCCCCGCTACATGTCGCCCGAGCAGATCGAAGGCAAGCCCGTCTCGGGCGCCTCCGATCTCTACGCGGTGGGTCTCGTGTTGTTCGAGCTGCTCACGCGGCGGGTGCCGTTCGAGGACGACCAACCCATGGCGCTCGCATTCGCCCACGCGACGCGCGCGCCGCCTTCGCCCTCCAGCTTGCTGCCAGCGCCGCTCCCACCGAGGCTCGAGGCGGCGGTGCTGCGCGCTCTGGCGAAATCGCCGGCGGAGCGATTCCCCTCGGCGCGCGCGTTCGCCGACGAGCTGGCTGCGTGCGTGAGGGACGGTCGGGCGATCGCCCCGCGTGCGCCGCAGCAGACCGTGCGCATGGAGATCGTCTCGCAGCCTCCGCCCGAGGTCGTGCTCGCGCTCTCGCGCCCGTTCTCGGTTCCGCCGCCGAGCACGACCGAAGCCCTGAAGAAGAGCTCGTTTGGTCTCGTCTTGGCCGGCGCGATCTTCGTCGTCATCGTGGGCGCGGCGGCGGTGTTTCTCTTCGCGAGCAAGGCAAAGCCGCTACCTGCGCTTGCGACGAGCGTCGTGCCAGTCGTTGCGACGAGCGTCGTGCCAGTCGTTGCGACGAGCGTCGTGATCGTTGCTCCATCCACTGTCCCGGCGGCGGCGTCTTCTGCGCCCGGCGTGAGCCACGCTCCGACCGTGACCGCGCGGCCCCGCCCCACGGCGGCACCGAGCGTGAGCCAGGCGCCAACCGCCACGTCACGGCGACCTCGCTCTGGGCTCTGATACGACGTCGAGTTCTGCTAAAAGGACGACACATGGGGCGGTTCGGAATCATGCTCGGCTTGATGATGGCGGCGTTCGGCACGACGCTCGCACACGCGGACCCGTCGCCGGGCGAGATCCAAGCGGCGCGTGAGCTGTTCGGAAAAGCCGAGCAAGATGAGGACGCCGGCAACTGGTCGGCAGCGCTCGACAAGCTGCGACGGGCGGCGAGCGTGAAGATGACGCCAGGCATCCGCTATCACTTGGGCCTCTGTGAGGAGAAGCTCGGGCAGATCGCCGCTGCGCTGAACGACTACTCTGGCGCGGAGTCGATGGCGCGCGATCAAAAGAACCGGGAGGTCCTCGAGATCGTCGCAGAGCCGATTCGCTCGTTGAAGGCCCGCGTGCCGACGCTCTTCGTGGACGCTCCGGCGATCGACGGGCTCACGATCGAGCTCGACGGAAAGTCATTCCCGAGCGGGCTCTGGGGCATCGCGACGCCCATGGATCCCGGGCCGCACCAGCTCGAGGCGCGCGCACCGACGAAGAGCCCGTTCAGCGCCACCGTCGTGTTGCGAGAGAAGGACGCGACCAAGCTGCCGATCAAGATGATGGACGCTCCGGTGGCCGACAAGCCGCCCGAGCATGTGAAGACAGCGCCCGTCGTGGTGACCACCCCGACCGCGAGCGCTCCGACGCAGCCCGACGCCGTGCAACCCGCCCTGCAGACACGCTCGCGTGTGCCGGCGATCCTGACGACCGTCGGTGCGGTCGCGCTCGGCGGGTTCGGCGTCGCGGCGTACTTCATCGCGGACGGTCAGGCGGGCGACGCGCAGGCGTTCTGCGCAACGCAGGCGACCGCGACTTGCACCGGCAATCAAGGCCCGATTCGAGTATGGGACACGATCGCGCTCTCTTCGTGGATCGCCGGCGGTGCGCTCCTGGTGACGTCGATCGTGTTGTGGGCAAGGCCTTCGCACACGTCGACGACCGCGCGCTTGGAGGTCCGCCCGAACGGCGTTTGGCTCGGAGGAAGTTTTCAATGAGACTCCGCGTCCTCTTCGTCACTGCCGGAGTGAGCGCCATCGCCGCGATCGTCGCGTGCGGGGACCTCTTTCACGGGACGAACTTCGACACGAAATGCACCGCCGACGCTTCCGCGAAGGGTTGCCCGCGACCGCCTGTCACCGAGCTGTGCGCTGTCGACATCGCCACGGCACTCGCGCGCGCCGAGCATGCCTGCGCTTGGCTCGCCGCGTGCGAATCGCCGATGGGCCAGAACCGAACCGGTCTATGCATCGCGAACGCGCTCATGGCGTACAACTGCGAGGCGAATCCGAACCGCAAGCCGATCGGAGACGCCTACCAATATTGGCTCGCGCTCGCCAACGCCGACGACTGTGCTGGCATCGTCAAGGCGGTCGCGCCCGCGGGCAAGCAAGCCTGCAGCCCGATGAATCCCAACGCACCGCAACCGTACACCGGTTGTGGCTCGCGCGACGGAGTCATCGGCAACCCGTTCTCACGCGTCCAGTGCCCGGTCGCCGACAGCCTGACGAAGGGTCTCTACGAGAACTGCGCGGCTTACGGGAAGAAGTGCTCGGCGACGTCCACCAACGATCTGTCGCAGTGTGTCGGGGCCGAGGCGCGCGCCTGCACGACGACCAAGTGCTCGGGACAGAAGCTTGTCAACTGCGACAACGACGCCGGCATCGATCACGGCATCGACTGCGCGCAGTTCGGCGACGGGACATGCATCGCGACGGGTGCGTCTCCGGCGTGCAAGCCCTCGAGCACGACGGTGCTGGCGGCGACCAACGTCGTCAGGTGCGGCTCCGATGACATCGCCAAAGGAGCGGTGACGGGCTTCGAAGAGAGCGTGAACTGCAAGGTCTTCACCGGGGTCGTCGACGGCGGCACCTACCCCTCGCCGGCGTGCGTCCCGATCGACGGTGGTAGTGTAGGAATCACACCAAGAGACGCGTGCCAGGGCAAGCTCGGATGCACGGACGACATCTGCGACAAGAGTGTCTTGCGCGCGTGCGTGCAGGGCAACGAGATCAGGTTCGACTGCAAGGACGTCGGCCTCGGCGGCTGCAACCCGAGCGTCAAGACGCAGGAGGACGACACGCACGCCGCCTGCCAGCTCTAGTCAGCGGCTGAGCGCGGCCTCGAGTTGTGCGCGTGCGAGCGCGTCGGCGGCGTTGGCTTGCTCCATGTCGTCGCCGAGCGCCTTCTTCGCATTTGTGGCGGGCTTGGGCGCAGGCTTCGCGACGGCCGCGACGACCACTTCCGACTTCACCGCCGGGGCGGGCGCAGGTCGCGCGACGCGGGCGACCGTGACTCTCGGCGTGGGCTTGATTTCGGGCTTGATTTCCGGCTTGTCGACGACGGGGGGAGTCCACGCGGCGACCGCAATCGCCTTCGCCGTCGGGGTGGGCCGAGGAGCGGGGACGGGATCGACACCGCATGCGGGCGTCGAAGGCGTACCGAGGGCGTCAGCGATCGCGGCAGGGATCTCCCGCTGAGCGATCGGCGCTTGGATAGCGGCTGCGCTGTTCGCGACGACATCTTGACGAGCAGGAGCCGCGGCTTGGACGGGAGCCGCAGAAGCGGCGAGCTCGTTGCGCGTGACCATCGACGTCAACAGTCCACCGAACAGACCCATCGCGAGCAGCGCCATCGCCCAAACGGCGGTCGGACGTCCTGCTGCGTTGTTGCGCACGAGCACGGTCGCAGACGAAGCATCCGCCGCGGTGATCGCCATCGCAGGAATGCTCTCGGACGCGCGCGCCGGGGGAACCATCGCGGGCTCGAGCTGCGAGGCGAGCTCCTCGCGCATCATCGAGTTGATGCTCATGCGGTGGGCGGGAGCCGCCTTCATCGTCAACAACGAACGTCGGGCCCCCGGGCGCACTTGGGTGACGTCGTCGGTCATCGAGAGGCTAGGACCGAAGTTCGGGAGCATACCCATCGGGGGCACGCGAACGGACGGAATGCGCGCGGCGGGCGGTGCCGTGCTGCGGCGCTTCTCCGGCATCAACATCGTGCGCTCGTCGTCGTGGCTCGCGAACTTGATCGCGGGACGCACTGTAAAGCGCGGGCTGGGAGCCGACACCTTGGGCAGGTCCACCAATTCGATGTCCGCCAAGTCGACTTCCGTGACGCTGTTGCTGCGAATCCGCTTGTGGAAGGGAAGCATGATGAAACGTGGTGCACGGGCCGCGCCAACGACAGAATCACTCGTTTCAATGAGAAGTTCGAGGTTTTGCGGCCCATGAGAACCCGACAGACCCTACTTGGTCCAAAGCTGGGGGTCCGATGATCCATACGACGACAGAGAACAAACGACCCGCCGTTGCGTACAAACAAGAGCATGGGACTAAGCTTCGATCGTCTACCGTTGAGGGAACAGGCATGAAGACGGCATCTCCCCCCAAGTTCGAGTCGCTCTTCGAGCGCTGGGCCTCGCGCGTTCGTCGCAGGCTAACGCTACGGGCCGCGCTCTCGGGCGCAGCGATCGGCCTCACGGTGGCGATCGTCCCCGCCGGCCTCGCGTGGAAGACGGGACACGGCACTTGGCGGCCACTTGCCGCGACTGTCGGCGGCATAGGGTTGGTCGCAGGGCTCGCGGTGAATCGGCGCAAGCGGTGGTCCGACGGAGATGTAGCGCTGTATCTGGACGAGCAGCTCCATACCGAAGAGTCGATCTCTACGGCGGTGGACCTTCGAGATCCGGCGTCGCACGACTCGGTGCCGGATTCGGGCGACGCGGATGCGGCACGAGCGGTCGTGTTGACGAGCGCGACCTCGGCGCTCGAAGGCGGCAAACCGCAGAACGCGCGACCGGCCGTATGGAAACCGTTGCACGCGCTCATCCCGCTTGCGGCTGCGGGTCTCGTGTTCATCGCGCGTGCGCCGCTGCCGCCGGGACCACCGATCGTCGCGACTCCAGGGACCACGCTCGTTCAGATGAACGAGGTGGACGGTCTCGAGAAATCGATCAAGCTCGCGCAGCTCAACGCGCGAGACGACGCGCAGCGCGAGCGGCTCGAGAAGATCTCGAAGGACGCCGAGAAGCTCAAAGAGGAGCTCAACAAGGGCATCGAGAAGCGAGACGCGCAGGACAAGATCGCGCGCTTGAAAGAGCAGCTCGCGGCGGAGCGTTTGACGCTCGGCGAAGGCGAGCAGCGCCAAGGTCTAGAGAGCGCGATGAGCAAGCTCAACGAGAGCGACGTGACCAAAGACGCGGCGAAGGCGCTCGGCGATCACGACATGGAGAGCCTTGACGCGCAGATGGAGAAGCTCGCCAACGAGCGCGAGAAGCAAGATCGTGAGCTCGCCAAGAAGAAGCTCCAAGACGGCGCCGACGCCGCGAAGAAAGACGGCGCGCCTGACGTCGCGAAGGCGTTGGAGAACGAGAAGAAGTCCATGGAAGACCGGGAGAAGCGCGCAGAGGCTCTGCGCGATCTCGCCGACGCGATGAAGTCCGAGGGCATGAAGTCACCCGACGTCGAGAACAAATCCGAGGCGCTCGATCGTGAGGGCACGGACAAGGCGGCGCAGGAGCTGAGCGAGGCCATGGGCAAAGCGTTGAGCAAGCTCACTCCCGAAGAGCGCAAGCGACTCGCAGACAAGCTGAAGCAAGAGGCGCAGAAGGGCGGAGTCGGCCAGAGCGATCCGCAGTCCCTCAAGGACATGGCCGACGATCTGTCGACGCCCGAGGGCCAAAAAAAGCTCGAAGATCAGCTCAAGGACATGGCCAAGCAAGACGACCAGAGCGACGAGAGCAAGCGCCAGAAGGCGCTGGACGACGCTCAAAATGGTGCTGACGGAACCGAGAAGGACATCGGCAAACAACAGCAAGGTCAGCAGGGCCAACAGGGTCAGCAGGGCCAAGGCCAACAGGGCCAAGGCCAACAGGGTCAGCAGGGACAACAAGGTCAGCAGGGACAACAAGGTCAGCAGGGACAAGGACAAGGCCAAGGTCAGCAGGGACAAGGCCAAGGTCAGCAGGGACAAGGCCAAGGTCAGATCCCGATTCCGCAGAACGGTCAGGGACAAGGTCAACAGGGTCAGGGGCAACAAGGTCAGGGACAAGGTCAACAGGGTCAGGGGCAGCAAGGTTCTGGCGACCCCAACGGCGCTCCTGGACCGGGCTCGCATCACGACACGGGCACGGGTGACCACAACGGACACACGAACTCGATCGACGACGCGCAGTCGTTGAAGAGCCGCGCGAACGGCCGCCTGAACAAAGACAAAGGTATGCCGGGCGCGGTGAACACGTTCGTCCCCGGAAAGGCCGGCGGCACCGCGAACACGCGCGGCACCGGCGATCTACGCTCCGTGGGCCCGACCGAGGTCGACGGCGTCGAGCGCAGTGATGTCCCGAAGGAATATCGTGAGCACGTCCGGCAGTACTTCCAACCGTGACGACACCACCGAAGTACGACGCGACGAGGGATCGATGACGCAAGAACAGAACTACGAGACCATGCTCAAGCAGTCGGCCGACGCCATCGCGACGTTGCGCGAGGCGATCGGCCACGTCGTGGTCGGACAAAACGCGGTCGTCGATCAGGTGATGTGGGGGCTCGTGTCGGGCGGGCACGTGCTGCTCGAGGGCGCGCCGGGTCTCGGCAAGACGCTGCTCGTGCGCACGCTCTCGCAGTGCCTCGATCTCAAATTCTCGCGCATTCAGTTCACGCCAGACTTGATGCCGAGCGACGTCATCGGCACGAACGTGCTCGTGATGGATCCGGCGCAACGCCAAGCGGGCAGCATGTTCGCAGTTCAAAAGGGCCCTATTTTTGGGCAGATCGTCCTCGCCGACGAGATCAACCGCGCGACGCCAAAGACGCAGAGCGCGCTGCTCGAGGCGATGGCCGAGCACGCCGTCACCATCGCCGGAACACGTCATGTGCTGGACCAACCGTTCTTCGTCCTCGCAACAGAGAACCCGATCGAGCAAGAGGGCACGTACCCGCTGCCCGAGGCGCAGCTCGATCGATTTCTGTTGAAGGTGCTCGTGCCCAACCCGAGCGAAGACGAACTCTGCCAAGTGCTCACGCGCACCACGGGTCGTGAAGGCACAGCACCTCCGAAGGTCATGGGCCGTGAGGGCGTCATGCAGCTTCGCGCGATGTGTCGTGACGTGCAGATCGCAGAGCCCATCGTGAGGTATGCCGCTCGCCTCATCGGCGCGAGCGATCCCGCGGGCACGAGCGCGCCTGATCTCGTGAAGCGCTCCCTGCGCTTCGGCGCCGGAGTGCGTGGTGCGCAGTCGCTCGTCCTCGGCGCGAAAGCAGTCGCGCTGTGCGAGGGTCGCGCGAACGTGTCTTTCAACGACATCTCGAAGGTCGCCAAGCCCGCGCTGCGACACCGGTTGATTCGCTCGTTCGAGGGCGAGGCCGACGGAGTGACGACGGACGCTGTCGTCGACGCGCTCCTCGCTGCCGTGCCTACGAGACCCGCCAACGTCGACGCGGAGCGAAGGGCCAACGCATGAAGCTGTCCTTCGCGGCTCTCTTCGCAGCCGGCGTCGTCTGCGCGTTCGTCACGGACGCGACCGCGGATCCGCCGACGGCAGCGCCGCCCACACTGGCGATGACGTCCGCGCCGATCTTCGGCAACGACGCCGCGCTCGGCTACGGGTGGGAGGAGATCGTCGTCACGCTCACGAACTCCGGAGCCGCACCCAAGAAGGGCACGCTCGATCTCACGGCGACGCTTCCGTACGGCCAGAACGAGACGTTCATCACGCGCGCTCCGTTCAACGTGCCTGCGGGCAAGACGGCGATCGTGCGCGTGCCCACGCACGGCTTTTACTACCAAGCGCCTTCGTTCATGCTCAGCGCCAAGGACGAGAAGGGCGTCGAGATCACTGGCGCTTCCGTCACCACCAACATGTCCGTATCGCCGACGCTGATCGACATCGATCAGACGCCTCGCCTCGGAATGGTGATTCGCGGACGCGCGGTCACGACGAGCTACTCGACCTCGAGCAGCGGCTACTATGGATATGGAACTCCCCCGACCTCACCGGCGTTGTCGGTCGGCGCGCCGACGTTCGACTCCACCACGGGTGACCCGGTGCTGCCGCAAGTGGCCGCGTCGTACTCGGGTGTGACGGTCGCGATCATCCACTCCGATCTGCTCGCGAAGCTTCCTCCAGAGGAGCTGGACGCGCTCCGCGATTGGGTGTCCGGCGGAGGCACGCTGGCGGTCGTCCCCAATCGACCCGAGGATCTCCGCGCAGGCAACCTGGTGACGATGACGGGCGGGCCCATCGTGCAAGGCGACGTGACCGCGACCATCCTCGCGCTCCCCGCGTTTCCGCGCGCCGGCGCTCCAGGCGCTTGGCCCGGCGGTGGCTTCGGCACCAGTCCGACGTTCACGCCGCCGCCTCCGGTGCCCGAGAACGATCCGCTCGACTATCACCCGTCGCACGATGCCACGTCTCCCTATCGACACATCAGCACGAGCGCGGCGCCAGCGGCCCCGACGGCTCCCTCGGGCGGCGCGATGACCGCGCTCGTGAAGGCGAAGCTCGTGGGGTTCACCGGCGGCAACTTGGTCGCGAGCGAATACGGTGCGACCGCGTCGTTCGGCACTGGGCAAGTTCACTTGCTCGCGTTCGATCCGACCGTCGCTCCCGGCACGGACGACGGTTGGGTGCTCGCGCGCGTGATCGACATGGTGCAAGCCGCGTGGGATCGGCAAGCGCCTCGCGCGTTCCCGACGGGCAGCGGCGATCGCCGGTACACGTACAGCCGCACGGACGAAGTGCGGCGCGCGCTCGATCCGAACGAGAACTTCAGACCCGCGCTCGGTTTTGCGGCAGTGCTCTTGGTCATCTACTCGATCGTCGTCGGACCCGTGACGTTCCTGCGCGCACAGCGCAAAGGCACGCCGCTCTCTCCACTGAAGTGGGCCCCGCTGTGGAGCGCCGCGACGTTCGCATCGCTGGTCGTCGTGGGCCTCGCGGTGAAGGGACTGAGAGGTAGATCGAGGCGCGTCTCGCTCACGGAGATCGGCAGCGGCATGACGCGCGGATCGATCACGCGCTTCCGAGGCTTTTACACCAGCGAGACCAAGGCGCTCAGCGTCGCCGCGACCGATCGCTCCGACGTGCTCGACGTGATGAGCTCGGACAGCGTGATGGGAGCGGACGCCGTGATGCGCCTCGATCGCGGCGGGTCGGTGCTCGAGAACATCACGTCCCTGCCCTGGCAGACGCTCGTCATTCGCGAGGATGGCTTCCGGGACCTCAAGGGCTCCGTCACCCTCGCCGGCACGGGCACCGCGCTGACCGCGCAGAATCATACGGGCCAAACGATCAAGGACGTCCTCTTCTATGTCCCTGGCGACGGCATCCGCTACTTCACGGAGATGAAAGACGGCGAGACGCTCACCGCTTCTGCCGGCAAGCTCGTGCAGAGTGCGTATTCACGCCGCTCGGCGAGCGCGGGGTCGATGACGATTCACGTGCTCGGAGAGGGTGAGTTCGCGTACTCGAGCGCGATCGCCAAGAAGGACGGCGACCGCATCGAGAAGACGTGGAAGCCCGTCTCGTCGGCCGCTGGCGAGCAGGTCGACTGGTGGCCAGACGATCAGCCCGTGCTCATGGGCGAGCTCGACGGTGGGGAGGGCGTCAAGACTGACTCGAGCCTCCGCTTGGAGACGGACCACGCATTGCTACGCGTCGTCGGCAAGGGCGGTGCACCGTGACGCAGCCTTCAGTGCAGACGGAACAGGAGTCGCCGGTCTCCTCGTCGGTGATGGCAGCGGCGAGCACCGCGCCGGCGATCCGCGTGCGACATCTTTGGCATCGCTTCGGTCGCTTCGACGTCCTCCGTGATGTGAGCTTCGAGGTCGGCCACGGCGAGATCTTCGGCTTCATCGGCCCGAACGGCGCCGGCAAGACGACGACCATCCGCATCATGGCCACGCTGCTCGAGCCTCTCGCGGGACGCGTGGAGGTGGACGGCTTCGACGTCGCCGTGGACCCCGAGGCCGTGCGCAAGATCATCGGCTACATGCCCGATCACGCGGGCGTGTACGAGCGCGTGACCGTACGCGAGTATCTCGAGTTCTTCGCGGACGCCTACAAAGTAGCGCCAAACGGCAACTACGCCGTGGTGGATGCGGTGATGGAACTCACGGACCTCACCAAGCTCAAGGACAAACTCGTCGCGACGATGTCCAAGGGCATGAAGCAACGCCTGCAGCTCGCGCGCACGCTGTTGCACGATCCGAAGGTGCTCATCCTCGACGAGCCGGCGAGCGATCTCGACCCGCGCGCGCGTATCGAGATCCGCGATCTCTTGGTCGAGCTGCGCTCCATGGGCAAGACGATCTTCCTCTCCAGTCACATCCTCACGGAGCTCGCGGACGTCTGCACCTCGGTCGCGATCCTCGAGCGCGGGCGCATGGTCGTGTCGGGTCCCATCACGGAGATCGCCGAGCGCCTCGAGGCCGCCGCCGCACAGCGCCAGCAAGGATACCCGCCGCAGCACCAACCGGTGCCGTACGGTCAGCCGCAAGCGCCACAGCACCTAGTCGGGGGGGAGGGCGCGCCTCCGCAGACGCACCGCATGGGCGCTGACGTCATCCACCAGACGATGCCGCTCGGACCGGCGGCGATCCCGAAGCGACGCGCGAAGCTCAAGGCCATCGCGCCGCCCGAGGCCATTCGGGCTGCGCTTGCGGGCCTGCCCGCAGTGCTGTCGGTCGAGGCCCACCCGATGAGCACGGTGCTCGTGACCTACTCCGGAGACGATCAAGTCTTGGCGAACATCGTGCGAGTCCTCGTCATGGCGAACATCTCCGTCGTCGGCATCGAACCCGAGCGCAGCGAGCTCGAACGCATCTTCCTCGAAGTCACGAAGGGCGAGGTGCAGTGATGAGCACCGTCACCAGCCAACAGCCTCAGCCCGGAGTTCCGCCGTCGATGCGCGAGCCGAAGCGAGGGTTCTTCTCACGCTTCTCCGACCCGAACGCGATCTGGATGCGCGAGATGCGCCAGAGCGCCCGACTCGGCCGCACGCCGTGGATCCTCTTCTCGCTCTCACTCACGATCTCGCTCTTGATGTGCTCGATCGGCGGCGTCGCATCGGCGGAGAACGCGAGCCCCGCATCGCTCGGATCCGGCATGTTTCAGGGCTTCTTCTCGATCGCGTACTTGGTCGTGATCATCGTCGGTCCCGCGATCGCCGCCAACAGCATCGCGTCCGAGCGCGAGGGCAAGACGTGGGAGGCCATCCAGCTCACGGGCTTGCACGCCAAGGACATCGCGCGCGGCAAGTTCATGGCGGCCTACACGTCGATCGCGCTCTACATCGTCGTGCTCGCGCCGGTGGGCGCCCTGCCCTTCTTGTTCGGTGGAGTCACGGCACTCGAGGTCGTCGTCGCGTTCGCATTCCTGTTCGTAGTCGCGGCTCTCGCCGTCGCGTTCGGCCTCGCGCTCTCTTCGCTGATGTCCGGACTACGCGGAGCTATCGTGGTGACGCTGATCCTCGCGATCGTCATCGGTCCTGCTCTCTACGGCTGGTTCGGAGTCGGCGCCTCGATCGCGGTTCACAAACAGTGGAGCGACGTGCCCGAGGGCATGCCGATCTGGCTGCCGTTGGCGTACACACGAGCGCCGTTCGGGCTCGAGTACATCCTCGTGCTCTTCGTGATCCCGCTCCTCTTGATGCTCGTGCCCGCGTGGTTCCTCTACGAGATCACGACGAGCAACCTCACGGGCGAGACCGACGACCGCGCGACCGGCCTCAAGCGCTGGTTCGCCCTCTGCACGCCACTCATCGCGGCCGCATGCGCGATCGGGCCCATCCTCTCCCAAGACGATGGTGAGCGCGTGGGGTGGTCGATCCTCGGTATCTCCGCCTTCTCGTTCTACGCGGCGTTCTGCGCGCTGTTGTTCGCGTTCGACACCGCAGGCCCGTCGCGTCGCGTGGAGGTCCACTGGGTGCGTGAGAAGGCCGGGTTGCTTCGGCGCTTCTTCGGTCCGGGCCTCGCGAAGACCTCGACGCTCGTCGCGGTGTTTGGCTTCTTCGGCTTGGTCGCGATCACCGCCTTCTGCATGGCCGCGATCGAGATCGCACCGATGCCTCCGCCGCTCGGATATCCGGGTTCCACGCGCGGAGATCACCTCGCGCAGGTGTTCGTCTACGGCGCGTATGCGTCGATGTTCTTCGTATTCACCGTAGGCCTCGTCAGCTGGCTTCGCTCGCGTGGCTCGACACCGTGGGTCGCGCGACTGATCGCGCTCGCGATCATCTTCTTGATCAGCGCGGGCCCGTGGGTCGTCGTTGCGATCGGCGGCTTCGTCAGCAACCACGAGGACGACTGGTTCCTCATGGGCGCGCCGAGCCCGTTCTACAGCGGGTTCATGGTGAGCTGGCTCGACAAGGGCTCGCCCGAAGCGGTGCCCGTCATCCCCGCAGGCCTCGCGTGCGCGCTGCTCTGGGGCGTGATCGGGCTCGGCCTCATCGCCGCCACGGCAGGCCGCTGCTCTCGTCTCGTCGCCGAGCAGCGAGGGATGGTCGCGCAGACGGAAGCCGCGTTGCAAGCGGAGGATGACGCTCTGCGCGCGGCCATGATCTCTCACGCGCAGGCCCTGCAAGCCGCCGCCAACGCAGCAACCGCGGCTCCCATCATCGCGGCGGACCCGCCTCCCGAGACCGTGGTCCCGAAGACCGAAGCCGAACCGCCAACTGGCGAAGGACCCGAGCCCGCCGTCTGAAATGCTCCTCGACGCCACCTTCGCTCGCGAGCTGGAAGCCCTGCGACGCCGCATGGAAGTGCGCGCACGCTCGGGCTCCGGCGGTGATCACCTCGCGCGTAAGCGTGGTGGCAACGCAGAATTCCAAGAGCACCGACCGTACTATCCAGGAGATGATCTTCGCCGCATCGATTGGCTCGCGTTCGCGCGCACGGGCGAGCCGATGTTCAAGCTGTTTCGCTCGGAGGAGGACGTTGTCGTGCGACTCGTCGTCGACGCGAGCCTCTCGCTCGACATGGGCGAGCCGACGAAGCTGGAGGTCGCGAAGAAGCTCGCCGCGGCGATCGGCTACATGGCGCTCGCAGGATCCGAGCGAACGCAAGTGCTCGCCGCGGGCAACGGCCTTAGCCACGTCTCCGAGCCGACGCGAGGCCGCGCCACGCTCCCCAAGCTCTTGCGGGAGCTCGATCGCATCACCCCCAACGGCGGCACCGATCTCGCGCGCGCGATCGAGCAGACGGTCATGCGCTCTCCTCGTCCCGGCATGCTCGTGATCCTCTCGGACTTCATGGACTCCGGTCCGTTCGACGCCGCCGTCAGCCGCGCGGCCGCTGCGGGTCATGACGTCGCGATGGTGCAGGTGCTCGCGCGCGAGGAGATCGAGCCACGCTACGACGGCGACTTCGCGCTGGAGGACGCAGAGACTGGGGTGATCGTCGAGGTCACGATGGACGCGGCCGCGATCGAGGCGTACCTCGCGCGCCTCAACAAGTTGCTCTTAGGTCTCCGCGCGATCGCCAAGCGCAACCGCGCGACGTATGTGCGCGTACCCAACGACGAGCCGATCCTTTCGGCGATCCGCCGCTTCGTCGCCAGGAAGATCGATTGATGGGATCCGTCGAGCTCCTCAACCCGAAGGGACTGTGGCTGCTGACCGGCTTCGTGCCGCTCGTCATCTTCTACATCCTCAAGATCAAGCGGCAGCGCATCAAGGTGCCGTCTACTTGGCTATGGGCCGAGGCGCGACGCGATCTGCTCGCAAAGAGCCCGTTCAAGAAGCTGATCCCCGAGCTGTCGTTGCTCCTGCAGATCCTGGCCCTGCTCGCGCTCACGGCAGCGCTCACGCGTCCTGCGCTGCGCGGCGGGCGCATCGACGGAGATCACGTCGCGATCATCATCGACACGAGCGCGTCGATGGGAACGCTCGCAAGAGGCGCGGACGGAAAAGACACGACGCGCATGGCCGAGGCCCTCACGGCCGCGAACGACGTGCTCGACGCGCTCGCGCCCGGCGCAGACGCTATCGTCATCGAGAGCTCACGCGAGCCGAAGGTGGTCTCGCCGCTCGATCGCGACGTTCGCAAACTGAAGGGCGCGCTCGCTCAAGTCGCGGTGCGCGACGTCGAGGGGGACCTCGGGATCGCCGTCGCGCTCGGCGCGGATCGCTTGCGCGCGGTGGGCGGCAAACGCCGCATCGTCGTCATCACGGACGGCGCGCTCGCGCACGGGGGACCGGTCGCCGCAGCGGGCATCCCGACTCAGGTCATCACGGTCGGCGACGCGAGAGACAACGCTGGCATCGTCCGCATCGACGTCCGCAGCGGCAACGATCCCGCCACGCATCGAGAGCAGGCGCAGGTGTTCGTCATGCTGCAGAACTACGCGGCGACCCCGCGCGACGCGTACGTGACGCTCTCGATCGACGGTCACAAAGACCCCAAGACGTCGCGCCGCATGCTGATCCCTGCGCATGATAAGTCACCCGTCGTGCTCACGTTCTCACCGGACGCGATCGACTACGGCAAGGGGATGACCGTCGAGCTCTCGCCGCCCGATGCGCTCGTCATCGACGACAAGGCTTACGCGCGCGTGCCCGAGGGCCACAAGATGCCCGTCACGATCGCGTCAAAGGTCGACTACTCGTGGATCATGCGGGCGCTCGATGCAGACGGGGACGTCGATCTCCAGAAGCTCAACCTCGCGCAGCTCGCGACCGTGAACATCGACCCTGAGGCGCTCGTCGTCGTGGAGGGCGCGTGTCCGGAATCGATCCCCGGCCGTGACGTGCTGATCGTCGCGCCGCCCGAAGGCAACTGCCTCGGCATCGACGTCGGCAAGTCCGTGGAGCAGCCACAGCTCACGTCGTGGGAGGCGGGCGATACGCGCTTCCGTTTCTTGACGCTGGACGGCGTGCACCTCACGAAGGCGAACCCGCTCGCAGCCCAGGGCGCCGGCGCCTCTCTAGCGCGTGCGGGTACGGTGACCATCATCGGCGACGCCTCGGTACCTGGGCGCGCAGCCACGGTCGTCGGCTTCGATGTTGGCGAGAGCGACTGGCCGCTCAAGGCTTCGTTCGTTCTCTTCATTAGAAATGTCGTCGAGGGCGCGCGCCTTCACAGATCGCAGGGGGCCGTGGGTCCCGTGCGCACGGGCGACCCTCTCCGCATCGCCCTGCCGGCAGACGTCACCAAGATCACCGTCGACGGCCCAGGCATGCCCGAGCACGACGTCGACTGCAAGGGCGGCTTCGCGATCGTTCCTCCGGTCGAGCGGGCAGGCCTCTATCACGCGAAGTGGACCACTCCTCACGTGGGTAGCGTGCTCGTCGCGGCCAACCTCACGAGCGAGAAAGAGAGCGACATCACGCCGAGACCTGTGACCGTGGATGCCACGGCAGGCTCGTCCACGAGCGCCTCGCGGCTCGCTGACGCGCATCACGAGTGGGGGCTTTGGCTCGCGCTCTTGGCGACGCTGCTCATCGCGATCGATCTTTTTTGGCTGACGCGGCAATCGCCTGCTCCCAAACCCAAAGCGGAGCGAGCGACCTGATGCCGCCGCTGCCTCGACTCGCCTACCTCGCGCTCGCGCTCGTCACGTCCATCGTGACTGTCGCGCTCGTCGTTCGTTTGAAGCGAAAGAAGAAGCTCGGGGTCGGAACGGTTGTGCTCGCGATCCTCGCGGTGCTCCCCCTCACGTACCAAGGCTTCGTCCATGCGCAGTTGATCCGCGAGACGTACGTCCGCTTCAACCGCCCCATCGCGCTCCTCTTGCCGGCCGTGCTCGCGCTGGTGCTCGCGTGGCGCTTCTCGCTGCTGCCCGCGCGCATGACGAAGTGGCGCAAGGGGCTCGTCGTGT
>JAYVYD010000048.1:0-29920 GCA_043784605.1 Myxococcales bacterium | reverse complement strand
GCTGACGATGCTCGCGCTGTGGACCACGGTGAGCGCGGCGATCAACTGGCGCGGTGGGTGGACCGTCGGTCCGCGATACTTGGGCGCGGCCCCGCCGTTCTTCGCGTTCGGTGCGTTGTTGGCGATGGATGCGCTCGGCGGCAAGGGTGGGATGCGTCGCGCATTCGTGCGCGCGGCGGCGACGGGTCTCGCGGTCGCGAGCTTCGTTCAATCGGGCATCGTGTCGTCGCTCTACAACACGATCCCCGAGTCCGTGACGCGTCCGGTTCCGCAGCTGGTCGTCCCGCTGCTGCGCACGTCGTTCGTCCCGCACCTCGCGTTCGAGCCGCTCGGCGTGTCGTCTCCACTTCCGTATTTCGTCGTGCTGTGGGCGGTCGCGACCGCCCTCTTGTTGGTGCTCGTCTACAAAGTCGATGGCGAGCAGCTCGGGCCGTTCTTGATCCGAGTCGCGCTCGCGTTCGCTATCGGCCTCGTCGGAGTCACGCCCGCGTTCAGCGATCCGGAGCCGCTCGAGATTGGCGACGGAGGAGCGATGGCGCGCCACGATCTGACGCTCGCCTGGGAGCCGCCGGGTCGCGATCGCATTACGCAGACACGCGAGATCGCCGAGCGCTACGGCCCACGTGCGCCGTGTATGTGGCTTAAATTAGCCGACCTGGATCGACTGGTGTCGCAAGACATGCAGGCCATGCAGGACGAGGCGCGCGCGAACGGAACCAAGAGGGAACAATGTCAGTGAAATTCGATTGGCCCATCCCCGAGGGTCACAAGAGCGTGCAGTGGTCTGGCCGCGGCTTCGAGGTGGACGGCAAGCACGCGCCGATCTTGTCGTTCTGTGTGACCGAGTCTGGATGGACCGACGAGCTCACCACGCTCCACGAGGGCGCGGCGGGCGCGGACCACCCGATCGATCTCGCGTCGCGAGCGCGGGCCAAGCGCGAGGTGCTTGCCAACGTGCCCGCTTCGGAGGGCGTAGTGCTCGAGGTCGGGTGCTCTTCTGGATACATGCTCGACGAGCTCGCTCGGTCGCTCCCGAAGGACACACTGTTGATCGGCTCGGACTACGTCGCGGGTCCGCTGCGCGCGCTCGCGGATCGCACGCCGTCGCAGCCGCTCATGCGTTTCGATCTCACGAAGTGCCCCCTGCCCTCGAACAGCGTGGACGTCGTGGTCGCGCTCAACGTACTTGAGCACATCCGAGACGATCAAAAGGCCGCGCGTGAAATCGCCCGGATTTTAAGGCCCGGCGGCGCCGCCGTGATCGAGCTACCCGCAGCGCCTGGCCTGTACGACGTCTACGACAAAGCGCTCATGCACTTTCGGCGCTACACGCTAGCCGGCGCTTGCTCGCTGTTCGCGGATGCCGGCATGCGCGTCGTCCGGCGCTCCCACGTGGGCGTGTTCGTGTTTCCGGCGTTCGCCGCGGTGAAGCTTCGCAATCAGCGACACTTGAACAAGTCCGACGCCGAGCAGAGGCGCATCGTGGAAAGCAACCTCGCGTCGACACGCTCTAGTGTGTTGATGAAGGTCGCGATGAAGCTGGAGGAGCGGTTCGCTTCGCGGGTGGATTATCCCTTCGGGATTCGCTGTGTGCTGACCGCTATCAAGCGTTGAGCCGCTGCGCGGGGCGAAGGGGGGCACCCTGCTTGGGGAGGTTGGGGCTGGCGGACCACGCAGCACTTTTTCCTTCGCGCCCGCGCAGCGCGGACACGAAACAAAGGCGCCGCGTGGCTCCGCCGTTGGTTCGGCCGCGGGTGGCGAAAAGGGGATTGGGGAGGTTGGCGTCACGCCGCTATGCTTGGGACATGGGGCTACTTGCTTATGTTGGCGCGAGACCAACAAGGGGTTGGTCCTCTGGAAGATCACGCTCGCGATCGGAGTCGTGTTGCTCGGTGCTTGTGGTGACCCTCCACCCGCGAACAAATGTCCAACACCCCGAGCTCTGATCGACGACTTACTGCGAACCGACGGGCTCGTATTGTCTCGACCAGGCGATGCCCTTCGGGGGTCCGCCGATCGACACGTCGATCCCGGATGCCTCCGATGCGGGACCGAAAGACGCTGGCGACGGCGGGTGACCTCAGTGCGTGGAGCTCCACGCGGCCCAGAGTGACGTCCACGCGGTGGCGGTGATCCAGAGCGGCATTCGGCGTGCGAGTGGACGGAACGCCTTGATCGCTGCCACTTCATCGCGCCCACGGACGACGGTGGCGATGCGCGAGATCTCCCAGACGACCCAGACCCACGCGGCACACAGCGGGACCACGGCTGCGGTGTGACCCATTCGAGCGAAGAGCGCGATCACGAGCGCGCCGCACACGCCCACCATCGCGAGGGCGAGAGCGATGCAGCCGCGGAGGCCGAGCGCGACGGCCGTCGTGCGGATTGCGTCCGCGCGATCTTCCGGCAGATCCTCGGCGGTGTTGATCAGGATGATCCCCTCTTGCATCGCGCCGTACGCCGCGATCAGCGCGAGCAACGGCCACTCGAGGGTGCTGCCTAGCGTGCGCGCGACCAGCAGCATCGGGCCCACGAAGATCACCGCGATCAGCGCGAGCACTTGGAGAACGCCGCGTGACTTGAAGCGGATGGGACCGACCGAGTACTGCGCGCCGAGCGATAGCCCGAAGAGCACGAGCAACACCAAGTCATCGTGCCCCGTGACGGACGCGAGGTGGACAGAGAGACCGATCGCGGCGAGCACGGTGATCGTGATCTGCCAGAGCACGTTGCGCGGTCCGAGGCCGAAAACAGCCTCCGAGAGGCGTGTCTTGTAGACTGCATCCAAATCGCGGTCCGCGAAGCAGTTGATCATGTCGCCGAAGTGGAAGAGTAAGAAGAACAGGGCGACGAGCTCCGCGATGACCCCGGCTCTCGTTCCCGCGCGCCACGCGAGGAGCATCGGGATCAGCAAGATCGGGATCTCCGCGACCATGAACTCGGGCCGCCGAATTCGGATCGAGTCGGTGACGTCATTTCGCCAGGTTCGATCGCTGCCCAAGATGTTGATGCGACGGATGTGACGCCTCTCGCCACCCTCGAACGCGGCGCGTCCGTGGAGGAGCGAGTGATTGTCCGCGATGACGACGTCGCCCTTTTCCCATGCGTGTTCGAGCACCGCGTGCTGTTGGGCGAGCGCGTGACGAAGCTCGGTGATCATCTTCGCGGAGTCCAACGGGCCGAGGTCCTTCGCGTGCACGGTGACGGGATTGAGATCGTCGACGGGCTCGGCGAAGCGGATGACGGTCTCGTGAGTCGTCGGGTGCTGCGACACGACGCGAGACTCGAAGCGCCCGCCGTAGTGCGCGACTTTGTCGGTCTCGTAGACGAACGTGAGCGAGCGCCAGCGGTCCCGCGTCTCGTCGTCCGCGGCGCCCCACACGAGCGTGGTGTCGACGAAGATCGTCTCGCCGCCATCGACGTCTGGTGCCTCCAAACAGTGGAAAAACAGGTAGCACGGCACCTTGCCGAAGAACGCGCCGTCCCAGTGCAGCGGCACCTCGCGGTTCGTGTAGAGGTAGTTCTTCGCGTCCTTGTCGGGGACGAGCTCGTTGATCGCGCCGAACTTCCACGCGAGCAGCGGACCGAGCTGACGGGCAGCGCGTGGCATGTCTCGCTTGGGGAACGACTTCAATCCGCGGATCACCAACACGCGATGCTCGCGCACCCACGCATGGAGCGTTTCGGGATCGAGCTCGAGAAAATCCGTCCCCGTGGGCACGTGCGCGATCAATCCGAACGGCTTCGTCGTCTCGGTCTCGATCTTGATCAAGGCAGCACCATCGCGAACGGGCGGCCGTCTTCTTCGATCACGCGCGCGCCCAGTTTCTCGGCCTCCGCGCGGTGCACGAGCCTCGCGCGATCGCCTTGGAAGAGCGCCACCGAGTGCCATGGCGTGAGCCACGCGTCGTCGGTCTGGAGGAGCGAGATGCCGATCTTGGACGAGACCTCGGGCTGCGGGTGAATCGACAAGCGGAGCGCGCGCGGGAAGACCGTCGCGACGAGGTTGCCCCACGCGTCGCTGCGCCGCACGACCTCATACGCTCTCGCACGCGTCTTGGTTCGCGACTGCGTGCGCGACTGCTCGGGGTGATCCACGACCTCGTCCTCGAAGAGCAATCGATGGATCCCGTCGAGCTGCGCGGCGTGCGCGGGTGACTGCTTGGCGCGCTCTCGAATCGACTCCTCGGACTCGGCGTAAGAGGCGAGAAGCGCGGAGCGCGCTGCATTCGCGGACATGGATCCGAACGCGTCTTCGAGACCGAAGAACTTCACGCGTCCGGTACCGTGCTCGCCGATCATGGCCTCGATCGCACGGCGATACGCGACCACGTCTTTGTCCGAGACGCCGACGAGATCGGCGAACACGTGACCGTCGCTCGCGATGACGAGCTCGGCGCCTGGCTTGTACGCCTCCTTGATCTCTCCGAGGAGCTCCACGAGCGACTCGAGCGCAAGCGACTCGGCCGCGTCGGGCAGCTTGCCCAGCACCTTGCGACCGTTCGGCGCCTTCGCCGGGAACGCGGGGAGCACCAACTGGACGCGCTCTTTGTGATCGATGAACGACTGCGCGCGCAACAGGTGCATCGTGAGCGCCGCCTCGGTCGGAGGTTCAGTGGATCGCGCGAGTGTGCGTCTGCGGCGGAAAACACGGTCGATCACGAGGCGCGCAGTCTCGCTCGGCTCCATCGCGCGGCTGCTTGCGAGGGTCCGCCCGAACACGGTGTCGAGCTGCGCGCCGAACATCGCCCCCATGCCGCCGAGGTCTCGCATCGCGACCGCCGCGCACGCGAGATCGATGGATGCACGCGTGGCGTGGTCGTCACCTTGTATCGCGACCAAGAGCAACAGCAGATGCGCGCCGTAGAGCAGACGTGAGAGTCGCGCGGCTTCGAGACGAGACGGCGCGTCGGTGGCGCCCGTGACCGCGAGCCAGAAGACGCCGGACACCTTGGAGCGAACGACCTCCGTGCCGGACCCGAGCACGTGCACGCGCGCCTCGGGATCGAGGGCCTTGCCGACGAGAGCCAGCAGCGTGCCGCGGTGCTCCTGCACGAGGGCCAGCTTGCGCTCCATCGCCGCCCGGAAGCGCTCGGCGACGGTGCCCGCGGGCATCTCCACGGACCAGTCCTCGAGCTGCGTCGCGAGCCTGTCGTAGAGCGCGAGCACGAAGTGCTCTTTGGCCGGGAAGTACTTGCAAGCAAGCCCCACCGACGTCCCCGCGGCCTGCGCGATGGCCTGGATCGTCGTGCGCTCGTAGCCATCCCGAGCAAAGAGCCCAAGCGCGGCCTCGAGCAAACGGAGTCTGCTGCGCGTCGCACGCGGCTGCTCTTCGAACGCAGACGTCATAGAAAGTGAATGTCTTCACTTTCGCAGAAAGTCAACGGCTCGTCAGTCGTAGTCTCCGCGGATGGCGCGCCACCTGACCATGAGGAGGTCTTTTGGGTCTCTGCGCAGCGCTCTCCATGCGTTGATCTTGGACGAGCGCCACTCGGGGTTGGGGATCACCTCGACGCGGTCGATCCGCGCGCCCGTTCTGCGTGCAAGATACAAATATTCGATGTCGTACATCCCACCGTCCACCGCTTGCTTCTGGGCGAGCGCGCGAACGAGCTCTCCGCGAAACGCTTTGAAGCCACACTGCGTGTCATTGAACACGTGCGCCCCGAAGATGACGTAGCGTTGAAACGCATACAGCCCGCGCGAGAGCACGAAGCGGAGCGGGTCCTCCAGGTTCCGCGTCATCGGGCGCTCGGCCATGACGACGTCAGCGCCTCCGGAGATACGCGCGATGAACGCGTCGATCTGCTCGAGCGGTACCGGCAGATCCGCGTCGATGGTGAACACGATCTCGCCCGTGCTCGCGAGCACGCCGTCGCGCACCGCCGCGCCCTTGCCGCGCTTGGGCCCCGACATCACGACGAGCGTCACGGCGTCCGACTTCCAAGCCGCGCGTATCGAGGCGCGCGCGGCCTCGCTCGTGTCGTCCACCACGACGACCTCGAACCGCGCATGCTTCACGGCCTCCAAGTGCGCGGCGAGCCGGTCGAGCGTGCGCGAGATCTCCTCTTCGTGGAACGTGGGGATGACGATGCAGACCTTCATACGGAAATCGCCCCGGACACTAGCGCCTTTTCCGGCCTAGATGCGCTACTAAGGTTCGCGTGAGCAAGCGGGCAGAAACGCGCTGGTTGGGGCTCACACTGCTCGCGCTCACGATCAGCGTGTTCGCGTGGTGGCCGATGCTCTCGAGCTACCCGGGCACGCAGACCGGAGACGGTCCGTTCTTTCACAAGATGATCGAGGCGGCGCGCGTGTCGGTCACGCGGTGGCATGAGATGCCGCTGTGGAACCCGTACGAGTGCGGAGGCGTTCCGCTCTGGGACAACCCGCAAGGCGTCGCGGCGGCTCCGCTCGTGTGGCTGTGTTTGTTGGTCGGCACCACGCGCGCGATCCAAGTTTGGTACGTCCTGCACTCGGTCATCGGCTTCTGGTGCATGTGGATCTTCGCGCGCCACGAGGTGCGCGTGTCGCGTGCTGGCGCGTTCATCGCCGCAGCGAGCTGGGCGTTCGCGGGCGTGCACACCCAGCACTTCACGGGCGGTCACTTCGTGTGGGCGCCGTATCTTTATTATCCACTCGCGATCTTCCTCTGGCGGCGTGCCGAGAAGGACCTGCGCATGGCCGTCGGACTTGGCATCGTGATCGCACTCACGATCCACGAAGGCGCCACGTATCCGTTGCCTCACTTGATACTGCTGCTCGGCGCCGAGACACTCACGCGCCTCTGGGGAAAGGAGAGGGTCCTCTCGATCGTGAAAGCGGGAGTCGTCGTCGTGGTCGTGGGCTTCATGCTCGGCGCGTCGCGCTTCTTGCCCGTGATGGACCAGCTGCGCAGTCACACGCGCCCCATCGTCGGACAAGAGCACGATTTCATGCAGTGGACGACGATGAAGGAGATCTTCCTCGCGCGCAGTCACGACCGTGGGGTGATGGGTCAAGAGTACGTGTGGCCCGAGTTTGGTGATTACGTCGGGCCTATGATTTTGGGGCTCGCGGCGATCGGCGTGCTCGTCGCTGGCGTCGAACGCGCGTGGATGCTTGCGCTGTTCGCGTACTCCTTCGCGCTCATGTGCGGGCACTTCAGCGACTACGCGCCGTGGCACGTGATCAAGGGTCACATCTATCCGTTCAAGGAGATGCGCGTGCCGTCGCGCTTCGTCACCATGGTGACGCTCTTCTTGTCGGTCTACGCGGGCGTCGCGATCGACCGCATCCCGATCGTCGCGAAACGGATCCCGCGGATCGGTTTCTTCCGAATGGCGTTGCTCGCGATCGCGCTCTTGGGTGTGGGCGATCTCATCAGCGTCGGTATGACCTGGTGCGCGACCTGCTTCAACGGCGCGCCGCAACAACCGGTCGCCGCGTCCGTGCGTCTCTATTACGGCGGCGCAGACACGGCGGGCTTCTTGGAGCAGCCCGCGCAGAACCGCGGCAGGCTGGAGTGTTGGGAGGAGTGGGCGTTCGAGCAAGGCGCACCGCTATGGCAAGGCGATGTCCCCCAAGCGCGAGCGATGGATGACGGCGCAACTGTCGAGGTCGCCAACCGCACGCAGAACACGTTCACGATCGACGTCGACGTGAAGCGCCCGAGTCGTGTGCTCGTCAACTCTGCCTATGACCGCGGCTGGCGCTCGAGCGTGGGCAACGTCGTGCGAGAGGACAAGCAGCTCGCCGTGGAGCTCCCGGTCGGTCGCTACCAAGTGAAGATGGAGTATTGGCCGCACGGTCTCACCGCAGGCCTATGGTTGAGCCTGATCGGTTGGATCGGCGTGATCGCGTTCTTCGTGCGCGACGCCAAGAAGAGAGCCGTTACGCCAGCAAGCTCGACGGCGCCGCAAAGTCCGCCGGCCGACCCGACAGACCCTGTCTGACGAGCTCGCGCCAATATTTGGTTCCGCTCACCACGGCGTAGGCGTCGATGAGATGCGATCGTGATCGCGCGCTCTCGATCGTGCCCACGGCGGCGCGAAGCATGGGCATCACCATCGGCAGTCGATACTTCGGAATGCCGAGACCGTCCGCCATTTCGTCCCCCATGAGCGCGCGGCTGATCGTGCGCGTGATCGGCGCGATGCGCTCGGCCCTTCGCTTCTCTTGGGGTGTGGTCGCCGCCGTGGTGCCTACCTCGAGGAGCGCCTTGGTGAGCGAACGAGAGTCCGCGTCCGCTTCGCCTTGCGTCGCCAAGATGAGCTTGGAGAAGGTCCACGCCTCTTCTTCGGTGGAGGGCAAGAGCTCGAGGTCGACGCCGATCAGCCAACCCGCGTATTTCCAGAGCTGCACGTATGCGTCTGCCTCGCGCTTGTCGATCCGAAAGCCGAGCTTGCGCAGGCCGTCGAGCACCGTGACCGAGAAGAGCATCGTCGTGGCGACCATGTCGTGCTGGTTGATCGGCTCGCCCCACGCGCCCGCGTCCCACCGGCCGGAGTCCCACAACAAGCGGCGCACCTTGGCGTGCATCAAGCGCACCTTGACGGTGATCGCGAAGCCGTCGGACTTTCGCTGCAGTCCGCCAGGCATCGCGACCGCTTGCACGAAGCGGCCTGTTTCGCCGAGGCGACGAGGTGCATGCTGAGTCAACCGTCCGGAGAACGCGAGCGGCTTGTTGCCGCCCGGCGACGCGTAGCCATACGGCAAGGCCAACACGCCGAGTACGAGACCGCCGAAGTAGCCCGACCGCAGGAGTACCTCTCCGCCTTTGTCGAGCACGCGCCAGTCCACCCACGGCGGCACGCGATCGAGCGAGCGAAGGAGGCTGACGATCGCGGGGTGCGCGTCCGGCACGGACTCGATTCCGGAGGCGAGCGCGCGATCCACCTGCTGCCAACCGACGCCCGTAGGCAGCTCCGTCATCGCCGACACGACGTCATCCGCGAGCGGATCGGTGCGCATCAAGTACGGCGCGAGGCGATCCACGCGGTCGCCGAACTCCGCGCGCGCGCGAGACGCTAGATAGCGAGTAGGGATGAGATCAGCCACAGCTTGGTGTCATGCAGGCCAGGGGTTTGGTCGAGCTGATGCCGTCGATGCCGTCGTTGCTCGCGCCTGCGCCTTTGCCACTTGGACCCGCGTTCCCCGCCTTGATGTTGCTCTGGGTGTCGGCGTCCACGTCGGGCGCGGTCCCTTTGTAGAATACACCGATCGAGACTCCGCCCGCGCCGCCGCCGCCGGCCGCGCCATTTCCGCCGCCCCCTCCCGAGCCGCCGTCGCAGCTAGCCGGGATCATCAAGTGACCGCCTTTGCCGCCCATCGACTGGCCGCCTTGACCGCCCACGCCCTGACCGCCCGCGCCACCCGTCTTGGTCTCGATGGCGGACGCTCGCAGCGTCACCGCGCTGTCGATCACGGCGAGACCGAAGCTTCCGCCACCACCTTTGCCGCCGCCTCCGCCCGCGCCACCACAACCGCCCGCGCCGCCACCGCTGCCTCCAACGGACATATCCGTCGTGCTTCCGCCGCCGCCACCTTGACCCGGTGAGCCCGGAAGCCCGTTGGTGCCTGCCTCGGAGGTCCAGCCATCCGCCGTGAGCACTCCGAGGCGCTGCGCTCCCAGTGCGGGCGCGTGAGTCTCGCCTACGGCGCCCGGGCCGCCGCCCTTACCGCCGCCGACGCATCCGGTGTACTTACCCGCGTTAGGTTTGCCTGGCGAACCTGGCGAACCATCGACCATGTACGCTCCCCCCTCGCCTCCGACGGACGTCTCTCCGCTTGGGCACGTCACCATCACCGCACCACCCGGCGCCGGTCCGGTCGCGGTGAGCCCCGAGGGCACGGGGGTGAACGTCGGTGCGTTGAGCGTGCCGTCTGCGCCGGACCCGCCATTTCCGGCCACGAGCTTCATGCGCCGCAACGACACCTTCTGCGACGAGCTCACGCGAACGGCCACGCTCGACGCGCCCGACCCTGGCGCAGCGTCTGGGGAAGCGACCTCGAGATCGACGAGCGACACACCCGTCGCGCCGACGATCGCGAACGAGCCGGTGACCTTCGGACGCGCCGCGCTATAGCTCCACGAGGCGCAGTCGAAGCCGCCGTAGATCCCGACCGGCGCGGAGATCGTGGTGGTGGACAAGTACTCGCCTTCACACACGTAGATTCGCGACGGAGACTTCTTGAGCGCCGCGTTGATGGTCGCGAGTGGAGCGGCCTTGGTGCCCGGATTGGTGTCCTTGACCGAGACGAAGACTCCGACGCTGTCGTCGATGCAAGCAGGCGAGTCCCGCGGGTCTTTGGTCAGGTCGCAGCTCGTGGGAGTGGAGTCGGCGCCACCGGCGTCCGTTCCGGTTGCGAAGGCGTCGGACCCGCACTTGGCCAGGACGAAGATGGGCAAGAGCTTGGCTAGGCAAGACATCCGGGCAGTCTACTTCGGCCGAAACATGCTGGCAAAATCGTCCTGCTTTGTATGGTAGCTAAATGACCATCGTCCAAGGTTGGACTCGGAGGACTTCCATGCGTCGACTCTTGATCGCCCTCGTTCTGCTCTGCGTAACCTTCGCCTCGAGCGCTTGGGCGCTCAACCCGGACGCGAACGGCTGGTATCACACGGGAGACGCCGTCCGAACCAAGACGATCTTCAACGTGAAGGTCTACGCGATCGGCCACGACATGAAGTGCCTGCCCGCGCAGAAGACGAAGCAAGCCGTCATCGACGCAGACTGCGACAAGAAGTTCAGCTGGGTGATGAAGCGCGACGTGGACCGCTCGAAGATCATGGACGCGCTCAAAGAGGCCTACGGGATGAACGGCTACACGGACACGACCAAGATCAATCAGGCGCTCGCGGCGTTCAGCGCAGACCTGAAAGACGGCGCTTCGGTGAGCATCTCGTACAACTCGGCGAACAAGACGACCACGTTCTGGGAGCAGAACGGCGGCAGCGCGACCATCGCCGGCGTGGACTTCATGAAGGGCACGTGGAGCATCTGGTTCGGCAAGATCGATCCCCCTTCGATGGGCGACGAGCTGATGAACAAGCTCTGATCTTTCGATCGGCGCGGTGACCGTGGTATTGACCGCTCTTCTGCGCCCGTAGCTCAGCTGGATAGAGCGCCGGCCTTCGAAGCCGGATGTCCAAAGTTCGAATCTTTGCGGGCGCGCAGTTTGAGTTGTTCGAGGAACTTGGTCGCGATCGGCGTTGCTCGCAGTGTTGCGGGAGCGCCGGACGCGCTTGACCTCGAGACATGAGCGAAGACGCTCGATTTCCTGTTCGGATGCAGCACGCAGCCAAGTGCGAGCGCGCCTGCTACTTGCGATAGCGTTCACACGTGCGGGAGTGCCTGTTGCAAAGGCAATGAGGTCTGCATGAGCACTGACGATGGCGGAGGGGCGTGCTGTCCGGAGGACGGAACTCACACCCCCTGCCCTCTCACCTACAATCCGCGAGAGTGCTGCGACACCACGCGAACGGCGTGTGCGACCGAGCGTTCGACCACTACTGCGGTGGCATCTGCTGCAACGGCGGAACCGTCTGAAATCAAGCCACGGGTAACTGTACTTGCCCGGTCGATGCTGGGTGCGGGCTGTGAGTACGTCTGCGATGGCTTGGCGGCTCGTGGCAACGCTGGCGTTCGGGTGCAGCACTCAACCAGGAGCTTCGACAGCCACCTGCGGTTCCGCCAACTCTAGTTCGTTGGCGTGTGGCTCGCCGCCGATTTGCTGCAAGGGCAGCCATGAGGACACTTGCGTTCTCTCCAAGGTCGGACCCGTGTGCTGCCCCAACGATTCCAAACACACGGTGTGTCCGGAGACAGGGTCGACGTTGGTCGCTCCCGTGGAGTGTTGCGATTTAACTCAAGGCGCGTGCGCCACTAACTTCTTCACCGGGCCGAATGACCGCGCGCAAGTGTGCTGCCCATCCAACCGCAACTGCGCCGGCATTTGCTGCAATGGCGGAACGGAATGTGTGAATAGCAGATGCATCTGCAGAGGTGATGCAGGCTGCGGTCTTTGAGTTAGACGTCAATCGCTCTTCATCCCGCTTGCGTCGATCGCGGCAAGAATCTGGGAGATGGTGGGGCGCACTGTGTACGTCGGGTCGGAGTGCGCCCATCGGACGATGCCGCTGCGGTCGACGATGAACAGTGCCGGAATCGCGATCACGTGATGTGCGTTCCCGGACGCCGCTTCTAGGTCGATCCCGTAGCCTTTGAGTTTCGCTAGCTCCGCATCGTCGACGTGTTTGACGACGTGGAACGCGTCGAGCACCAGCGCGTTCGAGTCACTCAGTACGGGGAACGGGATCGAGTACGTCGCCTGTGTCTTCGCGGCCGACTCCGGGCGGTCCACGCTGATCGCTACGGGCGTCACGTGGCGCTTCTGGAAGTCCGGGTAGGCCTGGGTGAACGAATGAATCTCGAAGTTGCAGTACGGACACCAACCGCCTCGATAAACAATAATTAGTATGGGTCCCTTGGCGACGAGAGTCGCGAGTGCGACGTCCTTGCCGTCGAGGTCGAGGGCGTGCGCTGCAGGTATTGCGGAGCCGACCGGGATGCCGGTGCCGTCCGCGAGCTTGCCGAGTCTGTCGTCGGACGTGGCCGCATACTCTTTCATCGGGGGACTTCCTTTCGCCGCGCTGGGCGAGCCGGTGTTCGCCGGCGGGTCGTTCGAGCAGCCGACCGTGGCGCCGCCGAGGAGCGCGAGCGCACTGGCGAAAACGATGCGTGAGAGTGGCGATGGACGGCGTGGCTTCATAGGTTTCCTCGAGAGAGCGCCGGCCAGCGCAGGAGGTTTCACTAGATTTGGTGACCCGGCCGACATTCGCGTTCCGAAGGCGCAGAAGACGCCCTCTGGTTCACGGTGCCGTATAGCCGACGCTCCACCCGCGTAGGGCGGGGGTGACGGCCACGTCGTTGGTTCGCAGGGCTGCGCGGAGCTTGATACTTGATGCATCAATTGACGACAGCTTCATGAACTGCGGCGCGTCGGCGACGAGTACTTTGTCGTTCGCGTCGACCACGTCCACTTGCACGGACGTTCCTGGAAATGTCGTGACGTCGAAGCGGAGCGTGCCCCATCCGCAGAGGTTCATCGGGGCGATCGGCGGAGACGTGCTCGTGCCGAACGGTGCGTAGCTGAAGTCGCCTGCGTAGCCCACCATGGGGAACGTCGTTCCGGTGCCCGTGAGCAAGCCGTCGAAGCGCAGTCGGCCCACGCTGCCCGCGCCTCCCTTCGTGAGAGCGCTGGGGCCCGCGGCTCCGCCGTTCGTCGTCACGAGGCCGTCGTTCGTGAGTGTGCGTGAGAGCAGCCAAATCGTGCCTCCGGAGCCGCCTCCACCTCCGCCGCAGCCTCCGCCGTCGCCGCCGTCTCCGCCGTTCGCGCGCACGACTCCCAAGGCGCCGATGGTGAGCGACTGGCCTGCCGTGAGCTTCAGCGCACCTCCGCCTGCGCCTCCGCCGCCGGAGCCGCACGACGTGCTCCCCGAGCCGCCGCCTCCGCCGGACCCTGCGTAGAGCGGGGCGAGATCGATCGTTCCGTACGCGACGCCGCCCGCGACTCCTGCGCCGAACATCGACGACGCGCTCGTGCCTCCCATCGAAGCGAAGCCTCCACCGCCGCCGCCTTGCCACGTCACGCCGGCGAGGCCTTTACCGAGACCGACGCCGTCGTGCCCAGGCGCGGGGTTGCCGCTCGATACTCCATCGCCTCCGTCAGCTCCGCCCGCGACGCCTGCTCCGCCTTTGCCGAAGGTCGATCCCGCGCCGTCGCCACCGCGCGCGCCGCTCGCGTCGAGCGTGCCTTCGATGTCGATCGCGCCGGTCACCGCGAGGAACAAAGGACCGCCGACGACGGTGACAGTCGCCCCCTTGGCGATCGTGAAGGACGTGAAGTCGTGCGCGCCTCCCATGAGTGTCGTGTTGGTTGCCGCGACGAAGACGCCCTCGGTGCCCGAGCCGATGTTGGGTCCGTCGAGGATGACGCCGCGCGGAGTCGCGATCGTTTGTGAGTTCACGTTCGCCTTGAAATCGGCCGGTTTTTCGTCGAACTCGCCTGCGGCTCCGGGCGTGACGACGAAAGCAGACGAAGACCACGTGGACGGTGTGGAGTCGATCAGCGCGCGCACACGCCACGAGTAGTTGCCGGGGCCGACGTTGGTGAGCTGTGCGGACGTCGTGCCCGCGGCGAACGAGAGCGAGTGCATACCTTGTGGATTTGCGAGCCCCCACTCGACGTCGTAGCTCGCGCCCGGCACGAGAGACCAAGTGAGCGTGATGTTCGCGCGGCACGCCCCGCCCTGCCCTGCGACGATCGCGGGCGCACTGACGAACGCGTCTGCCTTCGCGCTCGCGTCGAGGCTAGGGCCGGTCGGCTCGGCGGTTGCGCATCCCGCGACGCACACGAGCACAAGTACGGCACGCATGCATGGAGCACACGCCATCGAACCCATTGGGTCAAGAGGCGTCACACTCGTGTGCGCTTGCGAGACGAGGGGTGCATGCGATCCATGCGCGCGGTGTTGCTGACGTTCGTGATCACTTTGTGCGCGCTGTGGCCGCACGCGACGTTCGCGGAGGTCGTCTCGGACTTCGAGCGGATGGGCGAGTCGGACGAGAACGGCGAGAAATTTGGGGAGATCGTCGTTCGCGGAGATCTCGTGGCAGACGGGACGGGTTGGGTCTTGGTGCGGACCATGGAGAACAAGTCCGACGAGCCGCAGAGCTACCGCGTCGAAGAGCGCGTGATGCGCACTGAGACCAAACCCGAAGCGCGCGTCAACCCGCCGCCTTACGCGGTAGTGCTGCGAGGCGTGACGCTCAAGCTGAAGCCTCACGAGAAGCGCTCGATCGGCCTGCGGCTGTCGGACGCGCTTAGCGACGAGATCACGATGAACGCGAAGCGGCTCGCGTCGATCGAGTCGAGGCGCGCAGACGCGATCATGGGCGACCACTACACCGATGGCGTGTTCGACGAGACGTACATGGTGTTTCGAGTCGAGTACTACAGGCCGCTCGGACGAGGCGACACGGCGGAGCAGCCCGATCCCGCGAGCCTCGCGCAACGACCGGAGGGG
Source organism: Myxococcales bacterium (assembly GCA_043784605.1). GTDB lineage: Bacteria > Myxococcota_A > Polyangia > Polyangiales > Polyangiaceae > JANYHY01. Next base: position 14,850 of record JAYVYD010000048.1, on the reverse strand, counting down.
TACTCGATGGCCCCGCTCCTGCCTTATGCGGGCGTCGACGGCGGCTGGGCGGGGCTTCTTTGACGGGGCTTTCCCTGGCCAAAGCGTCCAAACCCGTCGGATTGTCAGCATGCTTACAATCCGATCCGATCGTGCAGGCCAACTCGGGAGGGCCGCCAAAGCTCCTTCCGGTCTTCCCGCCTTCCAGTGAATCTCACGGCAACCAAGTCACCGGCTCGTGATTGAGCCAGGTGCGTTGTCTGCGCGCGAACACGCGAGTGCTTCTCACGACGAGCTCGAGTAGGCCGTCGCGAGGAACCTCTCCACGAACGTGAGCCGCCACCTCTCGATAGCCGACCGAGGCCATCGCGCGCGCGTCGGCGAAGCCGTCGAGCATCAGTGCGCGCACCTCATCGATCCACCCATTTTCTAGCCAGATTCGCGCTCGGCGCTCGATGCGTTCCGTGAGCGCGCCCGGCTCGTGAGCGCGCGCGAACAACGCGAAGTCGTAGCGCGGAAACTGGAACGCGTGCGACGCCTGCATGGCGCTCAGCTTCTCTCCCGACTGCTCGAACACCTCGAGCGCACGACTCACGCGCAACGCGTCGTTCGGGTGGAGGCGCGCCGCTGCTTCTGGATCGACCTTCTGGAGGAGCTCATGGAGCGCGGCGCGACCCTGCGTCTCCGCGATCGCGCGGTGCCGCTCGCGGATCGGTTCGCTCGCAGGCGGCGCGACCACCAGGCCTTGCAACAACGCCTTCACCCACAAGAACGTGCCGCCGCAGACGATCGGCACTTTGCCACGCTGTCGTACGTCGGCGATCGCGGCGTCCGCGAGTGTTGCAAAGCGCGCGGCGTCGATGGCGTCGAGAGGATCGAGGATCGAGATCAAGTGATGCTTCGCGGCTCGCCGCTCGTCGTCGCTGGGCTTGCCGCTGCCGATCTCGAAACGGCGATACACCTGCACGCTGTCGACGTTCACGATTTCGCCACCGCATTCCGCGGCGATTTCTGCCGCGAGCTCGGTCTTGCCGCTCGCGGTGGGTCCGACGATCGCGACGAGCTTGCTCGCCGATAGCGCCTCCTCGATCGCCGCTATCACGCCGTGCCGGCCGCCGTCTTGCCGCCTCGAGCCCGCACCGCCGCCTGCGCCGCGGCGAGCCTCGCGATGGTCACACGGAACGGAGAGCAGCTCACATACGCGAGGCCAGCGGCTTGGAAGAATCCGATGCTCGCGGGGTCACCGCCGTGCTCGCCGCAAACGCCGAGCTTGAGGTCGGGTCGCGTCTGCTTGCCGCGCGCGCACGCGAGCTTCACGAGCTCTCCGACGCCGGCCTGATCGATCGAGACGAACGGATCCTTTGGGAGCACGCCTTGCTCTACGTACGAGGGTAAGAAGCGACCCGCGTCGTCGCGCGAGAGGCCCATGGTTGCCTGGGTGAGGTCGTTCGTTCCAAACGAAAAGAACTCGGCGCTCTTCGCGAGCTCGTTGGCGAGCAACGCGGCGCGCGGCAGCTCGATCATCGTGCCGAACTGGAACGGAACCACCGTTCCCAGCTCTTTCACGACGCCGTCGACGATCTTTTTCATGAGGTCGAGCTCGTTCTTGCTGATCGCCAGCGGGATCATGATCTCCGGCTTGACCACGACACCTTCTTTTGAAGCGATACTTGCGGCTTCCAAGAGTGCGCGCACCTGCATCGCGTAGATCTCGGGGTGCGTGACCGCGAGCCTGCAGCCGCGGTGGCCGAGCATCGGGTTGACCTCGTGCAGCTCCTTGGCGCGCGCCGTGAGTGTCCGGACGGAGACGTTCATCGTCTTGGCGAGCTCGTCGATCTGCGACTGCTCCGTCGGGAGGAACTCGTGCAGCGGCGGGTCGAGCAGGCGAATGGTGACGGGCAGGCCGTCCATCGCGCGGAAGATGCCGACGAAGTCCTCTCGCTGGTACGGCAACAGCTTCGCCAGCGCGCGCTCGCGCTCGGCCACGGTGTCCGCGAGGATCATCTCACGCACAGCCTTGATCCGCGCATCGCCGAAGAACATGTGCTCGGTACGACAGAGGCCGATGCCCTCGGCGCCGAATGCGCGTGCGGTCTGCGCGTCCGCGGGAGTGTCGGCGTTGGCGCGGACCCCGAGCGTTCGCGCTTCGTCGGCCCACTTCATCAAGACCTCGAACTCGCCGGTGATGCCCGCAGGTACGGTGGGCACCGTGCCGAGAAACACCTCGCCGCTCGCGCCGTCGATGGTGATCGTCTCGCCCTTCTTGACGACGATGGCCGGTTGGCCCGAGTCGAACGAGAAGGTCGCGGTCTGATCGGCGTAGCTCACGCTGACTGTGGTGGTGCCCGCGACGCAGGGCTTGCCCATGCCTCGCGCGACGACGGCCGCATGGCTCGTCATGCCTCCGCGCGCCGTCAAAATACCGCGCGCCGCTTGCATGCCTTGGATGTCTTCGGGGCTCGTCTCCACGCGCACCAAGATCACGTGTTGGTCCTGCAGGGCCATGCGGCGCGCCTCTGCGGCGTCGAAGACGACCGTCCCGCTCGCCGCACCGGGGCTCGCCGCGAGGCCCTTCGCGAGCAGCTTCTTCGTCGCCTTCGGGTCGAGCGTCGGGTGCAGCAGCTGATTGAGCGACTCCGGATCCACGCGCAAGATCGCCTCGCTGTGATCGATCTTGCCTTCGCTCACGAGCTCCGTGGCGATGCGCACTGCTGCCTTGCTCGTGCGTTTGCCGTTGCGGCACTGCAGCATGTACAGCTTGTTATCTTGGATCGTGAACTCGAGATCTTGCATGTCCAAGAAGTGATCTTCGAGCACCTTGGCGAGCCGCACGAGCTCGGCGAACGCGGTCGGCATTTTCGCCTCGAGCGAGGAGGCGCCGCCTTGCACGAGCATCGGCGTACGGATCCCCGCGACGACGTCCTCGCCTTGCGCGTTTGGCAGCCACTCACCGAAGAGCGCCCTCTCGCCGGTGGAGGGGTTGCGCGTGAACGCGACGCCGGTCGCGCTGGTGTCGCCGAGGTTGCCGAACACCATCGCCTGTACGTTGCACGCGGTGCCCCACGAGTCGGGGATGTCGTGAAGGCGGCGGTAGAAGATCGCGCGATCGTTGTTCCACGAGCCGAACACGGCCTCGATCGCGCCCCAGAGCTGCTCGTGCGGATCCGACGGGAACTCCTTGCCCGTGTGCTCTTTGACGAGTGCCTTGAACGTGGCGACGAGACGCTCGAGCGCCGCCTCGGTGAAGTCGCTGTCGGGCACGGCGCGCTTCAGCTCCTCGGCGTTCATGCGCGACGGATCGATGCCCTTGTCCTTGCCGAGCTGTTTGCGCAGCTCGTCCATCGCGTGCTCGAAAGGCTCTTTCTTCGCGCCGAGAGCGATCGTCCCGTACATCGAGATGAAGCGGCGAAACGCGTCGAGCGCGAACTTGCGGTTGTTCGTGCGCTTCGCGATTCCCTCGCACGTCGCGTCGTTGAGCCCGAGGTTGAGGATGGTGTCCATCATGCCGGGCATCGACGCGCGCGCGCCCGAGCGCACCGACACGAGCAGCGGCGACGAAGCGTCTCCAAAGCGCATGCCGACGGACTTCTCCACGCGCGCGAGCGCCGCTTGCACGGCGTCCTTCAACCCCGCGGGGTGCGCATGCGTCGTGGCGAACACGTTGCACGCCTCTGTCGAGAGCGTGAAGCCGGGAGGCACCGGCAGTCCGAGCGCGGTCATCTCCGCGAGACCGGCGCCCTTGCCGCCGAGCAAATCCTTGCGCTTGGGATCGCCCTCGGATTTGCCGTCGCCGAAGAAATACACGTGTTGGGTGGTCATACAGGCGATGAACTTAGTACAGCGGCCACTCGCACCGCTAGCTTCGCTTGCCGCACCAAAACCTACGGAGCCTGGCTTCGCGTTGCGGAGGTGAAAGTATCCGTGGCGATGGCGCGCTTCTCCGGAAACCGCGAGAGCATACCGATCGTGAGGTCGTCGAGATCGTCCGGCACACCTCCGACCAAGAACGACGGCCGAGGCGGCGGCAGCGTCGCCTTGGTGACGAGCACGTGCTGCGCGCTGCCCATGAACGGCAGTTGACCTGTCAAGCACTCGAAGATCGCCGTGCCGACGCCATAAAGGTCCGCGAGCGGAGAGGGCGTCAGCTCCGGCGGCGCGTAGGCCGGGCTCGCCTCGTACGGCGAGCCGTCGCCATGTGCGCGCGACAGTCCGAAGTCCACGAGCACCGCCCGACCACTTTCCTCCACGAGCACGTTCGACGAGCGGACGTCACCGTGGATGAAGCCCGCATGATGCAAGTATTGGAGCCCTGAAATCAGCCCGTTCAGCGCCGTGCGCAGCTTGCGAACACCCTCTTGGGAAACGTGCCGATAGGCGCTCGTGCCTTCGGGTTGCAGACGCTGACCGAACGCGACGGGGATGTTGGGGCGTCCGGAGTCGAACTCTGCGGGCGGCGCACCGCGTACGAACGAGACGAGGTCGACGCCTCTCACGAGATCCATCGTGAAACCTCGGCCGTCGATCCAATCGTGCAGACCGACGAGGTTCGGGTGTTGGAGCGCGCGCACTCTCGTAAACGCGTCCTTCGCGCGGGCATCGGCGTTCAGCAGGTCCTTGAACGCGACGACCGACCCGTCCACCGCGGCCTCGTGCACGACGCCGAACGCGCCGCGGCCGAGCTCGCGTACGAGCCTCATCGACCGACGCGGCGCTCGAGCTCCGCGTACGAGAGGCGCATGACGACCGGGCGCCCGTGCGGGCAGTGCCCGGAGAAGTCGACGTCGTCGAGCGACCCGAGCAGCGCGTGCGCCTGCTGCGGGCTCATGGCGTCTCCGGCCCGCACCGAGCCGTGACATGCCATAGTCGCGATCACGAGATCGGCCGCGCCCGAGAACGGTCGCGCAGAGGCGCGCGAGAGCTCCGAAAGCACGTCGTGTACGAGGCGCTCGGCAGACGCGCGGGCCAGGATCAGCGGCACCGCGTGCACGGCGACCGTCGATGGGCCCACCGCGCGTACGTCGAGCCCGAGAGCGCTGACCTCGGCCTCGTGCTCGGTGAACAGCCCGACGGCGATCGGCTGAAGGTTTACCATCTCGGGCGTGAGCAAGCGCTGCGACGCGACCGCGCGCGTGGCGAACGCGGCGCGCAGCCTGTCGAAGTTCACGCGCTCGTCTGCGGCGTGCTGATCGATGACGTACAGGCCGTCGTCGCCCTCGCAGACCAAGTAGGTCGATTTGACCTGCGCCAAGAACCGCAGGCGTCGATAGAACCCCTTGGGCTCTTCAAACAGCGACGGCTGGGTGCGAGGCTCCTCGGAGACGGGCTCGCTCTGCGGGGACTCTCCGATCGCATGCGTCCAAGACTCGGAGGAGGAGGGATAGATCGCCGCCGCGGGCTCGCGGACGGACGACGGCGGTCGCATCCAAGGTCGCGAGGGCGGGCCTAGCGAGGGGATCGAGAAGGCCTTCGCGAGGCGCTCGAACAAGTCGCGCGTGATCGAGTCGTAGACGGCGCGCGCGTCTTGGAAGCGAACCTCCGCCTTCTGTGGGTGCACGTTCACGTCGACGACCCCCGGCGGGAGATCTATGTAGACTACACCCACAGGATATCGCCCAGGCTCGAGCACCGAGCCGTAGGCCTGCGCCACCGCGCGTGCGAGCAAGCGATCCTTGACGGGTCGTCCGTTGACGAGCGTGTAGAGAGCAACGGCGCCGGAGCGTGCGCGCTCCGGCGGTCCGAGGTGCGCCTCCAGCTTCATCGAGCCGCGATCTGCCTTGCAAGAGACGAGGCGTGGCTCGTTGAGCGCCTGTGCCGCGCGCTCTTGTCGAGACGCGACGCGAAGGTACTCGCGCGCGACGCGCCCGTCGCGGGCGAGCGTGATGGAGACATCCGGTCGCGAGAGCGCGGCCCAGAGCGCGACCTCACCGACGTGTGCACTCTCGGTCGCCGCCGACTTCAGGAATTTGCGACGCGCCGGCACGTTGTAAAAGAGGTCCCGCACGTCGATGGTCGTGCCTATCGCGCGCGGCGACGGCCTCACTACGACGTTACCGCCTTCGACGGTGAGCTCTATCCCCTGCCCCTCGTCCTTGGCGCGAGTGGTGAGCACGAGCTTGGACACCGAAGCGATGCTCGGTAGCGCCTCGCCGCGGAAGCCAAACGTCGCGATGGTGGACAAGTCATCGATGCTCGAGATCTTGCTCGTGGCGTGACGTTCGATGGAGAGGCGCGCGTCATCTTCGCTCATCCCAAGGCCGTCGTCGGACACTCGCACGAGCTCGAGGCCGCCTTGCGCGATGTCGATGCGGATGCGCGTCGCCCCTGCGTCGAGCGCGTTCTCGACGAGCTCCTTGCCGACGCTCGACGGCCGCTCGACGACCTCGCCCGCCGCGATCTGGTTCGCGAGCTCGGCGGAGAGTCGATGGATCTTCACTCAGGCCTCGGGCGCGGGCTCGTAGTACGCGAGCGAGCGCCTGCGGGTGAGCGCGATGAGCACCAAGCCCGCGACGATGGATCGGAACACGAGCTGTCCAGCCTCGATCGCTGGAAGCACCTTTCGACTCAGTGTCGCGACGTCCTCGATGACCTTCGGGTCGTCCGTCTTTCGCTGCTGCGCAGTCTTGCTGACGATGTTCAGCTCACGCGCCGCGACACGCACGTGAGAGGTCATGAAATACATGAGTACGACCACCACCGCCTGGACGGCCACGATCTGAACGAGCACGGTTCGCGCGCCACTCCTGCCGGCCATGGCCCCCGCCGAGAACGCGAAGAGCGCGATGCCCAAGAGCAACTCCGCCGCAGCGAACGGGAACACGCGCGTCTTGTCTTCCTCAAGCGCCGCGGCGAGGTCGCCGAGACGAGCCTTCACGAGGGCGCGATCTTGAGTGTCATCGATGTTCCGCGCGTCCGCGGCGAGATCGGTGTCGGGCGTGCGGTAGTACGTGACGAGGCTCCACCCTTCGACGAACCCAGTGGCGCCGAAGACGGACGAGATCACGAGCGCGACTATGAGGAACCAAGGCCGCTTGCGCGCGGTCGGTGCGGGCGGTGCCATCGACATTTCGAGGGCGGAATTAGCACGCGGACACCCGGGATGTCAGCAAAGCCTCTTGCCGTAGACGTGAACGTGTCCGTGCGTGAACGTGCCCGTGCACGGATTTCCGCGAGCGCGGCGAGGCGGAGATTGGGCCGGGGGTTGAGAGACTTTCTCGCGCGCGAGAAACGTGCTTGTTTGCGGCCTCGCGCGGGGTGTCTGCGCGCTCGGGGAGGTCGCTCGTGAGAATCGTTGCTTGCTCAACTGTCTTGGCGTTTGCGCTCGTAACGCGGGGGGCGCTCGCCGACGGTCCGTCGCCGAAGCCCGCACCCACCGCGCTCATGGCGACCACCGTTGCTGACTTGAAGTCCAACGACGCGAGCAAGCTGCGCGCGGCGCTCGATGACGTACGCATGGGCGGCAAGGCGAACGCTCACCTCGCGCCCACCATCGCGGACCTGTTGCAGCGCGGTCTTCCGCTGTCGCTCACGGAGGCCGCAGTCACCACGCTCGGAGACCTCGAGAACGAGGCCGGCAGCACGGTGCTCGCGAGCTACGCGCAGCACCGAAGTCTCAAGGTGCGCCAAGCCGCGGTGCGCTCTCTCATCAAGACCAAGGGCGCCGTCGCCATCCGCGCGCTGCGGCGTGGGCTCTCCGATCCAGACCCGATGATCCGCGGCGTGGCGGCCAACGGCCTCGGCGTGCTCAAGGCGAAGGACGCCCTCCTTGACCTCTCGGTCGCGCTGGATCACGGCATCAACGAGGCGGCGATCTCGATCGGCGTGCTCTGCGGTCCCGCCGAGTGCGATGCGCTCTCGGGCAGACTCGGCAAGCTCCCCTTCGACGTGGTCAGCGGCGGGCTCGACCAGGCACTGTTCCGCGCGGACCTCGCCGAGGACAGCAAGATCAAGATCATCGGCAAGATGCGCGAGCTCGGGACCGCAGAGGCGAACAAATACCTCAGAGACGCGCAGAAACGCGCCGGATCGCTCTCGCCGAGACTCAAGCAAGCGATCGACCAGGCCGTCTCCGCGACCCCGGGAGGTGCGTGATGAAACGCATAGCCTGCTTGGCGTTGATGACGGCGATGGCGTGCGGCGGCGGACAGTCGCACCTGAATTTGTTCGCGACCGATTGGGAAGACGATCAAGGCAAGAGCATCGAGGCGGTGCGCACGCGACTCGGTGGCGCGAAGGCGATGCTCAACGCGGACGTCGCGGTCGGTGTCGCGGGCAACAGCGACAAGCTGGTCGGCACGGGCCTCGGGAGCGGAGCCACGTGGAGCTTCGCGCACGCGATCGAGGACCGGCCGATCATCGCCGGCGGGGTCGTCGTGTCACAGGGCGGCGGCGAGCTCTTCGCGGTGGACGCGCAGACGGGGCAAAAACTGTGGGCACGGCCGAGCACGGGTCTCTTGCTCCACGGCGCGGGCGACGACGGCAAGTACACCGCCGTCACGCTCGGGACCTCCGGTGCAGCGGGATCGACGTTGCTCGCGATCGATCGTCAGGGCAACGTCGTACAAAAGGTGGAGACCGACAAGAACCTCGGTACCCCCGCGGTGATCAAAGGGCTCGCGTTCATCCCGTGGGGGCAGCAGTACCTCACGGTCTACGACATCGAGGCCGGCAGCGAGATCGCGCGCGTGCTCGTGCGCGGCAAATTGAGCCGCGCGATGACGATCGGCGGCGGCCTCTACTTCGGGGAGGTGGAGCTGTTCCGCTTCGACGATCAGATCAAGAACGCGTCCAAGGGCGGCACCACCAAGATCGCGATCCCGCAGCGTGAGCTTCCCGCTTCGCCTTCTTTGCTGCGCGCGGGAGACGAGCGGCAGAGTGCTGTCGCGCTCGCGCCGGACAAGACGCGTGTCTACGTGCGCCCCGCTTCGGCGGACGGCCCGGCGGCGCTCGACTCGTCGCGCTTTTATGCGACGTACTTTCGCCTCGCGATGGCCTTCGAGTCGCAGAAGGGATCGCTCGCGTGGGTGCACTCGCGCACGGCCGACATCCTCGGCGGCGCCGCGGGCGCGGGCTCGCTCGTGCTGTGCGACGAGCAAGGCAAGATCTCGATCCTCGACGCGGCGACGGGCGCGAGCGTGGGCGAGAAGTCGCTCGGAGAGGCGCTCAAGAGCTGCACCGTGAGCGCGGACGGGCTGAAAGCAGGCGCGCCGTCCACTCCTGCCCCCGCCCTCGCAGCGCAGCTCTCGGCGGCAGTTCAGAGCAACGACCCCGAAATGGTGACAGGTCAACGGTTGCTCCTACGCGAGCTCGCGCAACAAGAGGACGAGGGCGCGACCAAGACGCTGATCGATCTCGCGAGCGACCCACGCACTGCCCCGCTGCTAGTGAGCGACGCCCGCTCTGCGCTGGCGGCTCGGCGCAACGGTGCCCGCTTCATGGTCGAGGCGCTCGGCCGCCACTACGACTTCATGAAGGACGTGCTCCGCGGACCGCCGGTCGGACCGATCGCGCAGGCGCTCGCGTCGATGCGCGACAAGACGGCGGCGCCGCTCCTCGCAAGCCACCTGCTCGATCCCTCGGACACCGACGACGACCTCAAGCAAGCCGCCGCGGCGCTCGTCGAAGTCGGCGACGCTGCGCAAGTGCCGACCCTCAAGGAGTTCTTCGGGTTGTATCGATCGAGCGCCGACAATGACGAGGTCGCACAGGCGGCGGTGAGCGCAGGTCACGCGCTCTTGCGGTACGGCGGCACGGACGGACGCAAGGTCGTCGACGCCGCCCTCCTTGATCCGAACACGAACGCGACGCTCAAGCCGCGCCTCGCGGCGATCGAACAGTCGCTCGATGCAGAGAAGTCGCTCAACGCCGACAAGAACAAGCCGCCGCCGAAGAAGTGACGCCTTCGCGCGTCACGCCTTCTTGTTCGGCGCGACCAGCGGATAGACCACCCCCGCCAGCGCGGCGCCCACGAGCGGCGCGACCCAGAAGAGCCAGAGCTGTGTGATCGCCCAACCGCCGGCGAACACCGCGGGGCCGGTGCTGCGCGCGGGATTCACGGAGAGGTTCGTCACGGGAATCCCGATGAGGTGGACGAGCGTCAATGCGAGCACGATGGCGATCGGCGCGAAGCCTTTGGGAGCGCGCTCGTCTGTGGCACCGAGGATGATGAAGACGAACGCGAACGTGAGCACGACCTCGGCGACGAGCGCAGACGGCATCGCATAGTGGTCTGGGGAGTGCTCGGCGTAGCCGCTCGAGGCGAAGCCCTGGTGAACGTCGAAGCCGCTCTTGCCGCTCGCGATGAAATACAAGCGCCGCGATCGCTCCGAGCACTTGCGCGATCACGTAGACCGGGAGATCGCGCGCGGGGAACCGCTTGCCAACCACGAGGCCGAGCGTCACGGCCGGATTGAGGTGACACCCGGAGACGTGGCCGAGCGCGTAGGCCATCGTGAGTACGGTGAGACCGAACGCGAGCGACATGCCCACGAACCCGATTCCAAGGCCCGGAAGCCCGCGGCCAACACCGCGCTGCCGCAACCCGTTACTACGCTCCGACGTGGTCGCGTCCTGCGCGGGGCTTTCCCAGTAGAAATCTGCGGCCTTTGGCGAGCTCGTCGAGCATCCGCTGCATCGTCGATAAGACGTCGGCGTAGCACCTCGACACTGCGTCCGGATCGTCCGCGGCCTCGCTGCGTAGCTCGGGCCACCGCATCGGCGCGCCGAACACTTGTGTCACCTGAGCGGGCAACGGAAAGTACGGCAGGAGCCCGGTCGTCAGACCCCATGGCAAGGAGAGCACGACGGGGAACGCGTTCGCACGCGCCCAGACGTGCATGCGGAGCAGGCGCGCGAGACGCTCACCTCTCGCGAGCACGATGAGCTGCTCGTGCGTGCCTATCGTGACCACGGGGATGATCGGGACTTGCGCGCGCAACGCGAGCTTGATGAAGCCCCTGCGACCACCCAAGACGATTTTGTTCCGATCGGTGAACGGGCGAAACGTGTCGAGGTCCGATCCGGGATACACGATCGCCAGGTGCCCCGCGTCGAGGGCCGCACGCGCGTGCTCGTGTCCGGCGCGCAGAAGGCCGACGCGCGAGAAGAACTCGCGCACCTGCCGATCCTCGAAAACGAAGTCGTGCGCGAGCGCATACAGCGCGCGATTCGGGCCGTATTTGTCGTGGATCGCGAGACCCGTGAAGAACCCCTCGGTCACGACGAGCCCGCCCGAGTGATTGCCCACGAGTAGCGCTGGGCCCGAGGCGGGCACGTTGTCGACGCCGAGCGTCTGCAGTCTGAAATACGATTTTGCGATCCCGCGCACTCCGTCGGCGATGAGCGCGACGACCGCGGGATCGCGCGCTGGCAGCTCCGCCTTCGGCCCCTCCTCATGCGCCGCGCGCCGGGCGACGAAGCGCGCGAAGCTCACGACGAGTCGCGACGGGTCGATTAGAACGCGCCGGTCTCCAAGGGTGAGGACATCGCGCGCACGTCGCAACCAAGCGCGCGCGCCAGGTGAATCGGTCATGCCTTCGGCATCATCAACTGCATCTGGATGCTCGTCTCCACGCCCGCGTAGTACCCAGAGACGACGCCCGCTTCAACGAAGCCGTGCGCGCGATAGAACATGTGCGCGACGACGTTGTCGGCGCGGAGCTCGAGCCTGATCGCGCGCACCTGCGCGGTCTGGCAGCACTTGAGGTGCCACGCCATGAGTCTGCCGCCGAGGCCGGTGCGCTGATGGGAGGGCTCTACCGCCAAGAGCGAGAGGTGCGCGACCTCCGAGCCGTAATGGACGATCGCAAAGCCTACGATCCGAGAGCCCGCCTCTGCGACCACTGTGAGCGTGTGTTCGTCCTTGACGTGCGCACGTACCTTCTCTGGCGTGAACGACCAACCGAGGCCGTTCTCGACGAGATCGCGTGACATGACGGCGATCGCGTTCGCGTCGCCGGGGCGCGCTAGACGGAGAGCTTCGACGATCATCTCTTCAAGCTACGCTTCCTTATGTGCGAGCGCCGTCCAAGACGCCGAGCTCTACGTCGCGCGCATACAGACAACACTCGCTGCCCACTGGAAACTCGCTGCAGGCGTCCGGTCGAAGCGTGTAGATTCCACATTTGTTGTCGCTGCCCAAATTGCGGCAGTCGCCACCGGCAAGGAGCCTCAGCACGAGCTTGCCGTCCTTGCGACGCCGCGCAGAGGGCAGCGCCGCGAGCTCGGGACGTCCGCCATCGCGAAAGCGCTTGATGTCCGGGCGGGTGAGGACGACCTCGTTGCTCCGGCAGCACGCGCCGCACTCGAGGCAGTCGAGCCGGAGAGTCCGCGTGGGGCCCTCGTGGATCGAGTCGCGCGTGCACCAGCCGCGCACGATGTCGATGCAGTCCGCGGGGATAGTCATGAACGCGAGGCCGAGCAGCACGCCGTCGAGCGACACGCGCCAGCTCGATTTGCCGAGGTCGAGGATCGCCCAGTAGCCAAGGTCGGCCGGGTCTTCGTCTTTGGGCGCGCGCATGACGAGGCGCACGCGCTTCTCGGAGTACCAGACGACCGCGTGACCGCCGCGCTTGGCCCAGGCGGCGGCGTTCTTCTCGTACTTCGCTTTGAAGGATCGCACTACGGGACGGTCTACGCGCGAGCTCGGCATCGCCGGACCCTTTAGCGCGTAGGGCGGCGTCCTGTCGACGTGGACGAAGAAGCCTCCGGCGTGCGATCGTGTCGGGCCATGCGGATCACCGTCCCCGAAGACACCGGGCGCGTTCGCGTCCTCCAAGCGCCCGCCCAGGGCGACGTGAAGCTCGTCATCGTCGGCGACAGCGTCGCGCCCGAGCACAAACAATGGTTTTGCTTCGACGCGCACGGCGACGTCGACAAAGAGCGAGTCATCATTCTGGAGAACGCCGGCGAGACCACGTACGCCGACGCCCTGGAGGGCTACAGCGTATGCGCGTCCTACGAGCCCGAGGGGCCCGACTGGTTCCGCGTGGACACGGAGTTCCACAACGGGCAACTTCGTTTGATTCACACACCAAGGTCCGAGCTCGTACGCTACGCCTATTTCGCGCCGTATCCGCGCACGCGTCGCAACCGCGTGATCGAGGAAGCGCGAGCGAGCGGGAGAGTTCGCGTGCGCAGGCTCGGCAAGAGCATCGAGGGGCGCGGGATGGATCTGCTCACGTTCGGGAGCGAGTCCGACGACGCGATGAAGCTGTGGGTGGTCGCCCAACAGCACCCGGGCGAGACTATGGCCGGATGGTTCGCCGAAGGACTCATCGGGCGGCTCTTGGCGACCGATGATCCGCTCGTCGCCGCGTTGCTCCTCCACGCACGAGTGAATGTCATTGCGTGCATGAACCCAGACGGCGCGACGATCGGAAACCACCGCACGAACGCGGCCGGCAAGGACCTGAACCGCTCGTGGTGGGAGGCGGACACGGCGTCTCCGGAAGTGCTCGCGGTGCGCAAGGCCCTCTACGACAGTGGCGTGGACTTCTTCTTGGACGTGCACGGAGACGAACACACGCCCTACGTCTTCACGGCGGGCGCCGAGGGGAACCCACACTACAGCGATCGCATCGAGGCCCTCGAGGACGAGTTCGACACCGCGCTGCTTGAGGCGAGCTCGGATTTTCAGACCGAAGAGGGCTACCCGAAAGACGCTCCCGGCAAGGGCGATCTGCGGTGCGCGGGCAACTACGTTGGCGAGGCGTTCGACTGCCTCTCACTCACGCTCGAGATGCCATTCAAGGACAACGACAACGCGCCCGATGAAGAGCGCGGGTGGTCGCCCGATCGATCGATGAAGCTGGCCAGCGACGTCGTCGAGGCCATGGCGGGTGTGCTCGACGTGCTGCGATGAGCCACCATTTGGGGCTTGTTTGAGGCGCTCCTTGCGTGCGGGCCCGCCGTTTGGGATCATGTGACGATGTCTTGGCGCTTAGTGGCTGCGGCCGTGGTCGTTTCGGTGGGTGCGTTGGCCGCGGCGTGCGCGACGGGGCTCAATCAACCCGACCCGACGATCGATTCGCCGGAGGCGGGCACTGACAGCGGACGGTCAGCAGACGCAGGGTGCCCGCAATACAACATCGACACCGATCCGAAGCACTGCGGCTCGTGCACGAAGGCGTGTACCGACTTGCAGGTATGCTCGAGCGGCGCGTGCAAGTCGGCGTGCGACGCCCCAACGATCAAGTGCCTGGGAGACGGCGGCGGTGGCTGCGCGGATCTCACGAGCGATACGAAGCACTGCGGCAACTGCAGCACGGCGTGCACGAACGGAGACGCGGGCGGACTCGCGCCGGGCCCCAACAACCCCGACGCAGGCATCCCCTTCGACGGCGGCTACGACGGCGGCATCGGCTGGGCGCTCGGCACTCCGGGGTGCACCAAGAGCATGTGCGCGATCGCGTGCCCGATAGGCCTCACCTCGTGCGCCGACAAGATTTGCTACGACACGCAGAACTTCCACGACCACTGCGGCAACTGCACCACCGCGTGTGCGCAAGACACCGAGTGGTGCAGTGCGGGTCGCTGCTGCCCGATCGGCCAACAGACTTGCAACGGCATGTGCGTCGACGTGCTCGGCGATCCCGCCAACTGCGGCGGTTGCAACATCAAGTGTCCCAACAACCTCCCCCAGTGCGGCGGCGGGACGTGCAGCGCAGGCGTCACGTACAGCGAGAGCTTCACGAGCGGAGGGACGCCGAGCAGTCAGTGCACGAACTGGAAGACCTTCCAGGCGGCGCTCACCGGCACCTATTCATCGATCACGATCTCCGGGAGCAACGACATGGTCGGCTCCACGTGCACGGGTGCCGCGGCGGATCAGCTCTGCAAGGCGCTCAAGAACAACACGACGACGAGCGTCTCGTG